>CAYQZH010000179.1:0-9102 GCA_964421865.1 uncultured Phycisphaera sp. | reverse complement strand
CGACACGGCGAAACACGGTCGACTCTCACAGCGGCTGGTACATGAATTGGGGGCAAGTCACTGCGGATCATCGATCTGGGTGGTGATGTGATCTCCGACAAGGTGATCCGCGTGTGCAAGGTGTGCGGGGTCGGGAACTATGGACTTGTCGTGGACGGAGAACCCGGAGGGATGCGCAACTTTGGAATCGCAGCGGTCGGTTCACATCACTTGAAGATACTCACATGCTCACATTGTGGGCATGTACAACTCTTTTCGTTCAACTTCAAGAGGTATGACCCGCCGCCAGCATGGTCTGAAACTGTGTGACGGGCGGGGTGGCACAGTCCAAAGTAAAGTTTTGTAGGTCGGGTCAACCAACCCGACAAGGAAGTCCCGATGTTCCGGCGCATCGATGGCCGACTCCACGAAGGTACGTCAAGTTGCGCCCCACGATTACGAGCGTATCGTTTGCGACCTTCGATCGTCTCAACAGCCAAGGCGTCGAAGCGCACATTAGCGACGAGTACGTGACAGTTGAATGAGCCCGTGCGCCCCCGCGAGTTGAAGCAGCAAGCTGTCCGCGAGTCCCGTGCCCGCCTGCCAGCGATCATGGTTCTGATGGGCGTCGCGTGGCTCCTGCTCCGCGCGCCGAGGGGCCCGTCGCTGGCGCTCCGGGTTCGGATCGGTGGTTTGATTTTGAACGACGACGGAGATACCCTGACCGCGACGCTGTGAGAGAGGAAACGCGGGGAATCGGTATGGGTGGGCAAAGCAAGTACGATTTGTCGGCGATCGCGGCGGCGGACCCGGAGATTCTGCCGGTCATGGAGGCCGAGGTCCGGCGGCAGCAAAACACGCTGGAGCTGATCGCCTCCGAGAACCACGTCTCCCGGGCGGTGCTGCAAGCGCTCGGTTCGGTCTTCACCAACAAGTACGCCGAGGGCTACCCCGGCAAGCGCTATTACGGCGGCTGCGAAAATATGGACGGGGTGGAGGAGCTGGCCTGCCGGCGGGTGAAGAAGCTGTTCGGCTGCGATCACGCCAACGTTCAGCCGCACTCCGGCAGTCAGGCCAACGCCGCCGTGTACCTCGCGGTTCTGCAACCGGGTGACACGATTCTGTCACTGAGTCTCGCTCACGGCGGGCACCTCTCGCACGGGCTGAAGGTCAACATCAGCGGCCTGCTCTACCACATCGTCAACTACGGCGTGGAGCGCAAGACGGAGCAGTTCGACTTCGCGGAGATTCGCAGGCTGGCCGAGGAGCACAAGCCGAAGCTGATTCTCTCGGGGGCGTCGGCCTACCCGCGGACGATCGACTTCGACACGTTCTCGCAGATCGCGGCGGAGGTCGGGGCGTTGCACATGGCCGACATTGCCCACATCGCGGGCATGGTCGCCGTCGGGCTGCACCCCAGCCCCATACCCACCGCGGCCTTCGTGACCTCGACGACGCACAAGACGCTCCGCGGTCCGCGCGGCGGGTTGATTATGTGCAAGGAGGCGCACGCCAAAACGATCGACTCGCGTATCTTTCCGGGGACTCAAGGCGGACCGCTGATGCACTGCATCGCGGCCAAGGCCGTCGCCTTCGCCGAAGCGCTCAAACCGGAGTTCAAGACGTACCAGCAGCAAATCCTCAAGAACGCCAAGGCTCTCGCTCAAGGGCTGGTCGCCAAGGGGAACCGCCTCGTTTCGGGCGGGACGGACAATCATCTGATGCTCCTCGACCTGCGGCCCGCGTACCCGGACGTGACCGGTCAACAGGCCGAGGATTGGCTGGTCTCGGCCAACATCGTCGTCAACAAGAACATGATCCCCTTCGATGAACGCAAACCGACGCAGACCAGCGGACTGCGGATCGGCACGCCGGCCCTCACCACACGGGGCATGAAGGAAGCGGAAATGGGCGTGATCGCAGGGTTGATCGACCGCGTGCTCCGCGCCGCAGGCGAGGCCGCGGTCATCGAATCCGTCCGTGGCGAAGTCCGCTCCCTGTGTGAGCAGTTCCCCTTGTAGCAGCGACAGGCCCGTACAGGATTGCCAATTGCCAAATGCCAATTGCCGATTATGGGGTAAGGTGGGGCGGAAGCAATCGACAATTGGAAATTGGAAATCGGCAATCACGCACCTTTGGGCCGCCCTCGGCGTGCTTGCCGTCACGGGTTGCGCCGGACACGCCGTCGTTTTTTCCGTTCCCTTGGGGACTAAGCAGATCAGCACGACCGGTCCGCTGATCGTCCGCGTGACGCCCGACGAATGCTATTTTTGGGTGAACGATCAGGAGGAACTGTGTGTGGCCATGCGAAGTTTCTCAGGATCGATCTTGGGCAAGCGGTTTCATCGAGAGTTCCTCATGTCGATGGTAGCGAAGGGGTTGCCGGCGGGGAGCGGACGGGAATATCGCATGGATCGGCGTACGGTGCGTGCACGGAATGACGCGGGGTATGCTCACACCCGGTCCGCGTCGCTGGGGGGTATTTTTACGGTGTGGGATTTCGGGCGGGAGCGGCTTCGCGGTCGGTTTCGCTTCACGGCCAAGGAGCAGAGCTATTCGGTGCTGACAGGTTGGAGCGGGAATAACACGGTTCTGTGCCTCGGCGAGTTCACGGCCTTCCGGAACGAGACCGCAGGGAAAAGGCTCTTTGCACGAACGGAAGAGGGGGCGATGGGGCGAGCAACGGATGAAGCGAAGGCTGCGCGAACCTCGCCGCCGGCGGTCAACTCGCAACCGTAGTACGGTCCGCACAGCGGACCCTACCGGACCGTCGCGGAGACCAGTTCGGCGACGAGGCGTACGGACTCCAACGTGTTCTCCAGGCCGCGGTCGATGTAGTCCCACCGGAGTTTCGTGGGCGGGACGATCGGAGGCGGCGCCGTGATCGGGGGTATGTCCTCGACGGTCAGGTCGTCGGTCAGGAAAGTCGACAGAGCGTCCCAACTTGTGAAGGTCCGGAACGGACGACGATGCGGCGGTAACTCGTCTTCGGGATGCCAGGCGGCGTACTTTCCCGCTCGCAATCGCACCGTCATGCCGACATCGCATCCGAGCAGCTCGATTAACGGAAGCACGTCTTTGTCGTAACGATCGCCGACCATGACGAAGCGGAGCGGTCGCCTTTCCCATTGCTCCGCGGGCACGACGGCGAGCTTCGCCAGCGCGGACTGAGGGTCGTTGGGATTCTGGTGAACGGCGTGCAAACAGCGGGCGTAGAACAACGCTGACTTCGTCGCCCATTCCTCGACAACGCAGCGGAAATACCAAAGCAGTTGCAGCTCGTCGCTCTCTGCCGGTGAACAAAGCGAATGAATCCTCCGGTCCATCAGCCCTCCGATCGCCGATTCCAACTCGTGGATGCCGGGCAGTTTCGCTGCGGTTTCGGTAATCAACACGCGACCGGTAAAAATGTCGGCCACGCGAAGCCGGCGTATCTTCCGCATTTGCACCTCTTCGCGGCCCTCAGTGATGACGATCGGCGTCGCGCCGCGTGACATGAGGTTCTCGAGCAGTCGTCGAACATCGCTGGCAGGCTCCTCGTTTTCGATCGCTTCGTAGGCGCTTGCCCAGGTGCGGAGCGTTGGGTGTCGGGAAATGCGGAGCACCTCGTCGCGCGATCGGGCAATTCGCGGGTCGGTTGCGGCGAACCCCCGAATACGGCATTCGGCGTCGAGTCGATCGTCGAAGTCGCCCTCGCGCGTCGCGCGCTCAAGGTCGGAGAGCTTGGTGAATGTCCCGCGGTGCGTGCTTTGGTCATCGGCGTTGATGCCGAGTTCGGCTTGAAGGTTCGGGTTCGTGCAGTGCATGAGGCACAGCGCGGCCAACCCGTCGGCGCAGCCTCGCTCGTGCCGCGGGTTAGCCAGTCCGATGCGCTCCAGCACAGCCCCGCGAGCGCGGATCGACTCGAAGGCCTCATGGGCCTCGCCCATGTTCAGTCCGAGATCGTGGCTTGCGAGAAACTTCGCGGTCGTCCGCCAGTCGCCCGAGCCGTCCGGGTCCGTGAGTGTGTTGTCGATATCGAACGCGATGACGACGTCGTGAAGGTCGCCGTGCGATGTCACGTTGTGGCACCGATGCGCTGGCGAACGTCCTCGACGATCCGGGCGGCAGTGGCGCGGAGTTCGGCCTTCTCGCGGATGAGCGTCTCACGGGTCGGATGTCCGCCGAAAAGCTGCACGTGGAACCGCAGGGCGTTGGAAGTCCCGGACGGGCGGATGGTCAGGTGCGACCGGCGGTCTCCGTCGAAGTAGAAGCGGTAGCCCTCGTCGGGAAATCCGGGCCAATTGATCGCGTCGTACTTTCCCGTGGGATAGACCGTCGCGCTCACCACCGGCAGACCACCGATAGTCAAGCTACCGCTGGGCGATCGGGCACTGGCGGACGAGCCGCCAGTGGCACCCGCCCTACGGAAGAGATCGTCGGCTTTTTCGAGGATAGCGCGTTTCTTGGTGTATCCGGCCAGGCCTTCGTATTCGCCGTCCATCGGATCGGGTTCGTAATAGGTGACGTACAGCCCGATGTCGGGGTCGAGGTAAATCTCTTCGTCGAGTAGGTCGAGCAGGTTGGTTCCGCGCTCCTTGGCGTATTGGGCGAGTTCCGCGACGAGCACTGCGGCGAACGTTCCATCCTTGTCGCGCACGTGGCCGCCCTTACCCAACGATCGTTCGTCCGGCGGTACGTCCCCCAGGAGCGTAAACCCGTTGCTCTGCTCCAACGCGGCGATGTTGATGCAGCGCCGGCGGTCGTCCATTCCCTCCCACGAATGAATGGTTCGGTTGCAAACGGCGTCGTTGGGATCGCGGCGGCCTTCGTCGTAGAAAGGCAATCTTCCGCCGACGGTCAGACCGGGAGTGTCCTTTCCCGCGTGCAAGTCCCAGACGGCCCGCGTACCCGCGGCGAGCTGGGCGAACCCGACCCAGGTTTTGAGCACGCCGAGACCGAACTTGCGGGCCAGCCGCCCCAACAGGTCGGTCGTGGTGTGCGAGAGGACGATGAACTTCTTCTCGACGTCGCGCACGGCCCCGAATTCTTCGATCTCATATTGCAGGCGGTACCAGAGAATTAGCGTCCAGGCCTCGTCGGCGGAGATCAGCGAGTAATCGCGCAATTCGCCGGTCGCTCGGTGGGGATACGCTTGCTGTTGATGACGCGGGACCTTGACGATGACCCCGCACCGGTCGGCGTCGGGGTCGGTGCCGACGATGAGATCGAGGCGGTCCCACTCGCCGGGATACTCATGCTTGAACGCCTCGACGGCGATGTCCGCGGCCCGCCAATCGCCGGGGTCGGGTTGCTGCTCCTTGCCGGGGTCGCTGCAAAAGGCGGGAAACATGCCGTCGAGGGCGTCAAGCTTCATGATGCGGCGGACGTTCTTGAAACCAGCCTCACCGAGCAATCGAGGCACGGCCTTGCGGCCTGAACCGTTGAACGCGGAAAAGCCGATCGACAGGGGACGTTTGGCCGACGCGATCATTCCACTACGGAGCAGGAAGCGTTTGACGTGCTCGACGTGCATGGTGTGGAGGTCGATGATGCGATGCTCGCGTCCGGCGTAGGGATCGCCGGCGTCGGGCAGCGGATCAGCCAGGGGCATTCCCGCGTGGTCGCCGCGCTGGATTTCGCGTCCGTCGCGGCTCTTGACGCCGCCCAGGAACCACAGCTTGTCCTCCGCCGTTTTTGCAAGAGGAAGAGTTTTAATGTCCTTGAGCGCCGCCGTGCGGATGTAGTTTTGGTAGAGGTCGTCGCGCTCCGCCGGATCGAACTGCGAGCCGTTTTGACAAGAGAGCTTGTAGCCGTTGTAGCGGAAGTCGTTGTGACTGGCGGAGATGAAGACGCCGATGTCGGCCCGCAGCGTGGGCACGGCGTAAGTCACGCTCGGGTACATACAGGCCTCGTCGAAGAGGTAGACGGTGTAGTCGTAGGCGAGGAACAGGCCGGCGATCAGGCGAGCGAAGTCGGCGCCGCGGACGCGACTGTCGAAACCGATCACGATCCTGGAGAGCGGCGGTTGGTGTTTGATCCCAAAGCGGGCGACGCCCGCGGATGTCAGCAACAACACCACGTCATTGATCGTGTTCGGGCCTTTGATGATCGGGGCGTGGATCCCCTCCTGCTTGAGCCGGAGGATTTCCTCCCGTCGCGAGCCCATCTTTTCGCGGATGCCGCCCGTTCCGAAGCTCACGTCGCGGGAGAAAGCGTTGGTCAGCGCCTCCCACTGTTCGCGTCGGATCGCGTCGCGCAGGCCGTCACGAAGGTTGGGGGAGAGGCGGTCGAGTTCTTCGGCGAGAAGCCACTTGCGGAGGCTGGGGAGCGTTTTCGAGACGGCGTCGTCGGAATAGTTGCCGGCGATGCGGCCTTGGTCCCGCTGGGCCGTGAGGTAGGCATGGATGCCCGCTTCGGCCTGCAGGAGAAAAAGTTGGTCCGGATCGTCCTTGATCGACACCGCAGATCCTCCCGCTTATACAGTGCCATGACACGTCACTCCATGGCTCTCAAACTCCGCGGACTACGCGACGAGTGCAACGGTAACTCCCGGGGCATGGTGCGTCAACACATCGGTCGAAATTACCGAACGTTCATCGTTGGAGAAACCCGCCCCGGCGGTTAAGGTAACGACCCGGCGAGGCCGATCGTTGGTACGTCACGCTCGCATCGCCCGTGGACCGTCAGGCTGTCATGGACCTCAACCCGCTGAGCGCTTCGCCCGCGGCCGATGCGACCGTCGCCACGACGCCTACGCCGCGTCGCTGGGATCGGCTCGGCTCGCCGGCCCTTTTTGTCCTCGGCGCCGTCTTGATGCATTCCATCTATGCGGGAACGAATGGTTGGCTGCGACCCATTGTGGGCGTTCCAGGGAATGATTCCTTCTATCACGTCAAAATGGCCGCCATGATGCCACAGGTGGGACTGCTGCGAGAGTTCCCCTGGTTGCAATTCTGCTATTTCACGGATGAGGGACAGTCGTTCATCAGTCATCACTACGGATTTCACGTGCTGCTGAGTCCGTTTGTACAACTGTCCCATTGGTTGACCGGAGATTACCTGCCCGGCGGGCGATGGGCGATTTGCACTTTCTTCGGACTAATGCTGGTGCTTCTCGACCGCCTGCTGGTCGCCGCGCGGATGCCGTGGCGGTGGTTGTGGCTGCCGGTCTTCGTTCTATTCCCTTTCCAGTTCTTCAGCCGCCACGCTTTTATTCGCGCCATTGCCCCATCACTCGTCTTGATGATGTTGATCCTGCTGCTCATGTTCCGCCGCCGTCCGGTCTGGACGGCCTTGGCCGTCGCGGCGTACGTGCATCTGTACATGGGCGGAGTGATTTTCGGGCCGCTGCTGGTCAGCACCTATGTGTTCGCCATAGTGATTTCATCCCCGGATCGCCGTGCGGCCTTCCGACTGGCCCTGTGGGGCGCTGTGGGTTGGACGGTTGGAGTTCTTGCGCATCCCTATCGCGACGGAATGTGGGGGTTTCTCAAACTCCAAGTGTTCGGCACCGGACTGTCGCCGGACATCCCAGTGGGTCAGGAATGGAAACCCTATAACGATTTGTGGTGGTTCGCCCAGATGTCGGGAGTCGTCCTGGGGGTGTGGGCGGCGGCCGTCGTCATGCGGCTGCGAGCGGGTAAGCCGGCTAATGCAGAGGAACTGGCGCTTCTCCTGATGAACGTCGTTTTCTTCGTTCTCACCCTGAAAGCGCGGCGGTTCATCGAGTACTGGCCGATGTTTTGTCTACTGAGTGCGGCCTACCTCGCGTCGCCGGTGATTGGAGCGGTCGCCGAAAGACTCCAAAAACGCAACGGGACGCTGGAGCGGTCCCGCGGCGCAATCGTAGGACCGATCGCCGCGGCCGGAATGGTCTTAGGGATTGTGGGCTTCTCTCCCGCCTGGCAGGAGATCCGGCGTACGTCTCGGTGCGAATATGACCTGACTGCGATTCGCGCGGCAATGGAGTTTCTTGAAAAGCAGTCGCAATCGGGCGACGTAGTCTTTACCGACGACTGGGATATTTTCCCGGTGTATTTCTATTACAATTCCCATAACCACTACATTGTCGGGCTTGACCCGAAGTTTACCCACGCACGGCGGCCCGACCTTTGGGAGAGATATGTCAAGATCACACGCGGGCAAATCCCATCGGACGTGCAGGTAGAAGCTTACGGCGCGGACAACAATGTAATCATGCAGACACTGCACGTGACCTTGGAAGATATCCGCGACCATTTCGGGGCGGGTTATGTCATTACGGATCGCGATCATCGGCCGCTCGCGGCGAAACTCGCTGGGGCCACGGACTTCGCGGAGTTGGTTTACCCATCTTCGCCCTACGCGAAATCCCGGGACGCGCCGTATTCCGTGTTTCGTGTCCGCGGGGAACGCGGTGCACCACGCTGACCGCCCTACGGCGTACACGGTGCGCACTTATCGCGACAGAATCCGCTGCCGCAGGTTCCTCCCGGACAGTGATTGTGACCGGCGACGTTGTCGCGGCATGCCAGACCATCGTTCTCACCGCCCATGCACGTCTTCACGCACTGACCGCCGCCGCACGCCGCACAGGGCCCACTGGCGGCGTCACACCCGCAGGGCGTAGCACCGCAAAACAGGGGGAGGCCGGTAACGGGATGCACCGGAGGACACGGGCACGGACCGGACTCGCTTGCCGGATAGGCGTACCCCCTCACCGAGTCCACCACCCTGGCGAGGTCACCAACGTCGAGGTCGATGTTCTCGTCCGGCACGTTCGGGACAATCTTCGCACCCGCCTTCCTCAGGGGACCGCGCTTATCCAACGCTCTGAGAATCTCCGACACGTCGATGACGCCAGGCTGCCCAACATCGGGCGGGGTAAACACAGGGGCTACGTCGCCGTAACGACGTGTAAGCATCGTGACCGGAGCCCCGAGGTCCAAGCACGAGCCCTCACTGCCGGCACACGACGAACCGTAGGTCCGGACGCTGTAGGTTGAACTGGGCAGGATTTCCGCGCCCATCACGGTGATCTTCTTGTCGATGCACGTCGCCGGCGCCGTGCAGTTCGGGTTGTCTACGCACCGCAGCCCGGTGTTGGTGGGTCCGAGCGGTCCGGCGCACACCTTGCCCGCCGTCTCCGTCACCCAGTCGTAG
>CAYQZH010000178.1:2610-9145 GCA_964421865.1 uncultured Phycisphaera sp. | reverse complement strand
TTTCAGGCCGGGCGGTTGTTCGGAAGATGTTCACCCACGAACTTGACGCCGACCCAGAGACGGGGATGCCTCACCTCCGTAGCGGTCGGATTGGCCGATGACGAAGCGTCGTCATAGGATACGGGGGATTAAGCCGGTCGTAGACGCCGACTGCGGGTCGCACCGCCGTTGTTGTACGAACCGCTTCGCGGCTTCGCCCCTAGGGGCGGCTCGCCCACGGATGACCGATTTCGTCTGGGAGACCGACATGCGTAGACAGCATCGCAGCGTGTCCTGCGGACGCGCCGTCCGACGGGCCTCGGGCACGGGCCGCGCTCCAGGGCGACTCCATGCGGGACTCGTCGCGGGCTTGAGTCTCATCGTTTGCGCGCCGGCTTGGGGAGGTCCGAATCTCGTCGCCATCGGTAATTACGGCGACGTGCCCTTTCGGCGGGCGGAGGGACGCGACAGCTTTTCCGGTAAGGAGATCATCTATAGCTTCGACGACCCGGAATTCGATTTCGGACGGGTCATTGTCCGCTCCAACCAGCCCAAGGTCGTGGTGCGCCGCGATCTTTTCGTGGGCTTCACCGGCGACGCCCTTTTGCTCAGCACGCAGCCTGAAGGCGGGCGCGGCACCACCGGGGCGAGTGCCGGCGGCAACATCCAAATCCAGGAAGTGGAAGTCTGGCTGCGCATCAACGGCAAGCTGCGACCCGGGGCGACGTACGAATGGGAGGTGGAGAGCGTTTCGGGGCAGGAGATCCCGAACGACGTGCCGGCGCTGATCCCTGCTCTTTGGGCCGACGGCGAGCAGATCGGCGCCGAAGTCAACATCAAGAAACCGGAGCCGACGGACGACGACCGCATCCAGCGACTCCTGCTTCCCCACGGGCAGGTGACGCTCAAGAAGTTTGAAAAGCAGACGGGCGGGGCGTGGATCGTCCTCAAGCCCACGGGCTTCGGGGCCTCGGTCGGCCTGAAGCGGTTTTCGTTCCGTGAAGTCGATTCCGATCCGGAGGCCGCTACCGACACGGGAATGCCGGTGCCCGTTCGTTACATCCCCATCCGCAACGTGCTGGAAGACGACATCGCCGCGGTTCTGGAACGAAGCACTCGGGCGTTGAAAGCCCCAATGCGCCCGGACCACACCTGGGGAGGCGACGCCGATCTCGCCGCGCGGGTGATGACCACGGCTCGCGTCGCCAACGCTTTGGCCGAGCTCGAGCCGACCCTTCGAGACTCAGGGCAAGCTTCGGACGATGTGAAACAGGCGATGCAATGGCTCGCCAAGCAGTCTCCGCCCGCCGCCCAACCCTGGAGCCTCGACACCGTCGCCGCCCGACTCCACTGCCTCGCCCGGCACGGTGGACTCGCCGAGTTCGGACCGGCGATCCAGGCCGACGTTCAGTTCCTAGTGGCCGCTCAAGCGAGCGACGGCGGCTGGGCCGATCGCACTCCGATGACGGGCGCTGCGCCGAACGCGGCCAACCTCGCCGGTTCCAACCATGACGATTCGGCGCGGGTTCTCTCCGCCTTGCGCGAGGCCCGATTTGCCGGCGCGGAACCGGACCAAAAAGCGTGGAAGGGCGTTTTGAGTTACTGGACCGAAGCCCAGGTCTACGACGGAGGGTTCAGCAACAAATTGGAAAAATACGGCGGAGTCGGGCAAGCGCCGACCTCGGCCTATACGGCCACGGGGGCGGCTGCGCTCCTGGCCGGCATCGACATGTCGGCTTGCCTCGGCAACAAGCGGTGTTCGGCTTACACGGCTCCGGCCGCGCAACTCCGCGGCGCGACCCGGGCCATCGAGTGGCTCGAGAAGAACTACAAAGAGCAGTCCAAGGATGAGGGCTCCGTGGTCGGGACGGCCGACCCCTACCTTGAACCCGCTCGAATGCAGCTTCTGGGGGGCATCTCCGGCCTCTCGCATTTCCACGACAAGGACCACTTTGACGAGGAGGCGCGGACGTTGTTGGAGCATTACGATAAGGCATCCGGCCTGTTCGGCGTTCGTGCACCCCAAGGCAACACTTTCGCCCAGGCACCATCCCTGTTGCGGACGGCCGACGCCTTGTCCATCCTGGGCGCGGGAGAGGCCCCGACGGTCTGTCAACGGATCATCGTCGGGGATGCGCAGAACGGCTGGGGGCAGTACCGCGGGGACGCCCAGCACCTCGTCCGCTACCTCGCCTCCCAGCGCGGCCGACAGTTCAACTGGCGGCGCACCTCCATCGACCGTGAGGTCCGCGAACTCGTCGAGGTCCCGATCACGGTGTTGAGCGTGCTGGGTCCGTTCAACTGGTCGCCGACGGAATGGCAGAAGATTCGAGAGTATTGCCTTGCGGGCGGCTCGGTGGTGATCGACATCGCGGAGGAAGCGCAGGGCCAGCGCGACGCCGTCTTCTCGGCCTTGAAGCAGGCCTTCCCCGAATATCCACTGGCCGAGCTCCCCTCGGACGCGCCGGTCCTTACCCCCCTGCCATCCCCCCTTGAAAAGGGGGGAGCAGAGGGGGGTCGCCTTAAAGTCCCCGGCATTCAGGCCCTGGGCAACGGGTTCCGGCATTTTCTGTTTCTGCCGAAGCAAAGCTGGTCCTGCCAATGGCACCTGAATCAGGTGGACGAGCACAAAGAGGCTTTCGCCTTCATAAACGATCTGTTGACCTACGCGACGGATGACACGCCGCCGCCCAGCTCCTTCGCCGTCTCGACGTACGCCGTGGGATCGGTGCCGTCGAAATCCATGAAGGCCCACCGCCTGCAGATCGGCAGCTCCATCCCGGCCTATCCGAACCTCGTAGAAACGATGGATCGGCTGATGCGCTCCAACTTCCGCCTCGCCATCACCGAGCCGATCGACCCGAAGGAGGCCGACCTCGTTTGGGTCAACGTCGCTGGCGCGAATCCCCCCTCCGAGCCCCAACGCGCGGAGATGCTGGATGCCCTCCGCGGCGGCAAATACCTGTTCGCGGATGTGGTGAGCGGCAACAAGGACTGGGACGAGGGCTTTCGGGCCGCACTGAGACAGATGGATGCAGGCATCACGCTGGAGAAGCTCAGCCGCAGCGACCCCGTCTTCACCGGCGAGATCCCCGGCACGCAAGGTTTCGACGCGGTGAAGGTCAACTTCCGCAGGGCCTTGCACACCCGCTTCTCGACCGCCGGACGGTGCGATCTCTACGCCATTCTTGCGAAAGGCAAGCCGGTCGGCGTCTACAGTGCCTACGATATCTCGTCGGGAATCGGCTATCATTCCTTCCCGGACTGCCGCGGGGTGACGCCCCAGCACGCCCGGAAGTTGGCAATGAACGTCTTCCTCGCCGCATACGGGTGGAAAGTCTCTGCCGCAACAGGCTCGGGCAGTGGCACAAAAGGATGACCCTTATGACCCGCTGGATCGGATGGATCGCCGTGCTGGGGCCGGTTATTCCCGCCGCCGCCGAAACCGTCATCCTGAAAAACGGCGCGTTCGTCGAGGGCGAGATCGTCCGCCAAACGAGCACAAGCGTTTGGGTCAAGACGCGTTTCGGCGAACGGAGCTTCTCCCGCAAGGAGATCGAGCAGATCATCGAGTCCGTCGATCACGCCGACCCCGAGGCGGTCAACAAGTTCGCCGACCTTCCGCCGGCGCACAAGGCCGTCCTCAACGCCCAAGCGGACTACGACCTTGGACGATACGAACGAGCGTTGTCCCGCCTCGAACCGCTCCGCGACTATCAGGAGAACAAGGCCATTCGGATGAAGGTCGATTGGCTCGTCATCGAAATCAACGAACGGCTGGCCCGCTGGGACGTAGTGAAGAAGATGCTCGAGGACAAGAAGGAGCATGGCGCCCCGCCGGAGAAGATTCGCGCCAAGGCCCATCTCGATATCTTCGAGGTCAATCCCGACTACGACCTGCGATTCGTCGGGAAGAAGAACGCCCGGAACTTCATCCGTGACGAGGAGACACACAACCGGGCGAAGGAGCCGCAGTCGCTCAAGGACGCGACGATCATGCGCCTCGCCCTTGAGGAATACTGCGAACAACTGCTGGTGGAGGACAAGCAGAGCGTCAAGGCCTTCGGCAGCAAGCTCAAGCTTGAGGGGACGTACGAAGCGATCAAGAAGGCGTCCGGCTCCGGCGACTTTTCGAGCACTCTGCCGTACCTGAACGATCTCAAGGCCGCCGAAGCCGCCCTCTTCAAGGCCCAGGCTGTCCTCGGCGACTACGGCAGCGCTTTCGAACTCGACCTCCTCCGCACCGAACTCCACCACCTCCTCAGCGTCTCCCGGCGCATGGAGACGGAGTTGGTTCGCGCCAGCCCGGAGACCCTGAACCCCAGCTTTGATCCGCGCAGCGGTCAGCTTACGCCCGAGGGCCGGCGCCAGTGGCAGCAGAAATGCGACGAGTTCCTCAACGCCGCCAAACCGCTGACGCGACTCACGGAATACATGTTGAAACGGACGGAGCGCTACCCTCGGGAGTTGCAGGACGTACACGACTTATTGACCGGCCTCGGCGAACGACTGGCCCAGAACGTGAAGGCCGTCAAGAAAGCAAGGGACCGAACGCATGTTTAGTCATGGGAATTCTTGCGCACGAAACGGGGGGCGGTTCCTCATTCTTGCTCTTTCCTTCTGTACGGCGGCGTACGCCTCCGACGTGGACAAGGTGAAGGCCCTTCTCGACCAAAACAAATACTCCGAAGCGATCGACCTGTTGGTCAAGGAGACCGACGAAAACCCCGCCCACGAGGCCGCGAGAGTTCTGCTTGCAGAGGCTTACGAAAAAGCGGATATGCCCGACAAGGCGGCCGCCGCGTGGCGCGACCTCGCCGCCCTTTCCCGTAACGACGCCAATCTTCGCAAGGCCCGACGGGCGCTGGCTCGCCTGCGACGGCTGGAGTTGGACAAGCAGGACCTCGGCGAAACCGGCAAGGCCGATGCCTCGAAGGATCCCTTCAAGCTCCCCATGCCCGATATCGACTGGAAGGGGTTGGAGGTCATCGAAGACAACAAGTATCTGCCTGCCATCCTGCCGCCGCCGCATAATGCGGAAGTTCCCCCGCTCTTCTACGAGACGCAACATTTCACCGTCTATTCCACCAACGAGCGGCTCTCCAAGATCATCGGCGAGCGGGCGGAGATCTATCTGGACTTCATGATCCAGAAGCTGTTCAACAGCCGCTCCTGGGCCGTGCGATTCCCCATTGTGGTCTACACGAGTGCTCAAGACTATCAGCAGCACGGCGGTCCGGCAGGCAGCGGCGGAGTGACCTTCCCGGACATCACCGGAAAAGCTCAGGCCATCGTGTTCTTTCAGCTCAAACCGGAGTTCGGACGCGGTCGGCAAGGCGGCGGAAGCGGCCGCGGGGGCGGGGGCGGCCAGCAAGTCTGGAAATACGGCATTGAAAGCGTCCTCCCCCACGAGCTGACCCACGGGGTGCTCATTGAGTTCTTCGGCGCCCAAGAGACTCCCCGATGGCTCCATGAGGCGGTGGCCGGCCGCTTCGAGCAGACCCGCGATCACTACGGCGCAGCCGCACGGCTCGCCCGCTGGGTCGTCGCGGGCGAGTACTTCCGCCTGCGCGACCTCTTTGAGCAGAAGGTCTACCCGGAACGGATCGAACTGTTCTACGAACAATCGGCCGCAGTGGTCCTTTACTTATTTGAGGCCGGTCCCGACGCCATGTACTCCTTCCTCAGCGAACTCGCCGCCGGAAACGGCCACGACGCCGCGTGCGCCGCCGCCCTCGGCATTCCCGAAAATGGCGCCGTCGAGGAGTTCGAGAAAAGGTGGGTCGATTGGATGCGCCGCCGCTACATCAAGGACCTCGATCTCAAGGCCGACGCTACGCAGACCGCCTCCGCGGACAAGAGCAACAGCGCTATCCTCCTCCCCTGGGTCAACGAACTCGACACGGTGGAGAGCATCTCGTCCTGGAGGGAACTGGACCTCACTTCCCTGAAATCCTTTAGCAGCCTCGGTCGCCCCAAGGAGGAATGGTCCGCCAAGGACGGCATCCTCCGTTGCGAGATCGCCGCCGGGGAGGTTCCCAGCCTGCTCGGCATCCGCATGAATGAGACCGCCCCGGTCGCGCTCACCGCCGAGGTTCGCTATCTCGGAAGTCCGGGCGACCCACAGCCCTTGTTCGGATTCACCCAACTCGACGCCGACGGATACGACACCCGTGTGGAGGTGTTGGCGACGCTTGGCGGCAGCACGCCCCACAAGATCGTCTGCCTCTGGACCGACGATCTCGCCCTCTACGTGGACGGGACGTGCACGGCGCGCTACCCGGCCTCCCGGGTCGGCGCCAACGCCCAGGACATCGACTTTCCACTCGCCCTCGTCGCCTTCGGACCGGTCGAGGTCCAGAACCTGCGCATCGCGCAGATTAAGGCGTTCTCGGAGAAACCCGTCGTCGCCCAGGCCGACAAGCGCGACGCCAAGCAGGAAGACCCCGCCAACCGTCGCGGGGCGCGCGAAGGCCGACGCCCTCGACGTGACGAAAAGAAAGAACCCTAACTTGGCCGCCACGCCGGGACCGAGCCGAGCCGCGGGTGCGCGTTT
>CAYQZH010000178.1:0-2600 GCA_964421865.1 uncultured Phycisphaera sp. | reverse complement strand
CGGTGGGGCACCCAGCCGGATGCGGAACGAACTACAGGCCGAGTAGTCCGGTACTCGATAAGGCCAACGACGTCTTCGTTGTCGACACCGCTGCGCGGCTGTCCCCCTCCGGTCTATTGAATGCCATAGCCTTCGCACGTGCACAGTGGTACGCTCTCGAATTCGAAGGAACCTGCGTACCATGCCCACGGGCAAAGCCATCCTGGTTGTCGAGGACGAGACCGACCTTGCCGACCTGTTGCGATTCAACCTGGTCAAGGAAGGGTACGTCTGTCGCTGTGTGAGCGACGGGGCCGCGGCGCTCGGCGAAGTGCGCCGCGAGGCGCCGGACCTGATTGTACTCGACCGAATGCTGCCCGCTATGTCCGGCGAGCAGGTCATCGAAACCCTGCGGAAGAACGCACCAACGGCTGCGATCCCGGTTCTCATGCTCACCGCCAAGGCTGAAGAGTCGGACCAACTCGTCGGGTTCGCCCTCGGGGCGACCGACTACATTACGAAACCTTTTTCGATGAAGATTCTCCTCGCCCGCGTCGCAGCCGCGCTGCGGCGGACCGAGTCCTCCACGGCGCAACCGGGACCGATGACCAGGGGCCCGGTGACCCTGGACGTGGAGAGGTATCAGGTAGCCGTCGGCGGCGCGTCCGTCGCCCTGACGACGACGGAGTTCAGGATTCTCAAAACGCTGATGATGGCCGGGGGGCGGGTGCTCGACCGGGCGCGTTTGATCGACGCCGTTCTCGGCCCGACCGTGGCCGTCACCGACCGAACCATCGACGTGCACATCGCTTCGCTGCGAAAAAAGCTCGGTCCCGGCGCAGCGTGGGTCCAAACCGTACGCGGGGTCGGGTATACCTTCCGCGAACCGGACCCCGGACCGGTCGGATGAACGAGACGTCCCGACGCTTCGTCGGACCGCCGCGGGAGCGGAACCCACCACCATGAGAGCGGGTCGGTTCTTCTGGAAACTCTTCCTAGGCCACGCTGCGTTGGTGGCGTTGGTTCTGGGGGTGTGCCTTTGGGCGGTCATCACCCGCTTTGATCGCATCCACGACAAAGCGACCACCGCCGATCTCCATCGCGTGGTTTGGACGATCGGACTGATCGGTTTGCTCGGCACGGTCGGTGTGGCGCTTGGGCTGGCGGTCTTTTGGAGCGGACGCATTGTTCGTCTCACGGTTGCGGCGCATCGACTCTCCCGCGGCGATCTTTCGGTTCCGATCGAGACCAATGGATCGGACGAGGTTGCGCTGCTCGCGCGATCGTTGGAGCGCATGCGCGATCGCCTTGCGCGGCAGCTTGCCACCATTGATTGCCAGAACCGGATGTTGGAGTCGCTTCTCGCCCAGCTTCACGAGGGCGTCATGGTGACGGCCTCGGACGGGCGAATGGTACTGGTGAATCCGGCGGCTGCCCGGCTCCTCAGTCTACCCGTAGGCCCGGATGCGAACCGGGTCGGAGCGTCCGGTCGGCGGGTCGAAGATTGCATCCAGCCGCACGCCCTGCGAGCGATGCTGCTCCCGGACGCCGGCGGGCACGGTCGGTTGGATGAGGCACGGTTGGACGTCGAGACTGAGGCCGGAGTTCGATCCATTCTGGCGCGGGTCTCGGAGATCGCCCTCCCGGAGCCGAACGACGACAAGGAAGCGATGGCATACGCCGATCACCCGGCGACAGGTCGCCTCCTCGTTCTGACCGATATCACGGAACTCACCCGGACCCTCCAACTGCGGAGCGACTTCGTCGCCAACGCCTCGCACGAAGTCCGCACCCCGATCTCCGCCATCCGCGCCGCGCTGGACACCGTGCTCAAGATCGATGTCGCGAGCGAGGCCGAAACGGCGCGACGGTTTCTCGCGGTCATCGCGCGGCACACCTCGCGGCTGGAGGCCCTGGTCGGCGACCTGCTCGATTTGTCCCGTCTGGAGAGCCCGTCGGCGTCGTTTCAGCCGACGGTGTTGCGATTGCAACGCGTCGGCGATGAACTCCATGACCGCTGGAGCAACGAGATCGACCGCAAACAGCTCCGCTGGGGATGTGACATCGCGGATGACTGTCCCAGCGTCTTCGCCAACCTGTACTTGCTGCAACTCGTTCTCGACAACCTGGTGGACAACGCGATCAAGTTCACGGACGGCGGCGGGCAGATCGGCGTCGCGTGCCGCCGCGAAGAACGGTCCGTCGAAATTGAAGTCTACGACACCGGTTGCGGGATCGCCCCACAGGACCACCAACGAGTGTTCGAGCGGTTCTATCAGGTCGAATCGGCGCGTTCCGGCCGCGCCGCCGCCGGCCCGCGCGGCACCGGGCTGGGGCTTTCCATCGTCAAACACGCCGTCGCCGCCCTGGGCGGGTCGGTCCACCTGGACAGCGCCCCGGGCCATGGTTCGCGCGTGACCGTGCGGATCCCCAACCAACAACACTCCGTAACGCACGCTTAACCACGATTTAGCGCAAAACTCACGTCGGTCACAAACCAGCCTAACGGGCGGAGGCGATCTTCTGCGTATATTGAAGGACGGCGGTGGCGTGAACCGTGTCGGCGAGTTAGCCCAAGTTCGTCAGTTGGGAAGAATCTTGGGTTTTTTTCGAGTGGGAAT
>CAYQZH010000177.1:0-9158 GCA_964421865.1 uncultured Phycisphaera sp. | reverse complement strand
GGCGGACCTTCAAGGAGGCGTTCCAGAAGTGCATCCGCTCGATGGAGATTCAGCGATACGGGTTCGGGTTGGACGACAACGATGCGTGGCTGAAGGCACAGAGGCACGAAGCCACTGAGCCACCCTTCCAGGGCAGGCTCCGCCACCAAGCCACGAAGGCGAACCAATCGACAATCGACCCTTGTCCTGAGCCTCGAAGGAATCGACAATCGGCAATCCCTCTTGGCGGCACGACGGCCACCGAGGCCCCGCCGGATACCGTGGAGGACCACGCCCGATCCTGGCCGATCCCCACGGGAGTTCTACGTGACAAACTCGGGCGGCCTTGCCAAGGCCGCCCCCACTACATCCGTTACGCCTTCAAGATGGGCTGGAACATCGACCAAGTGCACGAGCTCACCCGAATTGATCCGTGGTTCCTCCAACAAATGCGTGAACTGGTAGAGGAAGAGGACCTTCTCTGGCGAGCCGCGGGCGGAATGAAATCCCGGGGTGCCGGGAGCCCGCGCGGACAAAACGCGGGATCGGAAACCGACGGCGAGGGTATCCGCCGCGCCAAGATGCTCGGTTACAGCGATGTGCAGCTTGCCTCGATCTCGGGTGCCGCCTCGCGTACCGTCAGCGAACAACCCCCGCGGATCGACGTAGCCCCCGTTTACAAGCTCGTCGATACCTGCGCCGCGGAGTTCGAAGCCCGGACGCCGTACTACTATTCGTCTTACGAGGTTCCCTTTGCCACTGTTGCTCATTCGACCATCGACACTTGTCCTGAGCCTCGAAGGAATCGACAATCGACAATTGGCAATCGGCAATCGGCCAATGGCAATCTCTCTTTCGACGACGAAATCCGGGTCAGTGACAAAGGCAAAGTCGTCATTCTCGGCGGAGGGCCCAACCGCATCGGGCAGGGGATCGAGTTCGACTACTGCTGTTGCCACGCTTCCTTTGCGGCCCGCAAAGCCGGCTTTGAATCCGTGATGGTCAACTCCAATCCGGAGACGGTCAGCACGGACTTCGACACCAGCGACCTGCTTTTCTTTGAGCCGTTGACGCATGAGGACGTGCTGAACATCGTGGAGCGGTTAAGCCACGGAGCCACGGAGCCACGAAGCCACGAAGGAAAAAGAGACACAGGCACGCAGGCGCGGAGGCACGCAGGGGGAGGGACGGAGGGACGGAGGGACGGAGGCACGACGAATCACCAATCGACAATCGACAATCGACAATCGACAATTAGGGGTCCGCTCGCTTCCGCTCGCGGCTCTGATCGGCTGGTTCGCGGCGTCATCGTTCAATTCGGCGGGCAGACGCCGCTCAATCTCGCCCAGGGACTGAAGGACGCCGGAGTGCCGATTCTTGGCACTCAGCCGGAGATGATCCATCTCGCGGAGGACCGCGAACAGTTTCAGAAGGTGCTGCGCGAACTCAGCCTCCTGCAGCCACCCAGCGGCATCGCCCGCAACCGCGGCGACGCCCGGGACATCGCCCGGCGCGTCGGGTATCCGGTGTTGGTGAGGCCGAGTTACGTGCTCGGCGGACGGGGCATGAAAGTCTGCAACAATGACGCCGACCTGGACGATTTTCTAGAGACCGCCTTCGCGGCCAGCGACCGAATCGGCGGGGCGAAAGAGAACCCGATCCTCATCGACAAGTTCCTCGTCGATGCGATCGAGGTGGACGTGGACGCCGTTGCGGATTACGGGAGCGAGCCGTCCGATCAGAGCCGCGACCGTAAGGGAGCGGATTCAGACGCAGCGGAGGCTCCACTTTGTCATGCTGAGCGTAGCGAAGCATCTCCTGCGGAACGAAGCCGAGCGGAATCCGAGATTCTTCGCTCCGCTCAGAATGACAGTTCCATGTGTATGGTCGCGGGAATCATGGAGCATATCGAGGAGGCGGGCATTCACAGCGGCGACAGCACGACGGTGCTCCCGCCGTTCTCGTTGGGGCGAGTGGTCATTGAGGAACTGTTTCGGTCCACCAAGCGACTTGCCCGGCGATTACAAGTGTGCGGAGCGATGAATGTCCAATACGCGATCCTCAATCGTACGGTCTACGTCCTCGAAGTGAATCCTCGTGCCTCGCGGACGCTCCCCTTCGTGGCCAAGGCCACCGGCGTTCCCTGGGCGGCGATCGCCACCCGCGTCATGCTCGGTGAGCCGCTCGCGGACGTGCTCGCGTCGCACAACGTTCGCGAGACGCCTTGGCCCAGGCATACCGCGGTCAAGGCCCCGGTCTTTCCGTTCCACAAGTTCCCCGGCGTCGATGTCATTCTGGGACCGGAGATGCGCAGCACGGGGGAAGTGATGGCCATCGCTCCGACGTTCGGTCAAGCCTTCGCCAAGGCCCAGATCGCCACCGGCCTGTCGCTGCCCACATCGGGGAACGTTCTGGTCAGTGTGTGCGACCCCGACAAGCCGCGGATCGTCTCCATCGCCCGCGACCTCTATGACCTCGGCTTCAGCATCTTCTCCACCATCGGAACGCGCGACGTGCTTGCCGAGGCAGGTATTCCCGCGACGCTCGTCTCCAAGCATTCGGATGCCGGCGGCGCACCGTTCCTCAAGGACCTGATCGACGACGGAACGCTGCAACTGCTCATCAACACTCCCATCCACACCGGTCCCGCCTCGGCCGAGGGCCGCTGGCGCGCCGCCGCAACCGCTCGCCGCGTGCCGCTCATTACGACGCTCGCCGGCGCCCGCGCCGCCGTCTCCGCGATCCGTGCCCTGAGCAAGTCAGAGGACGGGCATGAGCCGACGCCGCTCGCGGTCAAGCCGCTTCAGTCCTATTTCCGCGACAATCTGAGCCGCAGGCTCGCCCCCTGAGCCTTCTACATGACTTCGCCGCACTCGGCCCGCAGGGCCGGATGACAATCGCCCGTCCCGGCGCGCCGGGGTATGTGTTTAGCGTGCACGCAACACAGAAAACGTAGGCGCCGCAACAATCCGAACCCCAAGCGCAAGCGCGGGGCCGACGTTTGGGCCCGTCCCTGGCGCTCCGGGTTAAGTTTGGTTCATCCGGGATTTCCGGGATGCTGGCGTCGTCCTTTCAGCCTGAAGGGCTGACCGATCGTAGCCGTGGGCAACGCCCACGGTCGTCGGCGCCTGAAGGCCCCGACCCTGAAAGGGTCGTATCCTTGGCTTCATGCGACCCTTTCAGGGTCGAAACTCTCTTGTATCGTATACGGGGGCGGCCCTTCGCTGGCCCCCGCCTACTGTCTTTCCGCCTTTCAGGCGGGATTCTCGGGCGCTCCCGGAATTCCCGGAAGAACCTTAAGTTTTGATGCTGATACACGCTAAACACGTACGCGCCGGGACGGGAAACGCGGGTAGCCCGGATCGTCTAGTCCCGTAGGGACGATAGAACCTAGCCCAGGGCGCGAGCCCTGGGAAACCGCGCGCCCAAAACCAACCCAAGCCCCGGAGGGGCGGCAGGATTTTCGCGCTCCGCTTGTGTCGCCCCTAACGGGGCTTGGTATTCGGATGGAACGCCGTGACCCCGGACTTGCGTCCGGGGCTACGCTCTTTCGTCCTTACGGGACTCGTGGTTTCCTTCGCCTTCTTGACCCAGCCCCGGCGCGCCGGGACCGGACTATTCTCACGGCGTCCCGCCGGGACGCCCACGGTCGATGGCCAACTTATGTATAAGGCTCAGGGCTTTAGCCCGCGTGATGATGAACCGCCAGTGCGAGAATCGCGCGTTTACTCCACGACCCGCTGCGCCTCCCGGGACACAAGCGCCGATCCGAGCAGCGGCTCACGGCCCATCAGGTGGGAAATGTGATAGTTCAATACCGTAAACGCGCCCGCACGTGTGCCACTGCTCTGCGAACGGCGGTCGTCCGGGGGGGGTGTGCCACTGCTCTGTGAGCAGTGGTCCTCGGGGAAGAGCGATTCCTGGAGTGTCTTCACCGTTGCCGCCGAAATCTCCCGCTTCTCGACTTGTCCCGGTTCGCAGTGGCGACAGATCAGGCCCCCCTCGAACGATGAAAAGTGGGTGAGGTCCTCCTCGCGGCCGCAAAGGACGCAGGCATCGAATCGCGGCAGCGAGCCGATGGATTCCAGCAGCGCGAGTTGATACGCCGTCGCAGCGTCGAGCGGTTCGGACGCCACCGTGAGGGCCGCGAGCGCCGTCACGAGGGCGTCGAACAGTTCCGCGTGCGGATCCCAGTCTTCGGTCAGTTGTGCCGTGACTTCGGCTACGTACTGCGCGGCCTGAATGCGGAAGAGCTTTTCGCGCAGGCCCCACAGGCTTCGCGACTGCTTCCACTCCGTCAAGATCGCCAGCGTTTCGCTTCTTTCGTGGCGACTGCTGAGCACGACATGGCCGACGTCCAGCAGATCGACGCCCACGGCGAATCGTGTCTTGGTTCCCCGTTTGATCCCCTTGGCGATGGCGCGGACCTTGCCATGCTCGCGGGTGAAGAGCACCAGGACCTGCGAGGTCTCCGAATAATCGAGTCGGCCGAGCACCACGGCCTCGTCGCGGATCAACGACATACCGCTATCGTACGCCGATTCGCGGCCTCTTGCAGGGGGCGAACAAAGCAACGCGCGGCGTCACGGCGGACCGGGACGCGAAGGGGGATTCGGAGGAGTGACCGAGTCCTCGTCGGCGTGGTCCTTCATGACCTGGTCGGTGACGATCAACTCGACGCGTTGATTCGTCCGATGACCGGCCGCGTCGTGGGCGATGGGGACGAGCCGCTCGGCGTCGCCGCAGGCGACGATCCGCAATTGGGCCCAGGGGACTCCCTGGGCCGCCAAGGCTCCCGCGACGGACAGGGCTCGTTCGTACGACAGGCGAACGCCGCGATCCGGCTTGCCGAACGATTCCGTCGCGCTGACATGACCGCGCACTTCGATCACCAGATTCTGCCCGCGGAGGGTCCGGGTCATTTGCCGCAACGCCTCCGTCCCCGCGGCGTTGAGCGACGTGGACGCTTCGTCAAAGGGGACGGAACCGGCCGGGCTATAGTAATCCGTCGGGCGGATGGACTGGACGTCGTGCTCGCGTCCGATCTGGCCTTCGCGCTCGGCCTGACTGGGCCCGCTGCGCTCCAGCAGCCGCCGAATCAACGGCAGGTCAATGGGATTGGGCGAATTGGGATCGACGGGGTTGTTGAAGGCCTCGCGAATGGCAATGGCCATGTCCAGGATTTCGGGAGTCGGCGGAGGATTTCCCGGTTCCTTGGAGTCGCCCCCGGCCGCTCCGCTGGAGGCGGGCTTGAGGTTCATCGCCAGCAGAATCACGAAAAACCCCATCATCAAGGTGACATTGTCGGCGAAAGAGATCAGCCACTCCGGGGCCCCCTCGTGTGCCTCCTCGTGTCCACCGCCGCCGTGCCCGCCGCCGTGTTTTTTTTCGGTGTGCTCTTTGGCCTCGGACACGTTCCGCTCCAGACCTCTGTTCCTACGCGGCGGCCTTCAGCTTGCCGCGGTGCGCTTGGGGGATGAACGCCAACATCCGATCGAGCGTCACTCGCGGGTTGTCACCGGCCTGCACGGAGAGAATCCCCTGCAGGATCATCTCGCGGCCCACGATCTCCTCGGAGGACCGCAAGGCGAGCTTATCGCCGATCGGCCCGGCGATGGCGTTGGCCAGCAGCGTCCCGTACATCGTCGCCGTCACCGCGAGAGCCAACATCTTCCCCATCTGCTCGATGCTTCCGCCGAGTTGCCCGAACATACCGATCTGACCGATCAACGTCGCCACCAACCCCCAACCCGGTCCGTACAGCTTGATGAGATCGAAGAACTTCTTCCCGGCCTTGTGCCGTTCCTGCATCGCCAGAATCTCCATGCGTAGCGTCGCTTCGATGGTCCCCTGGTCGAGCCCGTCGATCGCCATTCGCAAGGCCGATCCCAGGAACGGGTCGGCGACCTTCTTCACTTCGGCCTCCAGGGCCAGAATACCGTCCCGCCGGGCCTTCTCGCTGAATTGCACGACCATCTTCACCACGTCCACCGGGTCCGGGTTCTTATGGAACATGAAGCGTTTGAGATACCCGCCGACCGCGAGGACCTTGCGGAGCGGCATGGCCATGAAAATGACGCTGACGCTCCCCCCGAATACCGCGAACACTCCCTCCTCGGAATAGAACATCATGAAGTTCCCGTGGGAGGCGTGGTACAGCAGCAGCCCCAGCGCGGTGCTTCCGATCAACACGCCGATGAGACTGGATTTATCCACCGTGCAGGGTCCTTTCCGTCAATCGACGCGCGTACCGTCGGTGCCGATTCCGTTGCGTAGTTTCCCTATCAGGGATATCGGCAGGCGTACCACCGGCCTGAGCGGGTGTTCCGTGGAGATCCGCAGCCGTTGGACGGCACGACAACTCGGGCGACCTATAAACACCCGTGAACGACGATCGGAGCAGGCCAGCGGGTGACGCGGCCCACGTCGCCGCTTCGCCCGCGCCGTTATCGGATGGAGAGCAAGATGAGAGGTGCAAAAGCAGTGATCGCCCGTCGGCGGCTCCGAAACGAGTGCGCTGGTCGTCTGTGACGATTGAATGATCGGGTCACCGGCAGCAGATGATCCGAACCGCGACCGTCGGGGAGTGGTCCTTCTCAGCCGGTAATCTCGAGTGTGGCGGACCGCTAGGCTGGCTCAACCGTAAGCGTGAGGCCGAGGGCCTTGGTCACGGCCATGAGCGTCGTTAGACGCGGATTGCCGTGCGGCGACAGGGCGCGGTACAGGCTTTCGCGCTCAATACGTGCAGCCCTGGCGACTTTGGCCACGCCTCGAGCCTTCGCGATTTGTCGAAGCGCGATCAGGAGAACCTTCGGTTCGTCCGTTTCCTCCATCGCCGCCTTGAGGTATTCGGCGGCGAATTCGGGATTGTCCCGTAGCTCCCGGATCATCGCATCCTCGTGGGAGATGCTCGCTCTGCGTTTCATTTCATGCCCGTCCTTCGTTTGTAGTCCTTCCAGTGTTCCAACGCCGTCGCGATGTCCGCGGTCTGCGTCCGTTTGTCACCGCCGTACAGCAGAAGGACAACGGACCGCCCTCCCCTCGCGTAATACACGCGGTATCCCCGCCCCCAATCCACGCTCAGCTCCCAGACGCCCTCGCCGACCGGTTTACCGTCGCCAAAGTTCCCCGCTTGCACACGAGCCAAACGGGCGGCGATCTTGGCCCGTGCCCGCGCGTCCCCCAGACCCGCCGGCTACTCCCCGACGACGTCCCTCCCCGACGCGGTGACGTAGCGGCGTATTTCGATCATCCCGGACCATTGTAACCTATAAGTTACAAGCTGTCAACTTGAAAACTGCCCGCGCCTCGCCGAGCACCGGGAATTGCCCTGAATCGCCCCGAAACACACGTCCCCCGCGGATTTTCAAGTTCTCTTACGGCGGGAGCTTGAATCGCCTACCGGCAGGGCCCTGTCAGAGCCGCGAGCGCAAGCTCGCGGACCCCGTAGCGTCACCCCTCGCGGGTGACGCAAATCAGAGCGTGGAGCGGCAGCGACACGACCGATCCGAGCCGCGGGACCCTATCCGAACCCCAAGCGCAAGCGCGGGGTCTGTCAGAGCCGGGAGCGGCAGCGAGCGGATTCTTACGGTCCAGTGAACGCGTTCTGCCAGACGGGCAAGTCCCTGCGCGCTCGACGCGCTGCTTCGCTACCATCAGTCACTCATGATCCCCCACCTCGTTGGCCAGGAACCTTGTGTATTCCATCTTTCCCATCGGACAAGGGCAAGGGTTGTTGGGTGTCCGACCGCTGGAGCGCTCGATCCGGGCGACGCGCCGCGCGGTTAGACCCGATCGTCTGTTCGTCGTCCGAAGGCGGAATGTCCGCACGTGCGGCGCAGCGCATGATCCGCCCGTGATCCGTGTCGGTGATAGCGCCGGAGCGCTTCCAGCCGTTGGCGAGCTGCGCGACACATTGGACGAATTGTCCGTGATTGCGGGCCCCCTCGGTGCACGCGGCAACAGCGTCGGCCCGCGTACACCCCTCGTTGGACACTTCGTTGGCAACGCCGCTAGCGCACTTGTCGATCACGATGGTTTCGCCGACGTCGGAGCCCGGACAGAGGTCGTCCCCGTCCAACACGCCGTCGCCATCGGCATCGCACGCCACGTCTACGCATGCCGCACCCTCGGTCCACACCTGCTGCGTTCCCAAACACGCTCTCGACGGCACGTCCTCCGCGCATCTTCCGGAAAGTAGGTCACAGCACGCGCCGGTGACGGCCTCGCACACCACGTCCACGCAGCCCGCACCCTCCGTCCATGTCCGATGCGCCCCGGAGCAGCCCACGTCCAACACGTTCTCCGTGCAGACTCCGGCAAGAAGATCGCAACATGCGCCGTCTTCGCATTCGTCAGGGATGCCGTTGGCATTCACATCGGGGCTTCTGTCCTCGTGGATGTCGCACCCGTCGGGGATTTCGTTCAGGTTGCAGTCCGCACAGCCCAGGTCACCGGAACAGTCAGCAATGGCGCAAGCGTCGCCCATTCCGTCGTCATTGCAGTCCTCCTGATCGCGATTCGCCAGGAAGGGACAATTGTCCGTGGCATCGGGGACGCGGTCGCCATCCGCGTCGGCCTTGACAGCCAGACTGTGGTCCCCGCCCGCGGCGACGGCGACGAAACCCGAGTTGGGCGCGGGAACGTTACACTGACTATAGTTGGCGAATCCGCCGCATCCCCACGCCACGATGGAGCCGTCGGCCTTGAGACCCAGACTGTGCAACCTACCTGCGGCGACGGCGATGAAACCGGTGTTGGGCGCGGGAACGTTGGTTTCTCCGTAGTAGTTGGCTCCCCAGCCCACGATGGACCCGTCGGCCTTGAGGCCCAGACTGTGGTGTTCGCCCGCGGAGATGCCGATGAAATCGGCATTGGGTGCGGGGACGTTGCTCTGACCGAAATCGCTGCCTCCCCACGCCACGATGGACCCGTCGGCCTTGAGGCCCAGACTGTGATAGTAGCCCGCGGCGATGCCGATGAAATCGGCGTTGGGGGCGGGGACGGTGGATTGACCGTAGTCGTTCCATCCCCACGCCACGATGGAGCCGTCGGCCTTGAGCCCCAGACTGTGATAAGACCCCCCGGCGACGGCGACGAAACCCGTGTTGGGCGCGGGGACGTTGCATTGACCGTAGTCGTAGTCAGGATCATCGCATCCCCACGCCACGATGGACCCA
>CAYQZH010000176.1:0-9189 GCA_964421865.1 uncultured Phycisphaera sp. | reverse complement strand
CTCCGACCGCCGAGGCTGCTCTGCCTCGGCGGCTGACGGCGACTTTTTCAGGGACAACTAGGCTACTCCGCGAGGCGCCGCTCCCGGGGGCATGCGCGCCAATTTCATAAGGGGTCCTCGATTCCGGGCCGGCAGCCCACGGACCGCGGAGTAGGTGCGAGCGAAAGGAGCGGGTTGGGGTGCTTCATCTCCGCCGCTTCAGCCGAGGGGCGTGCGCCATCATCTTCTTCGTTGCCCCCGGACGGGAACTCCTCGCGGCTGAGCCGAAGGCGGTTCAGCGTCAGCTCCCATCGCCCTTCTTTCGCGAACCGGGACCGAAGGAGAAAAGCACCGTCTACGTTGACGGGGCCGAGAGTGAGGTGCCTACGGAAACGGTGTGGCGGCCGGCGTGCGGCAGTGACACGTCGAAGATAACCGTGGAGGACCTTCAGCGCCTCGCGCGGTCGTCGCGAGAAGCTGCGGCACTGCACCCCTGGACCGGGCAAATCCACGGCGGCGTCGCCGCCGGGCAGACCGGCTTCGACTTAGTGTTTAACATTACGTCTCCCCTTCCTGCGGCGGCGCTGGAAGCGGTCCACGCCGTGGAGCAATACATTGAGGGGCAATTCAGCGACCCGGTGACGGTCGTGATCGACTTCAACTTCGGTCCACTCGGAGGCGGAATCCTCGGGCAAACCGGCATCAACTACACGAGCGTCCCCTACCCCACCGCCCGCGCGGGCCTAGTCGCGGGCATGGACGCCGATGACACGATCCAGAACTACCTTCCCACGGGAAACACCATTCCTGTCCGTTACAACGGCAACAGCGCGACGGTGACGAATGAGAACCAAGTGTCTTTCGGCAAGGCCAGCTCCCTCGCGACGATCGGCAGCGTGTCGGGGACCGCTGCGTTTATCTCCCTCAATTCTAACTTTGGGTGGGAGTTCACGCCGCAGGACGGTATCGACCCCGGCAGGTTCTGCTTCCAATCCACGTTGGCCCACGAAGTCGGGCACGCGCTGGGTTTCGCCTCGGCAGCCGATTTCCGCGTCAGCGACATCCAAGCGATGGACCTCTTCCGCTTTCAAATGAGCGACGGAAACGGCACGGATTACAACCCCGATACCCTGGCCGAGTTCCGCACTAACGCCCGGATGGTCGACCTGAACTCACCGGGGTTCGACGACGTCATCTCCGACAGCATCAGCGCCGAATACCAAATGTCCGACGGCGATTTCTACCAAGCGTCCCGTTTCACGGAGCGAAATCCGGGCATCTACGAAATGGATCCCGCGCACGGCACCGGGGAGACGTTCTACCCCGATTTCTACCGCAAGGGCGACCACGACATGCTCGATGTGATCGGTTGGGACTATCCGCCGAATCATACCTCCGGTGACCGGGCGTGGGAGCTGACGTGCAACGGTCAAAAGGGCTTTGACAACTCCGACGTAGGCAACCCGCCGAATCCGCCCTGCAGTTGCGGAAACGGGTCATCGCACGATGGGACGTTCTGGTACCGATTCACCGCGACGGCGACCTCGGAAAATAACGCCACGTGCGGCAGCGTCGACCAGGATTCCACCTTTGCCGTCTACACCGGAACGTGCGGATCGCTCCTGGAGATCGCGTGCAGCGAGCACGGCGGGTGTAGCAGCGGGAGCGGGCTTTCGACGCTTTGCGTGACCGGGCCGACGGTCGGTGACACCTATTACATCCAGATGTTCGCGCGGAGCACGGCGACGCGGGGCTTGTATGTGCTGGAGATCGGATGTTCGTGCGCCGGGTCCCGTTGCCTGCCGCCGCCCGCCGCCTGCGTGAGTCTCAAAGAGGGCGAATGCGCGGAGTTCGCCGGGTACTGGGCCGGGCTGGCGACCACCTGCGTCGGCGATGGCAACGGCGACGGTTCCGACGACGCGTGTGACATCCTACGGGTTGACTTCAGCCAGCTCCCGACGTCCGGCCCGGAGGACATCGCCTCGGACATCGACTGGACGGACCGGGCACCCAACATCACTCTTGGGGACGACTTCGCCTCCGACGGTCGGCCCATCCGCGGCGTTCGATGGTGGGGTAGTCAGCTTGATCCCACTGCCCCGCCCGACGGATGGCTTATCAGCTTCCACGAGCCGTTGGCCGTCGCCCAGCCCCCGGAACGTCCCTCGGCGCCTACTTCTGCGCGGCCGACAACGTCGCCGTCTCGCAGACGCCGATCCCCGTCTGCGACCCGCCCCACGCGGTGATCGAGTATGAGGTGATCCTGGCGCATTGCTGCCTGTTGCAGGCCCATGCGGACAGCCGCGGCACTTTTGTCCCCGCCCAGGCGACGGGATTCTTCGAGGAACTATGCCTTGAGTATGAGATCGGCATCCAGGCCGTCGTCGGGGTCCGTTTTGACGCCGCCCCGGTCACCGGCGACTGCATCGAGACCTTGACCGGCCGCTCGGTTGACGGCGACTTCTGGGGATGGCATTCGACGGCCAATGCTCACGGAGTTCACGCGGCCTTCTCCAGCGCCGTCACGACATCGGGCGGCGACTGGCTCTTCGGTCCGTGGAATCCCGTGGTCCCGGTGTGCCCGTCCGCAGGCCTGGCTTTCGAACTCATCACCACGATTCCCGTCGGCGATCACACGGTCCTGTGGGACAACGGCTCGCCCAACGACCGCGACGATTTGGCCTCACAATACTCCGGCGAGGTCGACGATTGGATGACCGTCGATGACGTGAACTTCCCCGACGGCGCCGTCATTCAAGACCTGCCTTGGATCAATGAGGAGCAGGTCTCCTTCACCTGGTCCGGCCGGGTCCGCCTGGAAATCTACGCGGACACGGGGTCGGAGGCGCCGGATGGGTCGCCCGCGGGATTGTTGGTGGGCCTGTGCATCCCCGACGGCGGCGGGACGGTCACGCGCACCTCACTGGGCGCCGGTGCGTTCCTACCGCGTTACCGATACGACGCGACGGGATTGAATTTGGCGATACCACCGGGGATTTGGTGGATTGGGATCGCGACCGCCGGGAACCCGCCCACGGGGCGATCCTATTGGACTACCAGCCACTCCGATCCCGGTACGCCGCGGTTCTTCGGCCAAGAGGCGTACGTCCGCGCCCCGAGCGCGGGAATCTCCACGTTCCAACCGTGGAGAGTGACCCTCGGAGGACGCCGGTCCGACGTGTCGTTCGAGATCACCGCCCCACGGTACGCGGACTGCAACTGCAACGGCGTCGACGACCAACAAGACATCGCCGCCTATCCCCCGGACGATCCCTCCTGCCGGGACCGCAACGCCAACGGCGTCCCCGACGAGTGCGACCTGTTCTTCGGCGTGTCCGTGGACGCGAACCACAACGAGATTCCCGATGAATGTTGTGAACCGGTCCTGCCGCCCCAAGCGGAGCCGGCGGGGACGGCGAAGAACCGCTACCTCTCGGTCCAGGGGGACGATCCGGGAAAGCTTACGGCCTTGCGCGTGAAGCTGATCTCGATGCAACATCCGGACCCGCCCAACGCCCCCAACCGTCCACCGCACGGTTTCTCCGCGTTCGAAGGACAGTATCGCTGGGTCGGTCCGCCGGGCGTCTACCGGGAGAGGGTGAACCCGACACCGAAATTCACGGCCGCCCGATTGCAGTGTGTTCCGTATTTCATGGACTGGACCACGGCCGGACTCGTCCACGTCTACGGACCGGAGATCATTCCCAGCTCGCTCTATCACGTCCAAGCCATCGAGCGGGACTGTGACATCCAGGGCGGCGAGTGCAACTATTCGGCGGCATTGCCGCTGGGCACCAGCCGTTTGGGCGACATGGATGTACCGTTCAATCCGCCTTCTGACACGACGCAGCCGGATGGGTTGGACATCGCCGGACGGGTCGACAAGTTCAAGGGCGTTTCCGGCGCGGCGCAGAAGGTGCGCGCCCAGTTGCAGCCGGCGCTCTTGGATCCGAGCGACGAGATTAACGCCCTCGACATCGTTGCAACCGTCGATGCGTTCAAGGGCAAGGCGTACCCCTACACGGGCATCGTCGATTGCCCGCCGTGACAGCGGAAGACGCCAGAGGCACTGTCGTTGTCCGAACCGCTGCGCGGCTTCGCCCACCTACGGCGTCTCGGTGGGGGCATCGACGAGGCGAACGGACCGTAGGTAGAGCGTTCGCTGCGGCCGGCTGTGGTCATCGACCGGGACGGCCATCAGACGCTCGAGCGTCTGCATCGACGCCTCGCCGGTTAACTCACCGAAGACGGTGTAGCGCCCGTCCCAATCCTTTTGCCGCGTGTTGCAGATGAAAAACTGGCAACTGCCGGAATCCGGATCGTCATCCAGCAGGGCCATGGACACGGTTCCTTTTTGGTGGGGACGATTGTTCAACTCCGCCGGAAGGCGCTTGCCGTCCAGACGGATTCCCGTCCCGTCGCCGCGCGGGCAGCCGCCCTGGATCATGTAGCCCGGTTCGAGCCGGTGGAACGTCTTCCCGGTGTAGAAGCTCGACTTGGCAAGGTCCAGAAAGTTGGCCACATGCTGCGGGGCGTCGTCGTAGAACAGGGCCATCGTCAGTGTGCCCTCGTCGGTGACGATCTCGACCTGTTTGCGCGGGGCGATGGTGACGAGAACCGTTTCGCTGGCCGCGCCGCCTGCGTAGGGCTTCCACGAAAGACGGAACTGACCGGCGCTGCGCAGCGCTGGAAAGTATTCCCGCAGATCGAGCGTCGTTCCGACCGTGCTTCGCGGAGCGAGCAACAGGATCGGCGCCTGGCTGGACGATCGATAGCCGACCGGCTGGTCCCAGTGTCGCCCCGATTCAGTCGTGACGACGACGCTCGAGGAGGAACCGCCGCTGAACACGTGGGCCAAGGGAAGCCCCATTTCGGGCGACGGGATCGCCGGTTCCGTGCCGGGGACGGTGAGCGTCACCGGCTCGTTGGTCGTGTTTTCAATCGAGAACTGGACCCAGACCGAATGGTTGAGGGGAACGTGCTGCGATACGAGCCGGAGGTGAGCCTGTATGCCGGGGATGGCGTTCTCCGACGCCGCCCCGCACGACCAAGGAGGGAGCGCGGGGACACCGACGACCGCAACCAGCGTCACGCCGAACGTTTTCAACCGCATCAATCGCTTACCGCCCTCAGGTCCGCTTCGAACCGGCTCACCTGTTCACCTGTTCAAGAGACCAACCGCCGGTCGCGTTCGACCCTTGTCGGTGACGATTCTCGCCGGAAACGGGAGCTTGTCCAGCGCAGAGCGACCGCCTGCAGGCCCGCCGACTTCTCGGCCGCCCCAGGGCTTATACTCTGTCTGTCGGCTCAAGTTGCGAAACGGCTTGAGTATCGGACCCCGGAAGGCCGGCGCATTGCCGTCGGCGACGAGACGCTGTACGTTCAATGCGCTAGGATGGGTTGAGGAGTTGGACGACGATGAACCCACGATGCACGAGCGTCATCGGATGGACCCCGCTTTGGTTGGCTGGGGCCGCGCAGGCTTGGGCGCCGCCCCAAGTTCCGCCCGCAGTGGGACCTGTCGTGCCCCCCGCCGCGCCGGCAGTCGCGCCGGCGGCGCCACCGCTCGGCCCGTTAGCCGACGATGAGTTCCGCCTGCCGCTGCCCGACGAAGACGCCGCCAATGTGGACGGGTGGGTGCCATTACTGGGATCCCCGGACTATAAACAACGCGAGACCGCGACTACGGCCCTGATCGAAATCGGCGCCCCCGCGTTTGCGAAACTCAGAACGGCCTACGAGCAGGCGGACGATCTGGAGGCTCGGCTGCGGATCGAACAGGTGGTTCGAACCGCCTACCTGAATCGCTATGTGTTCGACCGCAACGGATTCCTCGGAATCAGCCTTGCGCCGTATGAGCCGAAGGACGTGAAGGGTCCGCGTCGGACGGATATCGAGAGCGGCGTCCGGGTGACGCAGGTCATCCCCAACACGGGCGCGGCCAAGGCCGGTTTGCGCGCTGAAGACGTGATCACCGCCATGAACGGCACGCCCGTTTCGGGAACAGGCGTCGAGGCGACGAGTCGCTTCAGCGACTCCATCCGCCTGATCCCGCCGGGGACCAAGGTCCGCCTCACCGTCCTTCGCGACGCACACGCCGTGACCCTCGACGCGATCATTGGTCGGTGCCCGGAGGACAACGTCCGTCGCGTGCGCTTCGCCGGGCTATACGACCAAGTCAACGAACGCTTCGGGATCTGGTGGTTCAAGTATTTCCGCAACTCCCCGAAATCCGACACCGCCGGCGAGCCGTAGCCCGCGGGCGGAATCGGGGTCACGCCGGCTCCATGCACGCCGGATCGTCTCGCGTCGGGCTGTTCACCCGTGTGCCGACGGGATAGGCCTTCATCTCCTCCGCGCGGTACGGGCACAACAGGGGTTTTAACCGATCCACGTCGGCCATCGTCGGATCAAGCCAAAGATCGTGGTTCGCCCGATCGAGGATCACGGGCATCCGGTCATGGATGGGCCGAAGAACATTGTTGGGCTGCGTGGTGAGCAGCGCGCAGGAGTCGATGCCGGTCCCGTCGTCGGCTTCCCAGTGTTCCCACAATCCCGCGAAAGCGAAGGGCCGGTCGTCGCGCATGCGGATGTAAAACGGTTGTTTGCGCCCCGGTCCTTTCTTCCATTCATAGAAGCCGTCTGACACCACCAGACACCTGCGTTGCCGAAAGGCCGACCGGAACGCCGGCTTCTCCGCCACCGTCTCTGCTCGGGCGTTAATCATCCGGTTGCCGATCGTCGGGTCTTTCGCCCAGCCGGGGATCAGCCCCCATCGCAAGGGCCGGAATACCCGCTGCGAGCGCTCCGGCGTGAGAAGGACGGCGGGCGCGGACTGGGTGGGGGCGATGTTGTAGCGCGGCGACAAATCGGGCACGGGCGTAAGCTCAAAGAACTCGGCCACGATCTCCGGCGCCGTCGCCAGCGTGAATCGTCCGCACATGATCTCATTGTACCTGTTTCCTTGGAGCGCGCAAGAGGCACGCTCAACTTGGCGCAGGGGCTACCCGATCAAGCCGGGCGCGTACCAGCCTCGTCATCGTCGAAGGATCGCGACGACTTCGGGGGTTGCATCGCGCACTGCGTCGCTGGCAAACTCCAAACGCGGGTCCTCCAGGGCCGCAGCAAGATCCTTGCCCCCTGCGTCCGTAAGCAGCCATCGCGTTGCTTGCAGAACGGCGTCAACGAAGCCGAACCCGTCGTCGGGATTGTCGCCCTCCGGGACTTCCAGCGTGGTAATGAATGCGATGAACTCCTCGATGACAAACCGTCCGTCGAGGGCCTCCCCAAACGTGCCTCCCGACGCCATCGGCCCGGCGCCAGCGCCGCTGCCGGCGACCTCTCTCAGGCACGCGACCTCCGCCCAAGCCGGGGTCGTTACTCCTTGAGTGGCACGTGGCGCGCCGCTCGTTTGGCGGGGCGTGTTTTCGCTTACCACTCGTGGAGGGGGCACCTGCACGTTCCTAGAATTGAGAGAAAGGGGGTCGAGGTAGTGTGCCAAATCCCGAAGTTGCTGCGGCGAATCACGCAGTGCGGCGTTCGAGCAGCCTTCTCGGCTGGCATCGCGACCGTCTGCTTGCGGTCGCCCGTCTACGCCGGGAGTACCCTTTATGTGAACAGCGCGGCAACGCGGACGGGTGAGGGAGCGAGTTGGAAGGAAGCGTTTACAGACTTACAGGACGCTCTCTCCGCTGCCCAAGCGGGAGACGAAATCTGGGTCGCAGCGGGAACCTACAGGCCCGACCGAGGCGCCGGAGATCGGACGGCGACGTTCCAACTTGTTAGCGGCGTGGATGTGTACGGTGGCTTCGCCGGTTGGGAGGAGTGCCGCGAGGAGCGCGACTGGGCCGCCAACGAAACGATCCTCAGCGGCGACCTCAATGGTGACGACGGACCGGCCAACTGTGCGGACGTGAGCGACTGCGGCCGAGAACACGACGGTGCCGGCTGCGATGATCCGGTATGCGAAGCCCTGGTTTGCACCACAAACTACGGGGAGTGTTGCGACCCGCTTTTCGGATGGAACTCCGGGTGTGCGCAGATTGCCCGGGGGGCTTGCTGCCACCTCGGAACCTGGGGGACCTGCGAGAACAGCTACTTCGTGGTCACCGCGCTCGATTGCGGAATTGGCACCATGCTCGATGGATTCTGGAGATGTTAAGTGATAAGCGTGGCAAATAGAAAGCTATCGCAACTCGCTCGCTATGCTCTTGTTCTCGTTCCCATCCACTTGCTGGCCTGCAATTTGGGCCCGAGGTTCCCAGTGGTAGGATCTGCCGAATTCGCCCTGGAGGACAAGCAAGGCACTTCGCGTGGTGCTATCCGCGCGGACGAAACTGGGTCTTGGCTCGTGCTCAGGGATGGTTCCGGGCGAGCCCGCGTTCAACTCTTCGCGACTGACGAATTGGCCGGAATCGCAGTCCAGGACAGATCGGGGAAGACTCGAATCGCTCTTTTAACGTCGGACATCATGACGTACGCGGCCTTGTATGATGACAAAGGAAATGTTGCATCGATATTGGGCTCGGTGCGAGATGTAGGTTCCGAACCCGTTTCAAAGGAGAAGATCGAGAGTGATGCCAAGCAGCTCTTGGAGAAACTAAAATCGGGCCGGCTTGAGGGACTTAGAGAGCTTGACCAGCAAGCGCGCTGACATCGCCGCCAAACAACCGCTCGTTCGCACACCAATGTTTCCTGCCACCCGGACGGCTTATCCCGTCGCGCCGGGACGCGGGGATACCAGTCGAGGATGATCCGGTCGAGGGACGTGTGCTCGCCCGCGCCAATCGGCCGCCCGCTTCACCGCCTTCTTCGAACTTCGATTTTGAACTTCGATCTTCGCGCGGCGCCGGCGTTTTGGCCCGTCGCTCGCCGGGTTCGGTAAGGGCAGGCTTAGTGCAACGCGATGGTCGGCTTGCCGATCTCGAAAATCGACTGAGTCTTGAGCAGGGTCATCTCTTCCGGAAAGGCATGGAAGGCGTGAATGTGCAGCTCGTGATCGCGGGCGTCGAAATCGACGAAGCTGAACGGGGCCAGCCCGTCGTGCGTCCACTCGTCGAAGGAGACGAAGACCCCGCGGTTCTGGGCGTAGTGAACGTAGTCGCGGTGGGTGGCGGGGAAAAGTTGCGGCGTCATCCGTTCAACCTGGGTTGAAAGGATGTACTTGAGGCCGTCCTTGAACGACTGGGCATGGTCGCGTTCGCCGCGGAA
>CAYQZH010000175.1:0-9226 GCA_964421865.1 uncultured Phycisphaera sp. | reverse complement strand
TCGACAAGCGTGGGTGAGTATTCGACCGGCAACATGAGCGATGGATATGTGGTGAACCCAGTTCTGCACCCCCGCACGCAGATCAAAGTTTCCTATCCCAAGTTTCAGACGTCCTTCGGTTCTTATATCAGTTACAAGTACGGAGTGTGGTCACCGGACACGCAGACCTACGACTCGGACCGCCTGGTGGTGATCAACATGCCGGTGTTGAAGACCCATCAGACCTATGGGATCACGGCCTCTGTCAAAAACCACATGGGTGTGGTCACCCAGAGCCTCAGTACGGATTCCCATGCCGGCGTCGGGCGCGGCGGCCTCGGCGCCGTCATGGCCGAGGTGCGAATGCCTGACCTGACGATTCTGGACTGCATCTGGATTCAGGCGCGTCCGGGACTGGGGCCGGCCACGACCTATGCCGAGGCGACGCGACGCGATCAGTTGCTCGCCGGGGTCGATCCTGTCGCGCTGGACGCATGGGCAGCGAAATTTGTGATGATCCCGGCCATTCTCCAGAATGGGTATTCCCTCGGCGACTATAACGCCACGCAAAACCCGGACAACCCGGACAGCGTGTTTCGGCAGTATCTTGACTGGTCGATGACTGAGCTGCTCTTGGGCGGCATTGTGACCACCAACGATTACAACGCTGTGCACGTGCACCCGTGGATGGGTGATGCGGATCGCGACGGGGAGGTGAGTCTGACAGACGCCGGCGGCTTTGTACCTTGTTCGAGCGGTCCTGAAGAATCGGTCGATCCGCCCTGTGTGGTGTTCGACTCCGACGGCGACGCCGATGTCGATTTGCAGGACTTCGCCGAGTTTCAACTTCTATTCACCGGCCCTTGACTCTCCGGCAAGGACGTTCACTTACGCTGGGGCCGGAAATCTCGCGGCGGTCACAGTCGGTGCAGCCGAAGTGCGACGAATCCAGAAGACGATCGAGAGTAAAGCGACGAAGGCCAACTCGATGCCGCCGGTGAGGAACATATATCGAACGACCGCGCCGGTGCCGAAACCGTAACTGTGCAGGCCGATGCCTAGCACGTAGTTCACCCCGACGTAGGTCATAATAATCAGCCAAAAGCACATGATGCTCTTGGCGGCGGCGGCGAAGGGTCCGTGGGCGAGCACAAGAACGGCCATGCCCAAGACCATTGCGGCGATCGCCAATCCTTTCCCCGTCGTCATGGGTGACAGTTTGGGAACGACGACGGCGAGCAATGCGACAGGCAAGAGAATTCCCAATGCGGAGGCCCAACGTGGCAGCGGCTCGGGTCCGGGTCGTACATGGAGAATGGTCAAATACCCGAGCAGAGCCACCAATGACCACACTTCCTTCGGATCCCATCCCCAATAGCGACCCCATGAGGATGCGGCCCACATACTTCCCGTGGCAATTCCCGCGGTGAGCAGGATCGTTCCTACATGAACGTACCAGTAGTGTAAACGATCAATGGTATTGGACCAATGCACTCTCCCGGGCGCGAATGCCATAACGATCAGCTGAGCGTGCGCCACCAGGACGGCGAGGGCAAGTACGGAGTATGAAATCATAATGACGGGTACGTGAATGGACATCCAAATGGTGTCCAGGAGTACCGGAGCAAGGGGACGGATGAAGTGATCGAGCGGCAGACGGTCGGCGAGGATCAATGCCAAGGCGCCCATTCCCGAAGCGGTCAAGGGTACCAGTCGATCGCGAAATACAAATACCGAGAGAATGGCAAAGGCCCCCATTCCCCAACTGAGAAACAGCAGGGACTCGAACATATTGGACGCGGGAATGCGTCCGGCGATTTGCCAACGGAGCGACAGACCGTAGGTCAACAGTCCGAATCCGGCGATCATTCCGACAGCGGCCAAACCGTCGAACCATCGTCGCCGGACGAGGATCGCCGCGGCGGCCAGGACGGCACCGACGAGCATGACCTTCCAGGACGTGCTGAACGGCTGGATTTGGTTGTATTTGAGTTCGGTCGCGAGCAACTTCGCATCGGGGCGATACGCGGCGGGTAGAGCTGATACGGTCTTGAGCACCCGGTCGGCAACCGTTGCAAATGCCGCAGCGTCCCCACTGCGAAACGCATCACCCAGCGCGTCCCAGGCGGCACCTACATCGGCTTGAGCGCCGGGGCCGGGGGTCATTGGTTTCCAGGCGCCGAGCGCGTTGGCGGGATCGGGGATCAGCTTGATCGCCTGGCCGCGAAAGACCGTCTGAAGCAAACTCAACTTGTCACTGATGTCGGAGACCTTCGACTCCAAGGGATTCATCTTTCGCCCGCGCTCGATCTGCCCCAAGGCTTCGATCAGCGACCGCAGCGGGCGGTGACTCAACAGCTCGGAGTAAGAGAAGACGGTCTGCGTAGGCGACAGTTGGAGTTCGCGGCGCAGCTCGGCGTTGCGGATGGTGATGAGCGGCTCGTTCATCCCGGTGTCGGGGGCGAAGGTCCAGGCCAGGAGCCACAGGACCGGATCGTGTCCGCGAACCGAAGCGTTCCCGGTTACGGAGACGACGATGTCGCGGGCGACGGTGTCCAACGGGGGCCAGCGACCGTCGTGTTGAAGGCAAAGCCCGCGGATGGCGGTCACGTCGAGTTCCGGCGGCAGCTTCGGCTCCTGGGCCGACGCGAGGATCGGCGACAACGCGGCGAGGATTAGGACGATCCGTGACATCACTTTGACACCTCCCGACTGACCCGAACCGCCGGTCGAATCCAGGTGGCCGGGCGGGGTTCCTTCCTGCCGGACCGCTCGAGTTCGCTTGGTGGTTGCTGACGACATCGCTCACCGGGATTCAACAGCGAGATCGTTTGCCGGCCGTTGCCCCGGCCCGCGCCGTGAGCGGAATCGTCGCACCTTTGAAGCCTTCGCTGGTCGTTCGCGCGGACCCCGAGAACGACGATCATCCCGGCCAGCAAACCGAAATAGCCGGCGAAGACGATCGGTTGTCCGGGATCCTTGGCGACGCTCAGAACACTCGTAGCCCGCTCCCCCGTGAGTTGATAGCTCGATTGGTAGAGGGTGTAGCCGCCGTAGGAGGTCGGATGGTTCATGCTGATGATTCGGCTTTGGGTCCGCCCGTTGGCCGGGTCGGTAATGGTGACCTGACTCTCGAAGGACCGCGGACGGTTGCCGCCCGGATACGTGCCGACGGTGAACTTGGTCAGGGCCATGGAGAAGCCCAACGGAACCTGCTTTTCGGCATAGAAAAGCTCGTAGGGGATTCGGTCGATGGTCAGTCGTCGGGGCTGCGATTTGCCCACCCACATTTCGCTGCTCTCACCGCCCGCTTCGATCTTTAAGAGGACCGCGGGCATCCGGGTTTCTCGGATGGGATCGGCCAACGTGACGGCGTGTTCCATCGAAGCATGGTCGAAGCGTTGAGCGATGGTGAGCGTACGCCCCGGCCAAGGGGTGTCCACGGGCTCGCCGAGGCGAGCCTCTCGCGTCATGACGATCCCATCTGCGGCTGTAAAGCGAAGGCGCAGTTGATCCGCCGGACCGAACAGCACTTCGATTGGGGTGGTCGGCTCTGTGGCCGCCTGTGCGCCCGACGCCACGAAAATCAGGTTGAGATTCGGGGTCGCGGTTTCCTTGTGCATGGAGGCGAAATCCGGGAACCGTGCGAAGGCGGTACGCTTCTCCGTCCCGCTGGGACCGATGATCTCCGCCTGAATGGCCGGGTTCACCGGACGATCCGAGGCGTTGGTAATTTCGTTGTTCGGGCCGACCGTGGCGTGGTTGAAGTATCGTAAGACCCGGATAGAGTACCCAGTGCCACCGATTGGCACCGCCTTGTCCATGCACTCCTCGACGGGTCGCTCGACGGTCGCGCCGGCAAGGTCGATCTTGACGGTTCCGACGGACGCCGCCGCTTTCTCCGAAGAAGGCTCCAGGAGCTGTTTCAACTCCTCAACGGTAGCCACCGTTCGCAGAGCGACCGCGACCGGTCCAAACTGTGCGGTTTCTCCCTCAAGGACCCAGGTTGTGTCGTCGTGGTCCGACGAGGCGAGCGACAGCTCGACCGCGGCACGAGGTTGCGGGTTGTCATTGACGATCCGCTCCGACGGGACGCTATCAGGCAGGTACTTCTCAACGCGAACCCGCACGTCGCCCAGGGCGACCGATGCGTCTTGAGGACGCTCCACGACGGTCAATCGCCCGAACACCTTCGAGTTCAGATCGACGGCGGATGAGGTTGAATCCGTGCGATTCGTCAGCGTAAGCGTTTCCGCCGGGACGTGGAACTCCTTGAGCGTTTCGCCTTCGAGGATGGAGACTTGGCCCTCAATGCCGAAGTGCTTGGTGACCAGCGCCCCGCCGAGGATCACAAGGATCGAGGCGTGGGTCATGACGAACCCGATCTGTCGTTTCGAGAACGGATAACGCACGACCACGGCGGTGAGGACGTTGCCGGCCAGGAGGAAGAGCAGGGCCTCAAACCACGAGGACTGGTAGAAGGTCAGCAACGCTTGCTCAGCGCCGTGCATGGATTCGTAGACCGTCGCGCAGGCCATGGCGACCAGCAGGAGCACCAACACAACAGCCGCAAACCACAGCGATCCGACGACGTGCAGTCCGGGTCGTAATTTATTTACGGATTGAGTTTGCATGGTTTCTCAAGCCTCAAAGAAAGCATAGCGCCGCTCCGGCCTTGAGTGTCCCGTTCCCACAGCGACCGCCGGCCCACCGGCAGCGGGTTATCCCCGGCCCGGGACTGCCGGATGACTGCACTGCACGCCGCGTACCAGCGTCGCACGTTTTCGAGGCGGAAAAATCAGGCTTTTCTGGGGCGTAAGGGCCGCTCTACGGGCGGCTTCTGCGGTTCTTTTGCGGCGCGGCGTTGGGGCGTGCCGTGTTGGACAGATCCCCCCCGTACCGCTCGTCGCGGTGCCTCTCGCCGTGGCACACGAGCGTGCAGCTTCCGGCGAAGCGTCCCAGGTCCTTGAACTCCAGCCGGTGCGTGGTCGGTTCGGGCCGGACGATCGTCGTGTCGAAATTGATTAGATGAGTGTGGTCGGACGTGGACACCTGAGTCGTGCTCGTGCCGTGGGGATCGTGACACACCGAGCAAGGCGTTTGTTCCTCGACGATATGTTTGCGATGTTCAGGGAAGCTCTGCTCCGAGAGCACGATCGAGCGTTGGTGACACTTGTAGCACATCGCGTATTCGTATTCCGACTCGGCGTTGTCGTCGATGACGGTGTAGTTGCGTTCGAGCAGGAAATCATGGATGGAGCCGTGCGGGCCGTCGGGTCCGCCGCCGCCCATGCGCCGCCCGGCGTCGTTGTTGTGGCAGTCGGTGCAGCGGATGAGCGATCCACGGGCCAGGCCGGGGACGAGGCTGACCGTGTCCGCACTGGGTGACGACACCGCCAAGGGGTGGAAGCTGGGATTGGTGGGGCTGAACTGAATCCGCAGGTTGTCGCCGGCGGCTTGCCGTCCGATTCGACCGGAGACAGGGACGGCCCCGTCGCCGTGACAGCGAAAGCACACCTCGTACTCGTATTGTGCCCGTTCCACAAGAGCGCCGCCGATGTTGACGCCTTTCACCTGCGAAAGCGTCGCTCCGATGGGGACATATCCGGAAATCGGCGGCTGCGAGGCGACGGCGTGCGGGTTGTGACAATCGGCGCACTCCACGTGCGGCTGGGCCTCGGGGCGGGTTTCGGCGGGATCGTGACGCCCCGTGTAGTTCCGTGGATCGTGGGCGACGGCTTTGTCCAGCTCGGCGCGGATGTTGGTTCGGGCGACCTGACCGTCATGGCAGATCAAGCAGTTGTCCTCGTCATTGTTGAAGATCAACAAGCGCTCGTGTCCGCCGGCGGTGTGCGGGCGGTGGCAACTGCGGCAGGCGTTCTCCGCGACCGTGGTGAACGGCCAATCCGCGCCTTGCGCTCCCGACACCACGGCCGTCGAGCTTCGATGCGCGCCGGCATTCCAGCCGTTCATCGTGTGGCACGCATTGCACAAAGCCCCGAACTCGCGGCGCATGACTAGAAAATCGCCGAAGCGATTATGGTGGGGATCATGGCAGGACGTGCACTGCAATTGACCGGATGCGTCCAGTTTCGTCTCCCGCGGTAGTGCGGAGGGACTGACCAACTGTCGGTCCGAGGCCGCTATGCCGGAAGTGTAGTAGAAACTGATGGGATGGTCGTCCGACAGATCGGTACCGAGGTTCGTCAGTCCGGCGGGAATAAAGTCTCCTCCCGTCATGCGAATCTGCTGCGGACGACTGAGTACGCTTCCCAATGCAATCGTGCCATCGTGGCAGCTCAGACAGAGTTTGCTCGATCCCGTCGGCTGGCCGGGCTGGGCGTCCAGCGTCGAGGAGCGATAGATCGTGTAGCTCGATGCGGGCAGCTCCCGATTCCATAGAGGCCGAACCCCTTGCGTATTATGCGGGGCGTGACAGAAAATGCAGACTTGGGACTCGCTCGGGGCGCGAATTCGGCCGGGGCCTGAGGCGGAGAGGTTATGGACCGTTTCGGAGACGCGCTCCTGCGCGACGGCTGCACTGCTACAAATGAGAAGAATGACCGACGTTAGCCTTGCATACATTCCGCTGCTCTCGATCAACCTTGTCGTTGCGAATCGCATTCGGTGCTACCTGTTTTCGGCGTTGCTTATGGACTCCCTGAGGTAATCAAATACCTGGACGCGCTTGTTGTACGAATCACACACCCAGATTCGTCCGGTCGGTTCAATGAAAATGCCGCCGGGTAGCCAGAACTGTCCCGCCTTCGCACCTTCCTCGCCGAAGAAGAGCAGCAGATGCCCGGTGCGGTCGAAGATTTGGACGTTCTCGAAGCGGCCGTCCACTACGTAGACGTGACCGTCGGGATCAATGGCAATCCCCTTGGGCAATGCGAGATCGCCGGGGGCGTCTCCGACCTGACCGAACGTAACTACGGGTTCGCCGGTTCGAGTGACGGCCTGGACGCGATGATTGCCCGTGTCCGCGACCCAGATGGAACGATCATCGGCGGTAACATCACAGGGAAAGTTGAACTCGCCCGGTCCGCTCCCCCGACGGCCGAGAATGCGCCGCAGGTCGCCCTCCCGACTGAGCACTTTGATATCGTGGGCGACGACATCGACGACCAGGAGCTCGTCGGTCGATGCGTCATAGTGAACGGCGACCGGTCGCAAAAGCTCCTCCGGCAGTCGCAGTGTCTGCAAGAAAGCGCCGTCTCCGGCGGCGATGCGATGAATGGCCGGCGCCTCTGAGTCGCAAACATAAAGGGATTCTTGCGGACCCAGACACACATCGACGGGACTGAGCAAGAATGACTTGCCGCACTGGCGGATTCTTTTGTACGCGCGGGTGGTGAGATCGAACAGGTGCAAACACCGTCCTCCCGGATCGGCCACCCATATCCGAGATCCGTCCGGCGCGCAGACGACGCTCCGAGGGCCGTAGAGCCCTTCAGGTTTTTTCGCGCCGACGAGTGCGTCCGCCAGAGCCGCGAAGGCCCGACGGGGCGGATTGAGATCGGCTGAACTGCGGAGCATGCCTACATAACGAACGCGCGGCGGATTGGGCGCATCGGGCCAGACCAATGGCGGGCTGGGTTCGGGGAAGATCGGCTTGGAGGGTTGTTGGCAGCCGCAGAGGACCCCGGGCAGCGCGGACCATGCTAGAAGAAAAACACCATGACCGTTGATCGGCGACGGTCTCAGACGGCGACTGTTGCATACGGAGAGCCGCATGGGATCATTGTTTGTGAGCATAGTTTGCGAGTCTCCCCTCAAAAACGTCGCCGAATCTGGACGTATAGACTGGAAGTCCGGTTCTTGGCGAAGTCATCCTCAAACTTCCCCAGTTCGTACGTCACGCGGACCTCCGTCTGGCGGTACAACCATTCCAAGGCCAGGTCGACGTCCACACCCTTATCGTCACCGCTGAGGGTATCCTTCCGCGCGCGATAAAGGACGGCCCCTTCGACGGTCAACGCTTTGGCAAGCGTCTGCCGGTAGCGGCCCTCGGCGGTAAAGAACTCCGTGTCGCGGTTCTGTGGACCCGACCGCTGCATGTCCGTCCATCGGGCTTTGAGTCGGGCCGTACCGCCGGAGTCGAATTTGTGGGTCACCTCGGCGCTGAGCCGAGTGGCCTTAAAGGGGATGATTGTGGAGTCATGGTCCTCATACTCGGCCGTCATTCGCAGAGGACCGCGTTTGAACTCCGTGCCGATAGTGTGCGCGGTGATGTCCTCGGGCGTGATGCCGGTCGCCTCCGCGGGCGTAAGCGTTTGGTCCTGCTTGCGAAGTCGGTAATAGGGCGACAGACCGAAGGTAAAGTTCTGACGGAGGGCGAAGCTATGGGTAATCGTATCCACTGTAAAGTCGCCACCCAAGACAAAGACATAGTCCACGAGCACGGCCTGCCCGTCCTGGATCTGCCCGGTCGGCACGCGCTCGATTTCCACCCGCTCGCCCACGCGGCGCACCCGGTAATCGCGACCCTCGTGGTAAGCCGTCGTACGATCTTCCGCGGTAATGAAAATCGAGGAGAGTACGATATTCGGGTTGTCGAGCGTGATCGGGTCCGGGTCTTGGAAGGTACGCGTCTCGTCGATCACCTCCATGTCCAGTATGCCGCCGCCACGGTCCTCACGCTGGACGCGGACGTTGTAGTCGGCGAGCAGGACTCCCCAGGGATTCTTCTTGCGGTAGTCGAAAGTCGGCTGCATCCCGAAGCGGAGAATGTTCAGCCCGGAATCGAAATCCTGTTGTTGGACAAAGGCGAACAATTGGGAGACCAGACTTTCATACAGTTTGTGCTCGACTGTGCCGGAAAAATAGGTGGACTGCTCACTGATCGGCGGCACGCCCGATAGACTGCCTTGGGTTCGATCGACAAACTCGAACTGATACCATGAGCGCAGTGTGTCGCTGTGCGACAGTCGTAGAAGTTCGCGAAACCTGGTCCGCTCGATGTCAAACGTGCCCTTCTGATTGAACATGTTCAGCTCCGAGTCCAGACGATGCTGGTTATGGTCTCCGAAGTCGAGGCGATGTGCCAGCGTCACTTCGTCCGAGTCGTAGGCGAGTTTGAACGGTTCCTCCGCGACCGACCGACGATCGTAGGTGAACGAGAGCACGTTGTGTTCGGAGAACTTGTAGGCCGTCTCAAAGCGCAAATCCTCGTTTTTCTGACTGCCCGGCTTCTCTTGCTTGTCGAGCGGCTCGAGGAGCACGTTGGTATGATTGAACTGTAGAG
>CAYQZH010000174.1:0-9374 GCA_964421865.1 uncultured Phycisphaera sp. | reverse complement strand
GACAGCACCCTCAACGACGTGGGTCCCGTTTACCTCGCCACCGTGCAGAACGGAAGGTTTGCCTACCGGGAGGCGAAGTTCGCATCCACTGCCCGCGCCGGCCACGGACCGATCCCATACCGGACCCTCGCGGAATCACCCCCGGCAGTGCGATTGTCGCCGCCGCCATCCCCCAGCGAGACGAGCCCGTTGCGACTGGGCTGCTTCCTTCCCCTAGACGACGCAGGGCAGGCCGCCGTGCGGGGGATGCAAATGGCCCTCGAGAACGACGCCGCAAAACATTCTGGCGAAAGACCGATCGACCTGCTGGTGCGCGACGCCCGTGGCGTCTGGGGATCCAACTCGAGTTCCCTCGTCGACCTCGTGTTTCAACATGAAATTCTGGCACTGATCGGCTCGACGGAACGACGGGGGACTCACTCGGCTGAAATGCTGGCGACCAAAGTTCATTTCCCTGTGGTAAGCCTCTGTGGGACGGACCCCACGATCACGGAAATTCCACTGCCCTGGATATTCTGTGTGGCCTCCCCAACTATGAGAATCGACCCGGACTTCGTTCGCCAATACCGCGAGCGCCATGAAACAGAGCCGGATGCCTTCGCAGCCCTCGGCTTCGACGCCGCCGCCTTGCTGGCAGCGCGGATTCGCGACGGCGCGGACACTCGAATTGCACTGCAAAACGGACTGGCCGCAGAGACTTGGTACCGAGGTGTTAGCGGGTTGTTCCGCTTCGACAAGTTAGGCAACCGGATCGAAGAATCGGCTGGTCGGCAGGATTATTAGGATGGAGGGCTGCCAGACCGGCATTGTTCCGGCGACGGGAACGCGGGGAGGCGGAACATGATTGTGATTATGAAACCCCACAGCAGAAAAGAGCACGTGGACCACGTGATCAGTCTGCTGGATGGGATGGGGTTCAGTAGTTGTTTGATCGAGTCCCCGGAACGGAAAATCGTGGAAGTGCTGGGCATTGCAGGTTCGATCGACAACCTGGGTCTGGAAAACGCGCCGATGGTCGACAAGGTGCTTCCGGAAGCGGGGCCGCTCCTTGCCGCAAGCCGCAGGCCTGGTGAGCACACATTCGAGGTTCCCCTCGGTGCACGCGTGACGGTGGGGGGCACCAAGCTGGCGGTCATCGCCGGACCCTGTAGCGTGGAGAGCCGCGCACAGCTTCTGGAGATCGCGGCGGCTGTTCGAGAAGCCGGCGCGGTGGCTCTGCGCGGTGGGGCCTTCAAACCGCGAACCTCCCCTTATTCCTTCCAGGGACACGGTGAGAAGGCCTTGGAATGGCTCGCACTTGCACGGGAAGAAACCGGGTTAGCGGTCGTTACAGAAGTCCTGAGTTGCGCCCACGTTGAGCTGGTCACTCGGTACGCGGACGTGTTGCAGGTCGGTTCGCGCAACATGCACCACACGCCTTTGCTCCGAGCCGTAGGGCAGCAGGAGAAACCCGTTCTCCTCAAGCGCGGTTGGAGCGCCACTCTTGAGGAGTTTCTATTGGCGGCCGAGTACATCATGGTGGAAGGGAACCACCATGTGATCTTGTGCGAGCGGGGCATCCGCACGCACGAAACGTATGTTCGAAACACCCTGGCCCTCGCGGTAGTGCCGGAGATCAAACGCGTCTCGCAACTGCCCATCATCGTGGACCCCTCTCATGGAACGGGGCGCAATCACTTGGTGACGCCGATGAGTAACGCGGCGGTCGCGTGCGGCGCCGACGGCCTGATCATCGAAGTGCACGGGAAACCGAGGGAAGCGTGGAGCGACGGCGAGCAGTCGCTCGATCTGGGGCAGTTCCGGCTGTTGATGCAAGGGTTGCGGGCCTTCGCGGCCGCGAGCGGCCGCGAGCGGTAGATGTCGGGCATGCCGAAAACTCCATCCGAGCGTCCTTCGGCCCACGACAATCCGGGGGCCCGCGCAGATAGGGTCTTGAAATCGAGACGTCGGGCAGTCCGCGAGGCGTGTTTGCTCTTGAAATCGGACGAACTTGGGCGGGTCGCGCGCACGATGACCGGTGCGCGTGTCAGCCGCTTGCCGGATCGGCTGCAAACACGCGTCGGGCCATGGCTTCGTCCATGGTGGCCGATGGATCGGCGGGCAGGGTGTCCATCAACTCGCGGATGATGTCGTCACTCTGGACGCCGTCCGCCTCGGCGTTGAAGTTGGTGAGGATGCGGTGGCGCAGGACGGGGCCGGCGACGGCGCGGATGTCCTCGGTGGAGACGTGATACCGCCCTTTGAGAATCGCCCGGGCCTTACCCGCCAAGACCAGATTCTGCGACGCTCGCGGACCGGCGCCCCAGGCCACATAGTCCTTGACCATCTTGGGGATGCCGCCCTGATCGACCCGCGTCGAACGCACCAAGCGCATCGCATAGCGGATCACGTGGTCCGCGCACGGCACGCGCCGGACGATGTCCTGTAGCTCAATGACCTCGCGGGCGTTGAGCGTGCGATCGGCGGGTACCTCCTGCGGCGAGGTGGTCATGCGCACGATCTGAAACTCCTCCTCCTCACTCGGATAACTCACGATCACCTTGAACATGAAGCGATCGAGCTGGGCCTCCGGCAAGGGATACGTGCCCTCCTGCTCGATGGGGTTCTGCGTGGCCAGGACGAAAAACGGTCGCGGGAGCTTGTGCGGAAATCCGGCCGCGGTTACCTGATGTTCCTGCATCGCTTCCAGCAGGGCCGCCTGCGTCTTGGGCGGCGTACGATTGATCTCATCCGCAAGGACGACGTTAGCAAAGACCGGTCCCTTCACGAAGCGCAGCGATCGCGCCCCGGTTCCCCGATCCTCCTCAATGACCTCCGTGCCGGTGATGTCCGAAGGCATAAGGTCGGGCGTGAACTGAATGCGCGAAAAGCTGAGCGAAAGCTGTCGGGCCAACGTGCTGACGAGCAGGGTTTTCGCTAGCCCCGGCACGCCCTCGAGGATGCAATGGCCGTTGCAGAACATCGCCATTAGCAACTCCTCCACGACCGCCTCCTGTCCGACGATGGTCCGCGCGATCTGGGAGCGTAACCGGTCGTACGAGGAGACCAGTTTTTGGACGATGGCGACGTCGTCCACGGGTTCAGCGGCCTCTTTCGCCCTCGGCTCGGATGACATCAACAACTCCTCCTGCAGCACAAGGCTTGCCAAGGGTCACGGAGCCGCATTGATCGCGTCAATCAACGCCCGCAGTCGCCCCGTACTCCGCCGATCAAACGAAAAGACCAAGCGAGGCTTGTCCGGAAACACCCCGTGCTCGCCCTCGATCGGACCTGCAGCCGGCTCAAACCGACCGCCGGTTAGAATATCGGCGAACCTCCCGCCGATCTGGGACAGCGTTTCAGCCGAAAGCGGAGAGTTCAGGCGTAGCACGAGTCGGTCATCGACGTAGCGCAGAGAATGATACCGGCGATAGAAATTCACCACCGCGGCGGCCGCATCCTCGGCGTGGTCGAAGACTTGGAACAACTGCAAGTCCGTCGAGTCGATCATGCCGTGGCCGAGGAGTTCCGCCCTGATGTGCTGCAGCCAGTGCTGCCAGTACGTCCCGCCGGGCTCCTCGCACATGACGATGGGGATGGGCGCTGTCTTCGCGGTCTGAACCAGGGTGAGGGCCTCGAAGCATTCGTCCTGGGTTCCGAAGCCGCCGGGGAACAGAACGATGGCCTCGGCCTCCTTCACGAACATCAACTTTCGGGTAAAGAAGTATTTGAAGTTCACCAGCTTCGAGTCGTCGGCGATGATCACATTGGTGGCCTGCTCGAAGGGCAGGCTGATCGCCACGCCGAAACTCTTCTGCCGTGTGGCCCCGTGGTGACCGGCGCGCATGATGCCGTCGCCCGCGCCGGTGATGACCATCCACCCGTGGCGCTGAATCAGCTCCGCGAACTTCCGGGCCTCCGCGTATTGCGGATGATGCTCGGAGGTGCGCGCTGAGCCGAAGATGGTCACCTTCGGAATCTGCGCATACGGGGCGAAGGTCTTGAACGCGTAGCGCAGCTCCTTGAGGGCGGTGTTGAGGATCTTCAGGTCGCCGCGATCGGCGCCGTCCACGGCCAGACGGCAGATCGTGACCACCATTTGTGAAAGCAGATCGGCGTGCTCGGAGGGAGCGAACTCGGCCAGGAGCTTGGCGATCGCGTCGGCGCGCTCCTGACGTCGACTCTCCCTCGCCGCCGCTCCAACCTCGGCCGTCGCGCGGCGACCCGGTGTCAAGTCATGGTCCCTCATGGTCCGACTGTCTGCTCCTCCGCCGGACTATACGCGGCCCTCCCTGGGCGGACCACCCTCTGCTTGAACGGAAACGGGGAAAGAATCGCCCTGTCCATCCCGAAAATGAAATCCGGCGGCATCTCGGCTCGTGGGGATGCCGCGATCTCTAGCCGCCGGCGCCGCGCGGTTGACGCCCGCGGAGAATCAGACTCCCGATCGTCACTTGAACGATCACGAGCACCACCAGACCCCAGTGTGAGACGGTGGGAATGGGATTGACGGGCGGCGTTTCCGGCAGGCCGCTGACCGGCACTGTGGGGTTCGTGGCGCAGGGGTCGGTGCCCGTGTCGCCGATCAGTCCCATGTTGTAGCCGATTTCGTTGACCTCAGGTCGCGGCGTGGTCGCCTCCTCACCGTTCGGGACGCCATCGCCGTCGGAATCCACCGGGTGGAGTTGATCTATCGCCTCGCTGATCGTTCGCCCTTGCCCGAGGAGGGTAATCAGGTCCGCCCGATAGCAGTTGCCCAGGTCACCGAACGCGGAGGGATGGTGGCAGACGTTGCAGGCGCTTCCCGTCAAGGCAGCCATCCGGGTCGGCAGCGTCGATGCCGGATACTTGGCCACCCAGGCACTTAGAAAGGACGGCGCCGCCACATTCGCGGTCATGGTCTCAGGGGTTTCCGTCGATTCCGGCACGCATCGGTTCGATCCGAAGGCATGTGTCACGAGCATCCCAACGATCGCAAGTGCCAACCATCGAATGTTTCTGTAACCATACATGTTTGTCGTTCCCCTCGATGTGCGGCGCTGCCGTCCGCCGCGTTCCCACGATTCCAAACGCCGGAGAGCCGGCACCCTCGCCGCGTTGGATCGAGTCACCCGCCCCATTACACGGCGCTCGACCAAGATTCCTTGACCCTGGGGGCGATAACCACACTCCCGACCGGTGCCGTCCCATCATAGGCCGTCAACCGCAACTACGTCTCCAGCAACAGGGAAGGGACCGAATCATCACGGCCCCATAGCGCCCCAGGCACCTCTCGCGGCCGTCTATGCCAAGCCTGTTTCGTTTAAGCAGCTTAGCAAAAAAGGTGGCCCTGGGTCAAGCCAAGAGGTAATGCTTCCGGCGGGTGCCCCACTCCGTACGGAGCGGCGTCGTCAGGCCCATCCTTTACCGCAGCGGTCGGAGAATGCCCCGGCCGGCGTGCAAAAAGTGTGGCGAGGCTAGGAATCGAGGTAGGGCTCGACGGCCAATTCCATGACCACTTCGTCATGGACGGGAACTCCGCGTTCGCCGACAAGGGGAATCTGCGGTTTGATCTTGCGGGCTTCGTCGACCACGCCGAGGTTGACCGCCGTCATGCGAAACCCGAGGCGTTGGTGGAAGTCGATCACCCGCAAGCGGTCGTTCGTCGTGGTGAGCCAGATTTTGCAGCAACCTACCTTCCGCGCCGTGTCGATCGCACTCAGCAGCAGCGACGACCCGATCCCCGCCCCCTCCAGCGTACTGTTGAGGGTCAGGATCTCCATCCCTATTTCGTCGATGTGGAAGGTAAGAAGTCCGACGATGGCGCCGTCGCGTCGCTCCAGAAAGCCCTGTTCCTCGTGGGGGTAGAAGGCCTTCCCACGGCTCATGACGATCTTGTTGCCCCAGTGACGCTCGATGAACTCAGCCACTTCGGCGCGGTCGGCGTCCCGGATTTCGGTTCGGGCCATGACCCTAGTTGTAACCTCAGTGGGGCGCTTCGGCCAGCCCTGCAGTCACCGTGTGGGCGGTCAGGCGCGGGCGGGTTTGTGGAACGCGGGCGCGTCAAGGTACAGGATGCGGCCGCAAACGGTGCAAAGGAGGATTTCGTCGCGGGTCTGGAGGGCGTTGACGACCTCCAGGGCGACCTTCATGTTGCACCCGCCGCAGGCCCACTCGTCGCGCTTGGGGCGGAGCTTGGTCACGGGTGCCATGGCCTCCCCGTCGTGACGCTGGGCGACGCGATTGAACATGTCGATGGCCTGCGGGGTGAGCTTGCGGGCAAACTCCTCGCGGCCGGTTTCGAGGCTCTCGCGTTCCTGTTGCGACTGGGCGTCGAACGCCTTCAGGGCCTCCTCGGACGCCGCGGCGTGGGCCAGGAGCTTGTCCTTGTCGGCTTCGATGGCGGCCCCTTCGGTTTTGATCGCCGCAAGCTCCTCCATGAGTTGGAAGATGCCGGTTTCCACCTTGAAGCTGTCGGCCTTTTCCGTGTTGATCGCGGTGAGGATGGCGGCGTATTCCTTGTTCGTCTTCGCCTTGTTGAGCGCCTGACGATGGCGGCCGGCCGACTCCTCCCGCGCCGCAACCTCCAGCGACAGCGCGTCGAGCCGCATCTGACATTCCCGCGCTTTGCGGTGATTCTCTTGGAGTTTTTCGTCGATCTGTCGGATCTGTCTTCCGTGGATTTCGACTTGGTGTGCTTTGGATTCCCGGTTTCGACGGAGAGCGGCGAGTTGCATCTCCACGGCCTGCAGGCGGCGGAGCTCTTCCAACGTAACGCCCATCGACGGTCCCGCGGGTAAGGATCCGATTCCGTAGGCCGGTGCCATACCCCTGCGCCACCCTACCAAGGGACATTATCGCCCAACAGCCAGCGCCTTGCAAGGGCCCTCTTCCCGCGCAGTTTTGGCGTAGGGTATCGACAGGTGGGGTCGCTTACAGAGCGGCAGGACCATAGAAAGACAGGCTCACGATCTTTCGCAAGGTAGGCGGCAGGAAGGTGAGTCCCGGCGCGCCGGGATCGGATGCCGAACGGACGGTATCGCATTCCTTGGGCGTCAAGATCAGCGTGAAGGGGTTGGATTCTAATGGGCCGGTGGGGGCGATGGCTTCCGCGGTGGCCCCTGCGAGAGGGCTGGCGAGCCGTCCCGAGGTGGCGAGTTTCCAAACGTGGGCACGGCTGACACTCAACTCCGCGACCTTGCCGTCCGACGGCAAGGTCTCCCCAATGATCTTCAGCTTCCAGCTGGGCGTCCACTTCCAAACGTGCTTTGAGGTCTCGCTCATCGACGATTTCACCCTGTTACGCCCCCGCCGATCACACGGTTCGATCGCCTTGCACAGGAGTACGCCTCGCCGGGGGACGGTAACCTCATTGTGCATCAATGGATGCGCTAACCGTCCCTCGCCACCTTGCGGAACGCGGACACGAATCTACAATGGTCCTTGCTTGCGCTCGGCGCAGCAAACTTACAGGGTGCTGGGAGGGATCGCACAGCTCCGGACGTTCAACGAAGTCTCGTTCACACCGGCGCATCACGGACGCACGTCGGCGTGGGATCTGAAAAACTCCTCACGAGGCCGCACCACGGCGGCAGGAGATGAGACCATGCTGTTCTGGGAAGCGCTAACTCTTCCGCGCGAGCGAAACGGTGGAACCGCCACGGCGAACGTGCCCATCCTCTGTCCGCAGCGTCTGCCGTTTGACAAACGGTGCTCTGCGGTCACCAAATCCGGCAAGCGTTGTCGCGGGCGAATCCGCACGGGAACGGAATGCTGCCCGCTGCACGATCCGGCGATTATCGCGCAACGTCGGCGGCGCCCTACGCCCCAAGGCGTTCGCGCCCATCGTCGGTTATCACACTTGCCCGATGGGTACTTGCGCAAGCTGAGCAACCGGGCCGCGGTCGGCCAGGCCATGGATCGCCTCTATCGAGAGGTGCGGCTAGGGATCGTCACGGCGGAGATGGGCGGCGTGCTCTTCAATATTCTCACCCGGCTGCTCGATGCGGGGCTGGTGGATTCGGGCAAGGCGGCAACAACCGCGGGAAATCGAAGCAAGGCAGCGCGATTGCGGCCGAAGCTAAGCGAGCTGCTCACCCGATCCGAGCGGGCCGCGTGGCAACGGGCCGTCGCCAATGCTCCGGCTTCGGTCCTTGCGGCGCATGACCGGCGGCATCCGGCGCTGCAAGCCGCTCCGAACGCCAACGGCGTGAATCGGCAGGAAACGCTGCTCGAACGGCCCGTGAAACTTACGCTCCAGGCCGCTTCATAGCGTTCCCACACAACCGATGTCGCATCGCCCCTCTTGGGCGGCGCGAGCCGAGCCTAGAGTCCCGCCGCGCCAAATAGGGGGCCAAGGCCCGCGCCAAGGGGCACGATCGTACCGGCACTCTGTAAGCGAGGCAAAACCGCGCAGTCCCCTGAGCCGACGCGTTTGGGCCGACCCAGCGTAGAGGGAGTGAGAAAACCGCGTAACCTTCGATGACTGGCAAGACCGGAAGCGGGGCAATCCGGCGAGGGCGTGACGCTTTGAGCTAAAGCCGTGCGAGGACCGCTTGGAACCGCGGGTCGCCCCGAAGGGAGTCAAAGTCGCTGTCGCGCTCGATCCATTGTTTGTGGCGGAAGCCGAAGGTGGCGGCTTCGTCGAGGCATTTGATTGCCCGGTCGGTCTTCCCGGTGAGGGAGAATGCGCAGGCGACGTTGTAAAGGACCGAGGCATCCTCCGGATCGGCCTGCAGCGCTCGCTGCGCCCATTCCAGCCCGCGTTCCGGATTGCCCAAGCGGACCAACGTTATCGCACCCAAGCACCACGCCCGCGCCTCGTCGGGGAACAACTCCAGATGCTTTTCCGCGGCCCGTAGCGCTTTGCGATCCGTGGCGTCGGCTTCCGAGGCGCGCCCCAGCCCGCGGTAGAGCCCTGCGAGCAAGTTGGGGGCGACATAATCATCGGGGCGGACGCGGCAGGCCTCTTGATAGAGCCTAGCCGCTTCCTCCAGTTGTCCTTCGGCAAAGCAGGCCCGCGCATAAAAGTAGTAGGCCTCGTACAGTTTCGCGTTCTGACGAATCGCCGCCTCGAACTCGGTTCGCGCGTCGTTGAAGCGTTTGCTGAGCGACATGGCCAGTCCCCGAGCGACATGCGCCTCGGCCAACTCAGCATCTAGTTCGAGCGCTTTGCGAGAAGCTTCGTCGGCCTCCCGCAAGTACGCGGGGTTCGGGTCGAAGTAAGTGAACAGAAGGGCGCAGCACCCGGCGACGCCAGCGTAAGCACCGGCGTAGTCGGGATCCAACTCATAGGCCCGCAGGAACAGGAGTCGGGCACGCTCCAGCGTTTTTCGCGAGAACTGGTGGAAGTGCTGTCGCGCGCGGAGGTAATAGTCGTAGGCCTCGATGTTGGTGGTTGGGGCTTTCTGGATGGC
>CAYQZH010000173.1:0-9417 GCA_964421865.1 uncultured Phycisphaera sp. | reverse complement strand
TGGTCTGTTTCGCCATCGGCACCCACGCGTTCCGCTGGACGGTGGAGGGGTGATGCCGACGCGGCCCGACGACCCCGGAGATGGGGCGCCCGAGAGAAGGGCATCGGTGTGAGGAGAACGTAAGCCATGACGACCGAGCGGACGTTGCTACTGCGGTGGATCGAGGAAGGATTTTCGCGGAAGGCGTGGCACGGGCCGAACTTGCGCGGCACCATCCGACGCGTCGATTCCGCCCAAGCATCCTGGCGACCCGCGGGCGGCCGGCATAACATCGCCGAGATCGTCGTGCATTGCGCCTATTGGAAGTACGCCGTGAGGCGACGAATTCGCGGAGACCAACGCGGGTCGTTCGCGCTCAAGGGGAGCAACTGGTTCGCGCTGCCCGGGAACCTCAGCGAAGCGCAATGGCGCGACTACGTAAGGCTCCTCGACGCCGAGCACGAAGCGTTGAGGCAGGCCGTCGCGGAGGCGGCGTGGGGAGATTTGTGTCGTACCAAGTCGGGTCCGGGCAAGAGCATCGCCGCTCACGTCTACGGGGTCGCCATGCACGACGTGTATCACGCCGGACAGATTCAGACCCTCAAGGCTTTGTACAAGTCACGGTAGGCGCGGAGCCGCCGGGCAGCCGGGTCGATCGGCTTGGCAGGTTCCTCGAGGGACACTACAATGCCACCGGCACTGAAAAGGAGCGTCGCGGTGTTCGAGGAAGTGCTGCTTGCGGGGGGCGGAGCACGACGGATCGCCCTTGAAACGCGCCGTGGGCGCCCGATAACGAATGCGATCGAGCCCGAGCCGGGCGACCGGGAACGGCGCCTTTACGACGCTCGCCGCAAGAAATACGGTGAGCGCTGGTCCAATCGCAAGCCCGCCGGCGGAGGGTATAATTGCTTCGGCATGGTCTTCGCGTCGAGGCGTACGGCGATTCTCGATGCTGAAGACACCGACGCGCAGATTTACGATATACTAACGGACGATGGGTATCGACCGGTTGCGGAGACCGAGGCCGTTCTCGACGACTTGGTAGTATACAAGGATCGAACCATGGGACTCTTGCACCTAGCGAGAATCACGCGGCGTGCAGAACTGAAGGCCCTTTATGCGCTAAGCAAATGGGACTCGACATCGGGCGAGGATGAACATCACATCCGACACCATTGTTGGACCGATCAAGGTTTCGATGTTGAACTGGAATTCTGGACGGATCGACCATGACGACCAACGAGCTTCTTGAACGCATCAGCTCGGTCGATTTTGAAACGGGGCTGGTCGCGTCGACGTCGCGGGTACTCCGGCAGATGCTCCTACGTTGCGAGGAGGTCCTTGAACTTAGAGACGCCTACGACGCGGGATGCCTTCCGGACGAACAAATCAGAAGCTTTGTTGACCGGCTTCTGCGTGAAGGTGCGGGGTGCGATCGATTCCCGTACCAAACCGCGCTCGCAGTTATCGCGGTAATGTTCGAGTCGCGGTTTACACAATTCGCCGATGAGTATCTCCACGGTCTGGCACGAATCCGCAGCGATCGCTTCTCGATCGCTGCGCGCGTGGCTCGTGAATGTCTCGATATGCGCGCGACGAGGATCGGGACGGACGTTCGGCACTTTCCACCGCTGGCCCACATCGACGGGGCATACCCGTGGAACATGCCTATGGATTCTGGGAACGGGGAATTCGAAGCTAATGTGACCGACGGGTTTGAGTCTTTTCGGGTTGCGTAAATGCCTAGCCTCGAGTATTTTCTTGTCGCCGACTCATTTTCGGTGGACCAAACCACTAACCGACTAAGCATCTTCCATGTCCTCGAGGAGATCCATGCGCCAGAGTTCCCCATCGTCATAGCCCGTCTTGTCGCGGTTGCACATTGGAATGCCGAAGAGGGCGACGCCGATCGCGACTTCCAGATTGGATTCATCATAAAGTCACCCGACGGCGAGCGCCCAGAGTTCACCCAGAACTTCCGCATGATTCGCCCACGGCATCGGACGATCGCGCACTTCATGGGCCTGCCGGTCCCAGGACCGGGTGTCATGACCATCGAAATCCGATTGAACGGAAAGCACGAAGCGGTTCACACCATCGACATCCGCAAAATTGAGGCCTAATTCGCTCCGCGAGAAAGCACCACGTGACCAACAACGACATCCGCAACGTGGCCATCATCGCCCACGTCGATCACGGTAAGACCACGCTTGTGGACCAGATGCTCCGCCAATGCGGGCAGTTCCGCGAATCGCAGCTCAAGGGCGAGCGCATCCTCGACTCCAACGATTTGGAGAAGGAGCGCGGCATCACCATCCTGGCCAAGAACATCGCCATTCGCTACCAGGGGGTGAAGATCAACCTCATCGACACGCCGGGCCACGCCGACTTCGGCGGCGAAGTCGAGCGGGTGTTGAAGATGGCCGACGGGTGCCTCCTGCTCGTGGACGCCTTCGAGGGGCCCATGCCGCAGACGCGGTTCGTACTGCGGAAGGCGTTTGAGTACGGGCTGCGTCCGGTGGTGGTCATCAACAAAATCGACCGCCTCGACGCCAGACCCAAGGACGTACTCGAAGAAGTCTTCGACCTGTTTATCGAGCTTCACGCCGACGACGCGGCGTTGGACTTCCCCACCGTCTATTCCTCCGCGACCCAGGGTTACGCGACGCTCGACCCCGCCGACCGGCCCGACAACGTCTACGCCCTTTTCGAGACCATCCTCAAGCACGTCCCGCCGCCGAACTGCGAGCCCGACGCGCCGTTGCAGATGCTCATCACCACCCTGGACTACAACGACTACGTCGGACGAATCGGGATCGGGCGGGTCTTCGCCGGGACGCTCGCCGTCGAAAAGCCGGTCACGGTGATCCATCACGACGGCACTCAGACGACGGACAAGATCGGCGAGCTGTTCGTGTTCGACGGACTGGGGCGAAAGAGGGTCGATCGCGTCGAGGCCGGAGACATCTGTGCCGTGGTGGGCCTGTCCTCCGTCGATATCGGCAACACCCTCGCCGATCCGGAACATCCCAACCCTCTGCCCATCATCCGCATCGACGAGCCGACGCTGCACATGACCTTCCGCGTGAACGATTCGCCGTTCGTGGGCCGGTCCGGCAAGTTCCTCACCAGTCGCCACCTCCGCGACCGGCTGGAAAAGGAATTGCAGAAGAACGTCGCCCTTCGCGTCGAGCCCGGCCTCACGCCCGAGGAGTTCCACGTTTCCGGTCGCGGGATGCTCCACCTCTCGGTACTGATCGAAAACATGCGCCGCGAGGGGTATGAATTGGCCGTGGGGAAACCCAAGGTCATCTATCGCGAACTGAATGCGAGAAAAACCGAGCCCATCGAGTTGTGTGTCATTGACGTGCCGACGGCACACGTCGGGTCGGTGATGGAGCTGTTGGGCGGTCGTCGGGGGGTCTGCACCACGATGGAGACCCGCGGCGAGAACAGCCATCTGGAGTTTACCATTCCCGCCCGCGGGCTGATCGGCGTTCGCAACCGCATGATGACCGCCACCAACGGCATGGCCATCATGCACCACAATTTTTATGAATACGAATACCTCCGCGGGGCGATCCCCGGTCGCGCCAACGGGGTGCTCGTCGCCATCGAAGCGGGCCAGGTGACGGCCTACGCTCTCGACGGGCTCACCGATCGCGGCGTCCTCTTCGTGGGGCCGGGCGTGCAGGTCTACGCCGGGCAGATCGTCGGCGAGCACAATCGCGAAAACGATCTGCAGGTCAACGTCTGCCGCGCTAAGAAGATGACCAACATGCGTGCCGCCAGCTCCGACAAGACCGTGGTCCTCAAACCCCCGCGCGACATGACTCTGGAGTTGGCGTTGGAGTTCATTGAGGACGACGAACTCGTCGAATGCACTCCCGACGGCGTCCGCCTCCGCAAGCGCCTTCTCACGGAGCAAAACCGCCGCCGGGCGGCGAGGGCGAATGCGTGAGGCCGGAAGCGGCTCCGAACCCCTCTGAGATGCCCCTTTTGTCAGGCCAGACGGGGGTGCGGTCCGGGGTGGGCCCCCGCGCGCCACAGACGGGAATAACAATCCGGACCCCAAGCGCCAGCGCGGGGCCATTTGACTCCGCCCCCGCGCGCCACGGACGGATCGGTCTCAGGATGGTCCACAAACGCCTCCAACCCAACGCGCTCCACATAACGTCCTTTGTGTTTAGCGGTCAAGTCGGCGCGCGGGGTGTGTACACGATCGACCAGCGAGCCGTTAGAATTATCCCAAGTAGCTAAGCTCCACGGTACCATGAGGTGCCTGGTATTCAGGTCATCCATTCGGAGACGGACTAATGGCGAACCCCGAACACATCCGAATCGTGTTAAGCGGTAATCATGCAATCTCAGAATGGCGCAAGGCGCATCCAGGTGAGTCGCTTGACCTTCGGCGCGCCGACTTTGTCCGCCAGAACCTGAACGAGCGATACATGGCGGACGCCAATCTGGAGTGGGCCGATCTGCGCTGGAGCGACCTGGTGGGCACAGATCTTTCAGGGGGCAAGTTGAAGCGTGCCGACTTTCACAAGGCGGACATGCGAGGCGCAGTATTGCGTCGCGCCGACCTCACGGAGACAAATCTTGAGGATGCCGATCTGACGGGCGCGAAGTTCGAGCAAGCAGTTTTCAAGAATACGAGGCTGTTGAACACGATGCTCTTCGCAGCCGATGGGCTCTCTCAAACGAAACACGAAGGCCCAAGCGCGGTCGACGCCGAGACCCTGGCGAAGTCCGGTGATCTGCCTCGAGAGTTCTTGGAAGGGTGTGGCTTGTTTATGCCGTTTCAAGCGACGGTGTACCGAGTCGTGATCGGTTCACCGGGAGACTTGAAGAGTGAGCGTTTCGTGGCGCGAGAGGCCATTCACGCTTGGAATGAGCAGAACACCCGCCGCTTGCGAGCGGTTCTGCAGCCTGTCATGTGGGAGATTCACGCTACGCCGGAACTGGGCGCACACCCGCAGGCCATCATCAACCGACAACTCGTGGACGCCGGGGACATTCTTGTTTGCATGTTTTGGACGCGGCTTGGAACGCCTACCCCAGACGCACAATCGGGGACCGTCGAGGAAATCCGGCGATTCTTGAAATCCCGTAAGCCGGTGCTTGTTTACTTCTGTGCGCGCTCACTTCCGCAAGCGGTGGACATCGAACAATGGGAACGCCTCAAGAAGTTTAGTAAGGAAATCAAGACCCAGGGGCTCGTTGACCAATTCGAGCAGCCGGAAGAGCTTGTCGAGAAGCTGCAACGACACCTCACAAGAACCATCGAACGCCTAATCGGTTCAGCATAGGGAGTCGATCTCGCCCTGCCCGTCCGGAAACTTCACCGACTTTCATGGCGGCTGGAACAGACGGGGACTGTCAGGAGCGCACCCGTTTGTCAGCGTTTTCTATCGTCTACTGAGAATGAAACTATAGTTGCCTTCACTAGATTCGCAAATCGAAACCCGGATGTAGTACGTTCCACCTTGGAGTAGGGTGATGGGAGAGGAGCTGAACTCATCGGAACGGTCCGGCCAAAGGCAGTAGTCTATCAGCTCAGCCTCGTGGTAGAATTCCTCGCCTGCGCTCACGAGCTGTTCGACGGAAGGGTCGTAGAGGGCGATGCAAATGCACTCCGCGAACCGCTTAACTTGAAGGGTGACCGTGTTGCCCTCTGCGGCACTGAACTGGAACCAATCTTCCGTGTCGTTGAAAGAAATGGTACCTCGCATTGCTGCCGTTTCGCCGGAAAACGTGAGGCGGTTGGCGTTCTGGAAATTATTTGTTTCGGTCTCTCGACTCGCATCGCTTGCGCAGTCAGGCGCCTCAGGGTGCCCACAGCCGCACTCGCCGGGTTCGACCTTGTCCGGGTCGTCTGGGCATCCGTCTTGATCATCCGGCACGCCATCACTATCGGAGTCCGGCGATTCGTTACAGGTCCCACCAGGGCGCGTCCCTGGGTCACAATTGAGGGAGACATCAATCGTGCCACTTACACGTCCACTGTTGACCGACGCGGTTAAGTCCACCACTCCATAGAACGACAAAGGTAGCGATGCGCAGCCACTGATTCCACACAACTGAAGTGATGCGAGTGACCACGCATGAAAGCGGTACGTCCCGACCGGCAGCGGAAACTCGTACACCGTCGGTTCCGGCCCGACGATCGCATGCCGCAAACTTTGTAGCAGCTGCCCGTGGTCGTCGTAGGCCGTGAAAACGGTTCTTACTCCGTTCTGGTAGAACGGGTGCACCGTTACCTCGTAGGTGGCGGCGGCGCTCACGACGTGCGGAGGCGGTGGTGGAGGCGGCTGGGGCGGTATCGGTGGCGGCGGCGTTGACGTCGTTCCGCCCGGAGGCGTGTTGTCGCTAGTGTCGCGCGGTGGTGTGACGCTAACGCCGCATGGGCCGGTCTGGCCTAGAATCGGGATAGCGAGAAGGACGCACACGCATTTCGACAGATTCACTCTGTGGCGCATTGGACAGTCTCCTTACGAACCGAACTGGATTGTAAAACGTACACCTAACCGAAGCAAACGCGACGCAACAAAACGCGGGTTCTGGCTCGTCCCAGGCGGGACAGGGTCTCGTATCTGCTTGTGTCTCAAGAACTTAGAGATGCAAACAGAAACGGGCGTCCCGGCCCCCGGTGCGGGATTGACCACGCACCACAAACGGTTATTCTCCGCCGATTGTTGGCGCGGGACCGGCTCATCCCATCCGGAGCACGGTCAGGACATCGACGGGACTTCTTAACGCAACCGCAACGGACCTGCGATGCGATTCGGTCAAGTTGTTTGTTGGAGCGTCGGTCTGCTGACGCCCGGCGTGCTTTGGGGCCAGGAAGAGGCCGCGCGCCCCATCCTCGCCGTCGAATTCACCGGGCTTCATCGGACCACGGCGGCGTTCGCTCAGGACATCGTCCGCGTTCGCGGCGGGGACCGGTACGATAAGCCCGCCCTCGACGAGGCCGTCGCTCGGCTGCTTCGCACGGGTCGGTTCCAAACCGCCGACTACAAGCTCGACGAGCAGCCCGCCGGCGTGCAGGTGATCTTCGAGGTCCACGAGCGACCCATCGTTTCGTCCATCAAGTTTGAGGGGAACAGCAAGTTCCGCGAGGGGCAACTGAAGGACTCGGTCACCCAGAAGGTCGGCGAAGTTGTCGACTGGTTCGCCGTCCGCGACGGTCGTGAGGCGATCATCGCCAAATACAAAGAGGCCGGTTACGGCGACGTCGCCGTCACCTATGACCAGGATCGCGTCGAGCGCGCGGGTGAGTTGGTCTACACGATTCAAGAAGGCCCGGAGGTCCGCATCCGCAAGATCCTGTTCGAGGGAAACGCGAGTCTGCCCGCCCGCGAGCTAGGCAAGGAACTGGAAACGAAGACGGCTTGGTGGTTCTTCCGCACCGGTGCCTTCGACAAGGATCAAGTCGAGGGCGACGTGGCCCGCGCCCAGAACCACTATCGCGATCAGGGTTTTCTGGATGCCAAGGTCGCCTATCGCAAGCAGCTCAGCACCGACGGGAAAGACCTGACGGTTGTCTTTACGGTCGAGGAAGGGACGCGGTATTCAATCGAAGACCTTCAATTCCACGGCAACGCGGCCATCGCCACGGAGGAGCTAAACGGGCTGCTCGGCTCGCAGGTGGGGGAGACGGTCAAGCGCCCGCAGGTCGACGCAGATGTCAAGGCGATTCAAGAGCGATACGGCTCGCTGGGGTACATCGACGCCAAGGTGCGGGCGGTCCGCGTGTTTTCCGAGAAACCCGGATTCGTGCGGATCACGGTGGAGATCGAGGAGGGCGGGCAGTTCCGCGTCGGTCGCGTAGCGGTACGAGGGAATGCCCGGACGAAGGACAAGGTAGTGCGGCGGGCGTTGAACCTCTATCCGCCTGACGATCTGTTCAACCTGACGGAGGCGAAAGAGGCCGAGAAGCGGCTTGTGGACACGCGCATCTTCAGTTCGGCGAGGGTGCTGCCGGTCGGCGACCAGCCGGGCGTGCGCGACGCCGTCATCGACGTGGTAGAGGCGGAGAAGGCCGGGGATTTTCTGTTTGGGTTCGGGGTCACGAGCAACAGCGGATTGGTAGGCTCGATCGTCCTTGATTTGCAGAACTTCGACATCTTCGATCGGCCTCGGACCTGGGCCGAATTCTTCAAGCTTCGCTCGTTCTTCGGTGGCGGCGAGCGGCTGCGGATCGAGCTTCAGCCAGGCTTGGAAGTGAGTCGCTTTCGCATCGACTTCACCGAGCCGTACCTTTTCGACAAACCGTTGAGGTATGACGCGAGCCTGTATTTGTTCGAGCGCGGTCGCGACGGGTATGTGGAAGAGCGCATCGGCCTGAGCACCAGCCTCGGAAAGCGATTCGAGCGCGGTCGCCTGCAGGGCTGGACGGGCGAGATCGCTTTCCGATCGGAGATTGTCAACATTGACGATGTCGAGCTCTTCGCTTCTAAGGATATCCACGACGTCGAGGGCGACGGTTTCCTCACCGGCGTGAAGCTGTCGCTCGTTCGAGATCGTACGGACAACCGATTCGTCCCCTCCAAGGGCGACCGCCTCCGCATCAGCTACGAACAGGTGGGACTGCTGGGCGGGGACTACGATTTCGGGAAAGCGACGACGGCCTACAACTGGTACAAGACCCTGGCGGTTGATCGCTTGGACCGCAAGAAGGTCTTGCAGCTTCGGGCGGAGGGCGGGGCCATCGTCGGCGACGCTCCGGTCTTCGAGCGCTTCTACGCCGGCGGCACGGGTTCGATCCGCGGCTTCGAGTTTCGCGGCATCGGGGAGCGCGACGGCATCGACGACAACAACATCGGCGGCGATTACCTGCTCCTCATGGGCGCGGAATACAGCTATCCGCTCTACGGCGAAAACCTTCGCGGGCATGTCTTCTTGGATACCGGCACCGCGGGTTCTGGAGCCTATCGCGCCGCCGTGGGGACGGGTGTGCGGTTGACGATCAACCTGTTCGGCCCCCTCCCGCTGGAGTTCAACCTGGCCATGCCCGTCGCCAAGGGCGACGGCGACGACGAACAGGTGTTCAGCTTCCTGGTGGGCGGCATCTTCTAAAGGATCGTGCGTGCTTATGCGGCAGTTCTCCGAACCCCAAGCGCAAGCGCGGGGCCGTTTGGCCGGTCGCTGGCGCTCCCGGATCGGATCGGCAGCGCTCGATTCGATGCGCGGACGAGGATTCCGGGGCGCTCCCTTACGCTCGCCGTTCTGTTCGGTTACGATCTTGGTTTGAAGGAGTCGATGGCTCTGACGCGAATCCTAATTGCGAGGGACATGGCATGACACGAAAGTCGTATTACGCGATCGCGCTCGTCGTGGCCGTCGGGCCTCAACTCGCCCACGCAGACACGAAGGCCGCGGTGGTCAACGTGGCCGGGGTGTCGGAGAAGTACGCCAAGACCGCCGACCTTGAGG
>CAYQZH010000172.1:0-9426 GCA_964421865.1 uncultured Phycisphaera sp. | reverse complement strand
CATTAAAGCAAGGCGCGAATCATTCCGTCGAACCATCAGAAATGGCCAGACCCGCTAGAGGATCGCCACCTCGCGATCGAGACGCGTGTCGTTGGCGAGGTAAACCTCCCCCATCCCCCCGCAGCCTGGCTCGCGCTTGACGATGTACGGCCCGATCTGTGAATGTGAGGTCGGCATTGGTAACAGCCATACTATCGTGAGGCGTTCCGCTCGACCACCGGTCTGAGCGATCTGCTGCCAGCCGACAACTAGACACGCTGTGTCGCACCGCTAGACTGCCCTTCGTTCATCGTGCGGAGTGATTGGCGTGGGCGCAAAGGAAAAGGCAACTCGCACCGTTCCCCGTCGGCTCAAGGGGTTCCGGGACATCACCGCCGGCGACGTTCTGGCCCGCGATCGGATGATCGTCGCCATCCGCCAGGTCTACGAACGCTACGGGTACGTCCCTCTCGAAACGCCGGCGTTGGAATACGTGGACTGCCTCGGCAAGTTCCTTCCCGAATCCGACCGCCCCGACGGCGGCATCTTCGCCTTCCGCGATGAGGACGACGAATGGGTCGCCCTCCGCTACGACCTGACGGCGCCTCTGTCGCGTTTCGTGGCCATGAATTCCGAGCTTCCCAAACCCTTCCGCCGCTACCAGATCGGGCCGGTCTGGCGGATGGAGAAGCCCGGGCCGGGGCGCTTCCGCGAGTTCTATCAGTGCGATTTCGACTCCGTGGGGACGGCCTCCATGCTGGCCGACGCCGAAGCCTGCATGGTCATGTGTGACACGATGACGGCACTGGACGTGGCGACCGAAGATTTCGTGGTGCGGATCAACGATCGCAAGGTTCTCAACGGCGTCCTGGAATCCATGGCCGGGGGCGATCCGCTCCCGCCCGACGTGGCCCACAACGTTCTTCGCGGCGTGGACAAATTGGACCGCGTGGGACTCGAGGGGGTGAAGGCTCTGCTCGGCGGCGGGCGCAAGGATGAATCCGGCGACTTCACCAAGGGCGTCGGCCTACGTCCCGCGCAGATTGACGTCGTCCTGGCCTATCTGGGAATCCAAGCCGCGACGCGGGCCAAGGTTTGCGACGAGCTGGACCGCCTCGTCGGACAAAGTCCGATCGGTCGGGAGGGCGTCGATGAACTCCGGCAGATCGACGCGGCGCTCACCGGCGCAGGCTATAGCGACCCCCGCGTGGTGATCGATCCCACCGTCGTCCGCGGACTGGCCTACTATACCGGACCGGTGTTCGAGGGCGTGCTGACGTTCGACATCGTGGACGAGGACGGGACCGCGCGTCAGTTCGGCAGCGTGTTCGGCGGCGGCCGGTATGACGATCTCGTCGAGCGGTTCACCGGCCGGAAGGTGCCCGCCGTCGGCTCGTCCCTCGGCGTCGACCGGCTGCTCGCCGCCCTCAAGACGCTCGGCAAAGTCGATGCCCCATCGGCGACGGCGAGGGTCCTCGTCACCCGCCTGGACGAGAACCTCACCGCGCATTACCAGGCGATCGCCGCCGAATTACGCAGCGCCGGCATCAACACCGAGCTGTACGTCGGCACGCAAGGCATCGGGAAGCAATTCAAATACGCCGGGGATTCGGGCAAGATCGTGGCCATCGTGGTTGGAGAGGACGAGTTGAAGGCCGACACGGTCTCGATCAAGGACCTGCGGCTGGGCGAGGAACTATCCAAGGAAGTCGGCGCCGACCGCAAGAAATGGCTCGAACAACAACCGGCGCAGTTCTCCGTCTCGCGCTCTCAACTCACCGAAGCGGTGAAGAAGGTCCTCGCACGCTACACGGTGTGACGAATTACGAGTTACAAATTACGAATTACGAATTAGGAAAACTTGGCAACGGATTCCCGGTACGTTTCGCTTACACGGCGCTTTGTTTTTCGTAATTAGTAATTAGTAATTAGTAATTAGTAAGTGGAATAATTCATGCGTATCGTTTTCCTAGCTTCGGGTGCATTCGCCCAACCGACGTTACGCTGGCTCGCGCAGAGTCAGCATGAGGTAGCTCTGGTCGTGACTCAACCCGCCAAGGGCAGCGGCCGCGGGCGGCACATCACGCGAACGCCGGTCCGGGCACTCGCCGACGAATTGGGCTTGGAAACGCTCGAGGCCGAAGACGTCAACGCCCCGGACGTGGTCGGCAGGCTTCGCTCCCTTGAGGCCCGCGTAGGTCTCGTGATCGCCTTCGGCCAGAAACTCGGGCCGGAGTTGTTGGGGATGATGCCCGGCGGGTGCATCAACCTCCACGCGTCCCTGTTGCCGAAATACCGTGGGGCCGCCCCGATCAACTGGGCCGTCGTCCGCGGCGACGAGAAGACCGGCTGCGCCGTCTTTCGCATCACCGAGCGCGTGGACGCCGGGCCGATCCTGGTCAGTCGTTGGACGGAGATCAAGCCGGAAGAAACGGCCGGGGAGCTGCACGACCGACTGGCCGGCATCGGCGTGGATGCGATGAAGGCCGCGGTCGAGTTGTTCGAGGGCGCGGACGTCCCCGCGGGTACGCCGCAGGACGAACGCCAGGCCACACACGCACCCAAACTCACCAAGACGGACGGTGCCGTGGATTTCGACCGTCCGGCTTCCGGCGTGGCGCACCATATCTGCGGCATGACCCCCTGGCCCGGCGCCAGCGCGAGGTTCGAAGCGAGCGACGACCGATGGGAAAACGTCACTCTCCTTCGGGCTCGTCGAGCACAAGATCCCTACGCCCCCGCCGACCCGCCGGGAACGATCGACGCCCGTCGCTATGTAGCTGCGCGCGACGGTTTCGTCGAAATCCTGGAGATCAAGCCCTCCTCCGGCCGCTCCATGACCTGGCAGGACTACGTCAATGGCCGACACGTCTCCCCCGGCGACCGGTTTGCAACGCCGTAGTGTAACAAGGAACGGGCGCAAAAAAGTGGAAGGTGCCTGTCGGCCCCTCAAGCGCTGAAGCAGGGAAGCAGACGGCGATCACGACGGTTACCGCCTCAGCGATTTCCTGTGCATGGGCGTCCCCCTCAATCCTCTCATGGGTGCCATCGCCGTAATCCCGATCCCCGTCTTCTGGCCCTTCGTACCGTAGCGCGTTGCCGACCGGCTCACTACGGGCATCCGTGCGTCAGGAACTGTACGGTCACCTCGTACGTCCCCGTATCGTTCCGCGACCCATCCTCGACCTCGATCCGATAGGGGTTCCGCGCCGCCGGAAGCAGCCCGCAGTCTCGGCTTTCGGTCGTCGTGAAAGTCCCGCACGTGGGGGCCGGGTTCCCAGCGCCGTCCAGCAATCGCCAATTCGGATTGAAGTTCGGCCCTGACGGTAGCAGTTCCGAGACCCCGATGCGCACGGTTTCGTCGGCTGCGATCTCAAACGGCAACAGATCCGAGTCCGCGATGTGATCAATCGTCCCGGTGTGACCGGCTCCGCATTGAAGCTCGATGCTGTCACACGCTCGAACCGCCGTCAACCGTTGCAGATACACGCTGTACGTCCCGATTGCGTTCCGCCCCCCGTCCTCTACCTCAACGCGATACGGATTCCCCCAGACGGGCAACGGGCCGCAGTTCAGACTCACGCTCGACGTCAAGCCGCCGCAAGAAACCGCCGGGTTGCCGGCGCCGTCCAGCAACCGCCAGCTCGGACCGAAGGTTGCCGCCGAACCTACCGCCTCCACAACACTGATCCGAACGATCTCACCCTCGGCCACGCGGAAGGGAAACAGATCCGTATCCGCCACGTGGTCGATCGTCGTCGTCACGGCGGCGTCGCACAACAGTGCAATTCCCTCGCACGCCCGCGAGAACGACAACCGCTGCAAATGTACGCTATAGGATCCGATGTCGTTGCGGGCCCCGTCCTCGACGTCGACGCGATACGGATTGCCCGCGCCGGGCAATGGGCCGCAGTCCTGCGTCACCAATGTGCTGAACGTAGCGCACGACCGCGCGGGGTTCCCCGCCCGGTCGATCAACCGCCAATTCAGATTGAAATTGGTCCCGCCTCCGGCCAGTTCGACCATGCTGATGCGAACCGTCTCCTCATCCGAGACGTCGAAACTCACCAGGTCCGTGTCCGCCGGGGTCTCGATGGAAAGCGTGATCGGAACGTCGCAGGACACTTCCACGTCCTCGCACGCCGTCTGCGCGGTAAGCCGTTGCAAATGCGCCCGATAATTCCCTACATCGTCGTGTCCGGCGTCCTCGATCTTCAGGCGATAGGGATTCCCCGCGGCCGGGAGCGGTCCGCAACTCTGGGTGGCGGTGGTCGCGGCGGTACCACACGCGGATGCAGGATTGCCGTGGCTGTCGACGAACCGCCAACTCGGAGCGTAACCGGGACCCGAGCCCACCTGCTCCACGACGCTCACACGCACTATCTCCCCTTCGCTCACGCAGAAACAGAAGTCGTCGGTTTCCAGGGGCGTCGAAGTGGTTCCATCGACCGGCGCGTCACACACGATTTCCGTACCGCATTCGGGGGGAACCGTGCACTGGGAACAGTTCGGCACTGCGTGGAATTCGCACACGCCCCGAGCCCCATCGCATGAATCCACGGTGCACGGATCGCCGTCATCGCACTCCGCATCAAAACAGCACTCCACGGCCGACGGGCCGGTCAGGTTGTTCTGGAGCAATCTGTAGTCGGCTAGATCGACGTCGCAATCCCCGTCCACGTCGCCGATCGGCCGACCTTCCTCATCCACTTCCACGCCGGATGGAGTTTCGCAGCAAACGTCCACCGCGTCGTCCACTCCATCCCCGTCCGAATCCACCGCCCACGCCTGTGACGCCCAAAGAATACATCCAAGCGCACACCAACCAGCCAACCGCCCGTTGCCGTTCAAAGGTCATCCTCCATTTACCCGCACAAAAAACAAAGACCGTTCCTCGCCACGCGACCGTTCTCCATGGTCGAACGCTCCGACGCTGGAACCGCGCTTGCGGGAGATGCGTTGCGATCGCTTTCTTCCCTCCCCGAAGGCGGCCCGGATACTCTACAAAGCCCCGTTCTGCCTCGCAAGCCTGCCCGGGTCGCCGCCCGCCGCGACCCGCGGCGATCGTCCCGGCCCGGTTTTGAAGCAGACTGATGCGAGAACGGATTCTCGCACCAGCGAGACCGGTCGTCGAGCGGACCTCTGTGGGCGACTTGCGGATCGTCGACCTCTCGAGCACGATTCTGGCGTGTCCCTCCGGACCAAAGTCACCTTTGATTTCGGCCGAGCCCGCGTCCGCATAACCATGAAAGAGCCCGAGGGAGCTCGGACCAAGCGATGCTTTCAACTTGTCGAATCCGCGATGGGCTTGAAGATTGAAGACCCATGCAGGATTCATGCGACCGTATAGCGCAAGGATAGCTGCCAGCATTGTCGTTTTGCCGGTCCCGTTCTTCCCCGTAACGACGGTGACGGGCGCTAGGCCGGATACCAGCAAGTGCCGAAACCCACGAAAACGCTTAATTTCGATGGATTCGAGCATCCCGCGGGGACCGCGACTCGCGAGCCTTGTTCCGTTTCGCTTCCGCGTGGACGCCGACTTCGTACTCGTACCCGTGGAATCATGACTCCGTCAAAACGCCCCGACGCCGGTGATTTCGCGGCCGACAATGAGCTGGTGGATCGTCTCCGTGCCTTCGTAGGTGATGACGCTCTCGAGGTTGAGCATGTGGCGGACGGGGCAGCACTCGACGCTGATGCCGCCGGCGCCGAGGATGTCCCGGCATTCGCGGGCCACGTCCAGGCCCATACGGACATTGTTCCACTTGGCGAGCGAGACGTGCGTATGGTGCATCGTGCCCGCATCCTTCAGTTGACCGAGTTGCAAGGCGAGAAGCTGACCCAACGTGATCCGTCGGACGATGTCGGCCAGTCGCACCTGCATGTGCTGCTTGCTGATGAGCGGCGAGCCGAAGAGGGTGCGGTTCCTGCAGAACTCCAAGGCCTCCCGGTAGCACGCCATCGCAGCGCCGACGCCGCCCCAGGCGATGCCGTAGCGGGCTTGTGTCAGACAGCTTAACGGCGCACCCAGTCCCTCGGCCTTGGGCAGGCGGCTGGACTCCGGCACGCGGCAGTGGTCGAGGAAGAGTTCGCTCGTGACCGAGGCGCGGAGCGAGAACTTGTGCGGGATGTCGCGGGCGGTGTACCCGGTCGTGCCCTTCTCGACGAGGAATCCGCGGACGCCCTGCTCGGTCATGGCCCAGACGACGGCGACGTCGGCGACCGAGCCGTTGGTGATCCACATCTTGGCCCCGTTGAGCACCCAGTCCCCGCCCTTCTTCTCCGCGCTGGTTTTCATGGTACCAGGGTCGGACCCGCCGTCGGGTTCGGTGAGGCCGAAGCATCCGATGGCCTTGGCCCGCGCCATCTGCGGCAGCCAGCGTGCCCTTTGCTCGTCCGACCCGTACGTGTGAATCGGGAACATGACCAGGCCGCTCTGCACGGAGGCGAAGCTGCGAATGCCGCTGTCGCCGCGCTCCAGCTCCTGCATGATGAGTCCGTAGGCGATGTTGTTCAGCCCGGCGCAGCCATAGTCCTTGAGCGTCGGCCCGAACAAGCCCAGCTCGGCCATCTCCGGGATCAGCTCGCTGGGAAACCGCTCGTGCTCGAAGCAGTCGGCGATGATGGGCAGGACGCGCTCATCGACGAACCGCGCCACGGTGTCGCGCACTTGTCGTTCGTCGTCGCTTAAGAGCGAATCGACGTTGTAGAAATCCGGCGTTTTGCTGTCGGGCACGGTAAGGCTCCAGTTCGACACATCGGGCGTCGCCAGCCTCAGAATACGGTCCGCAGGTTGCGTCGTCAAAGACCTGGAGGAGCTTGCGTCACGTCGGAATCTGTGTTAGGATCAGCGCTGAGTTCACGGGCAGCCGGCACGTGCTGCCCCAAGGAGCCTTTCCGCGAGTTCCGAGGGGACGGACGGATCGGCCTCGAAAGGAAGAATCATGGTTGTCAACGTAAGCCCTTCTCGCCCCGCCGCGGGCGCGTGCAGCAGCACGCAGTTCGTGCGGCTGGGGTTGCCGCTTCGCGGATCGTCCGATCCACTGCCCATGAGCATGGAGGAGGCTCGAGCACGCGGTTGGGAGGAACTCGACGTTGTGTTCGTCACCGGTGACGCGTACGTCGATCACCCTAGTTTTGCCATGGCTATCCTCGGCCGCGTGCTCGAAGCGAGCGGCTTTCGTGTCGGGATCGTGGCGCAGCCGGACTGGCATTCCTGCGACGCCTGGAAGATGTTCGGGCGGCCTAAGCTGTTCTTCGCCATCAGCGCGGGAAACATGGATTCGATGATTAACCACTACACCGCGAACCGAAAAGTACGCAATGACGACGCGTACTCGCCGGGCGGGCGGATCGGCCTTCGCCCGGATCGCGCGACCCTCGCCTACTGTCAGCGAGCGCGCGAGGCCTACAAGGGTGTGCCTGTCATCGCGGGCGGCGTGGAGGCAAGTCTGCGGAGACTCACCCACTATGACTATTGGAGTGACACCGTCCTTCGGTCCATTCTTCTCGACTCCAAGGCGGATCTAGTCGTCTATGGAATGGGCGAGTCGGCCATCGTCGAAATCGCCCGGCGGCTGCAGGCGGGCCAGGGCTTGCGCGACCTACGCGACATGCGCGGCGTCGCCTATGCACTGGGCGCAACGCAGGCGCAAGAATTCCGAACCCGGAGCGCAAGCGACGGGCCCTGTGTAGTACTGCCGTCTTACGAAGAAGTGAAGGCCGACAAACACGAGTTCGCCGAGGCGACTCGACGCATTCACTTGGAAACCAATCCCTACAATGCCAAGACGCTCGTGCAATGGCACGATCGTCAGGCCGTCGTCTGCAACCCGCCGCCGCTGCCCGAATCCCAGCAGAGCATGGATTTCTTCTTCGATTTACCCTACACCCGCAAACCACACCCCTGTTACAAGGAACCGATTCCGGCCTACCAGGTCGTCAGGGATTCCGTGGTCATCATGCGCGGGTGCTTCGGTGGATGTACCTACTGCTCCATCACGACTCATCAGGGCCGGATCATTCAGTCGCGGAGCAAGGAGTCCATTGTCCGCGAGGTGCGCCAACTGGGGTCGACCCAAGACTCCAAAGGCATCGTCAGTGACCTCGGCGGGCCGACGGCGAATATGTACGAAATGCGCTGTGTCCGGCCGGAAATCGAGGCGATCTGCCGCCGACTGTCCTGTGTGCATCCCAAAATATGCCCACTGTTGGGCACAGACCACGGCCCGCTCATTCAGGTCATGCGCGAAACGCGAGAACAAAAAGGCATTCGTAAGGTCTTCGTCGCCAGCGGCGTGCGGATGGACTTAGCGCGATTATCGCCGGAATACATGAGGGAATTGACAGCCCACCACGTCGGCGGGCATTTGAAGGTCGCCCAGGAGCACACGGACGCGGGCACGCTGGGCGTGATGAAACGCCCGGCGCCAACGACATTCCAGGACTTCGATCGACAGTTCCGTGACCAGTCGAGAGAGGCCGGGAAGGAACAATACCTGGTTCCTTATTTCATTTCCGCGCATCCCGGCTCCGACGTGAAGGCCATGATTGATCTCGCCCTATTCTTGAAAAACAACGGGTACAAGCCGGAACAGGTGCAGGACTTTATCCCCGCGCCGTTCGACATTGCGGCCTGCATGTACCACACCGGACTGGATCCCATGACCATGAAGCCGGTCTATGTGGCCAAGGGATTGCGCGATCGCAAGGTGCAGCGAGCGCTGATGCAGTTCTTCAAACCGGAAAACTATTTCACGGTGCGCAGAGCCCTAATCGAGGCCGGTCGAGCGGATTTGATCGGCGACGGCTGCGAATGCTTGATTCCTGCAACTCCTCCCCAGGCCGCCATTGAAGCGCGCCGGCGGCGGGCAAGAACCGAACCAACGGAGGGTGACTACGTTCATTCCCACGGGCGAGCACTCACTGTGGGTTACCGCCCGCATCGGGAGTCGGTGAGACGTCGTCATCGCCCACAGAGCAAACAGTAGAAACCGTACGGCTTGAGATTCGAGGCGCTGAGGCGGAGGCTCTCCCGTAGAGAGGCATCCTCCGGCTAATGCGTTTCCGCGTCGGTAAGGATGAACTTGATTTCGGCCTCCGCGACGAGGTCGCCGGCGACGCGGGCGCGGCCCTTGACGTGGCCGGTGTTGGAGCGGACGCGGATGGCCTCGGCCTCCAGGATCAGTTGATCGCCGGGGCGGACGGCGCGGCGGAACTTCACTTTGTCCAGACTGAGCAGCACCGCGACCTTGCCCTTGTGTTCCAATTCCTGGCTGAGTAGCACGCCGCCGATCTGAGCGAGGGCCTCAATGATGAGCACGCCGGGCATGATGGGATCGCCGGGGTAGTGGCCTTGGAAGAAAGCCTCGTTGATGGTCACGTTCTTGAGACCCACCACGCGCCGCGAGCCTTCGATCTCGATGATGCGGTCGATCATCAGGAAGG
>CAYQZH010000171.1:0-9521 GCA_964421865.1 uncultured Phycisphaera sp. | reverse complement strand
TGCTAGGGATCGCCGACTGCAAACTACGCGTCACTTTGCCGGAATCGGACATGCATGTCCGAGTCGTCGCGACGGTGGGCGCGGCTCTTGCCGAGACGGAGATCGTCAGCGCCCCGCCACCTGGAGATTCAATTCGAATCAAGATCGAGGAGTATCATCATGTAAACTCACGGGCTGCCTGGCTCGGTAGCCTACTGCGAATCGACGCGTGCCACCCATCCATAAAGCGCTACCTCGGACCAAAGCAAGAGGGGTTTCCCGGTCAGGAAAAGACTCAGTTCCGCGTACTTCTCGCCGAGATCGTCGCTTATGCAGTGTGCGAGAAGGTCCTCACGCGAAACGACAGGGCCAAGCCGGATGACTTCCGCGATCACGACCTTGAAATGTATCTTGCCGACCGAGATAAACTCGTCACAGAGTTCTTACCACAAGCCCACGAGTGCCAGGTCGCCCGACCCGAATGACGCGTGATCGCCAGCCGCCTTGAAGGATGGGGGCGGAGGGACCGTCACCCATTTTCTTCGCCCGATCGCTCCGCGATTGTCCGCCCACCGATCACCCTGCAAGTTATAGGGGTAGAGACCTTGCAGTTACGCCCGCGTCAGTAGGTGGACGGCGGACCGCTTGGGGTATGCGCCGGGAGTGTAAGTTGTGTTCCACGTGGAACAACGCAGGTGACAACGTGTGGCACAACCCCTTCGTCCCCTCGCCCCTCGGACGACCCCGCGCTGGCGCTTGGGGTTCCGATCACTCGGTCGGGCGTGACACGCCGAGGGATTGATTCCGGTCCGCGATGGTGACGGTCGCTTTGTGTTTGACTTGTCGGCGGAGGTAGGTGACGGTGACTTCTCTGCCGACGGGAGTGAAGCCCACCAGGCGAACCAACTGGTCCTTGCCCTCGACGGGGATTCCATCGAACTCGATGACGATATCGTTGGCCTTCAGGCCCGCCGCGCCCGCCGGGCCGTTCGGCGGGTCGATGCGCGTGATCTTCGCCCCGCGAAAGCGGCCCGTGTCCACCACCTGCCGCGAATCCGGCGGCTCGACGTCGTCCACGGTCACTCCGAGGAATCCGTAGCGCACCTCTTTCCCGGCTTTGAGCGTTTCCAGAATCCCGCGGGTGTTCTTCTCGATGGGGATAGCGAAGCCGCGGCCTTCGTTCACGCCGGAGGCGGACTCAATGGCGGTGACGACGCCGATGACTTCACCGTCGAGGTTGAAGAGCGGTCCGCCGCTGCTGCCGGGATTGATGGCCGCGGAAGTTTCGATCAGGTTGCCGTAGTAGTGAACCTGGTCGTTGGCCGGCAATCGATCGGTCATCTGCCGTCCCAAGGCGCTCACCACGCCGTAGGTCACGGACGCCCGTCCGTCTTCGTTGGCCAGACCAAATGGATTCCCGCAGGCGAACGCCCATTGGTTGACCTTGACGTTGGCCACGTCGCCGAACCGAACCGGCGTCAAATCGGCGGCGTCCACCTTAATAACGGCAAGATCGCTGCGTTCGTCGTACTTGACGACCGTCGCGTCGTAGCGCAGTCCGTTCTCCAGGATGACCATGATCGAATCCGCGCCCTCGATCACATGCCGGTTGGTCGCGACGTACCCGCCGGCGTCGATCACGAAGCCGCTCCCCTGACTGAAGGGGACCTTCACTAAGGTGTCCTTGGACCCAGTGTTGCGGATGCGGTAGGTTCGGACGGCGACGACGCTGGGGCGGACCTTCTCGGCCAAGTCCACGAAGGCTTGCTCGAGGGCCTTGAGATCGGCGAACTCATAGCGGCTAGGCGGTTGGGCCGATCCAGGAGTGGGCTGGAACGTGAGAAGGAGGATTCCGGCGGTTGCGCCGCGGAACCCTCGATTTCGCGTTGTACGGTAGTGATCCATAACCCCGAATACTCCTCGTCGTTTCACGATCTCAAACCCCGCCCCCTGTTCGTGTATTATAGCACGGTGGCCATACGGAGCAGAGACGCGTGCGAGAGATTACAGTCATCACAGCGGCGTTAAGCGTGAAGCGCGGGCGGACATCAAGACCGGTCGCTGGCGCTCCCGGCTCTGACCCGCCGCGCGCTTCCGCTCGCGTCTCCGATTACGCCGTCACAGTTTTGTCCTGTTGGAACGTTCTCCCGCGACGCTAGGTTGGACCGTTGAACGACGCAACATTCCACAAGCTCGAATTCGACGAAATCCGCGAGGTGATCGCGTCTTACTGTGCGACGGGACTGGGAAAGTCCCTGGCCCGTTCGATGACGCCGTCGGTGAAAACCCACGTGGTGCGGGAGTGGCTGGACCAGGTGCGCGAACTCGCCGCGGCGTCAGAGGAATACAACTTCCCGCCGATGGGGGGAGTCCACGACGTCCGTGAGCACGTGCGGGCCGCAGGGTTTCCGGCCCCGTTGGAAGCCGACGTGTTGGCCCACATCGCGGAGACGCTCACCGCGACCACCGCGCTCTGTGGGTGGTTCCGGCAGGCCGCAGCGATGGTCCCGTCATTGCAATCGCTGGCGGAGCGAATCAGCGATCTGAGCCCCATCGCCGCGGCGATCCACGAGGCCATCGACGAACGCGGTCAGGTCCGCGACTACGCAACGCCGCGGTTGGGGTCGATTCGAGCCGCCATCGAGGAGGCGAAGGGGCGAATCCGCGTCGTGTTCGATCGCATCCTGCGCCATACCGGCTTGACCAAGATGTTGCAGTACTCCGGGGCGACTTTCCACGATGATCGTTTCGTGCTGCCGCTCAAGGCCGAGCACCGCGGGAGAATCCCGGGCATCGTTCATCGGAGTTCCGATTCGGGCGCGACACTCTTCGTCGAACCGTCCGAATCCGTCGAACTGAACAACACCATCGTCCGTCTGCGCGACGAGGAAAACAAAGAGATCACGCAGATCCTCCGCGGGCTGAGCCAGCGAGTGAACGTCAACGCCAAGGCCATTCTGGGCACGCTGGGGGCCATCGCGGTGTTGGATTTGATCGCGGCCAAGTGTCGCTACGCCAAGAAGCGAAAGTGCCTCGGCCCGCAGGTGGATTCCGACGGCGTGTTGGAACTGCATCAGGCCCGGCATCCGCTGTTGATCGAACTCTTCGATCACGAGACGCAAGACGGTAAGCCGCGGAGGGAAGTGACGCCCATTGACCTGCGGCTGGGCGATGACTTCGACGCCCTGGTCATCACCGGCCCGAACACGGGGGGCAAGACCGTGACGCTCAAGACCGTCGGGCTGCTGGCCTTAATGAATCAGTGCGGTGTGCCCATCCCCGTCGGCGAAGGGTCGAAGATGCCCGTCTACACGGAGATTTTCATCGACATCGGCGACGAACAAAGCCTGCAACAGTCGTTGAGCACCTTCAGTTCGCACTTGGCGACGTTGTTGGAGATCATCCGCGGAAGCGGACCGCGATCGTTAGTTTTGATCGACGAATTGGGGGCGGGGACGGACCCGGATGAAGGTGCGGCCATCGGGCGCGCCATGATCGCCGAACTGTTGCGGCTCAAGGCCAAGGCGATCGTCACGACGCACCTGTCGGTGCTGAAGGCCGTCGCCTTCACCACCCAGCGGGTCGATAACGCCTCCGTCGAGTTCGATCCCGAATCGCTCAGGCCGACCTACCATCTGCGGCTCGGCGAGCCGGGCAACAGCAACGCCCTGATTATTGCGAAGCGGCTGGGAATGCCGGCAAGGCTCGTGCAACTCGCCAAGGGGTTCCTCGATGACAGCACGCGGGCGCTGAACAAGGCCATCGCCGGGACGTTGGATTCCCGCCGTGAGGCGGAGGCCGCTCGAGAAACGGCCCGCGAGGCCGCCCTGGCATCCCAGCGCGAACGCGAGAAATACGAGCGCGACCGAGAGGAGTTGCAGCGTTCCCAGGAGGCCTTCGCCCATTGGACGGCGTGGGTCAATGGATTACGGCCAGGCGACGAGGTCCACCTGCGAACCCTCAACCGATCGGCCAAGGTCGTCCGGATGCAGCTCCACAAGCAGACCGCCCTGGTCACCACCGGAGCGATGGACATCGAGATCGCCCTGCGGGATTTGGAAATACCGCCTGCGGCAACGTAGCGCCCACATCACCCGCCGAACACCATAAGGCCACCCGGACGTTCGTCCGGTAGGCTCAACGCGTCCCGACCGCTTCGCGGCTCGGCCCTTCGCCTCCATCAGGCTGGGTGGAGGACTTACGCCTCCAAGCTGTCGAACATGCTCGGCGCACAAAAAAGCGGGAACCCGGGCTCGCCGAAACCCGGGCTCCCTGAGTAAGGCTGTCCTCCCTTTCGGAAGAAATACACCAGCCCCACGCCCGGCCTATCGACACCCTTGTCGCCGGTCTTGAGAACGTCGGTCGTGGGTCGTCGCCCCTTCGTCGTCCGGCTGTGGTTGCGTCGTACGTCGTGAGGCGGTAGGAACAGACGCATGGCTCAGCGCGTAGCCTACGGGGCATTGGCGATCGCGGCGCTAATCTGGCTCTTCCTGCAGGACGTGGTGATCGCCAAGCAGTCGACAACGCTGTCCGGCCCGCTCGGTGATCTCCTCAAACGCGGCAGTCTCATTCCCCTCCTATTTGTAGCGGTCCTTCTGCGTGGGGCGATGGAGCTCGACCGCATCCTTCGGGCGAAGGCCGTCAGGCCCCATACCGCTTTCGCGTACCTGATGGTCGTCGTGCTCCTGTTGACGCCTTGGCTCTCCGCGGGCGGGTGGCTCGGATCGGACGTGAGGGACCAAGAGGGACTATTCTGGCAGCTCGTCGCGTTGATGGCGACGGTCTTGGGCGCCGGCGTCCTCTGCGTTCTTCGACGTGATCCTCAAGGAACGTCCCGCGATGTTGGCGCCACGCTGCTGATGGTCTTTTATCTGGGCTTCCTCGGCTCCTTCGGGCTACAACTTCGATGCGGGCGGGACATTGCGAGGGAGGAGGGGGCGTGGTTGTTGCTCATCACGCTTTTGGTGACCAAGTCCTCGGACATCGGGGCCTACTTCGTCGGCAGTACGCTGGGGCATCACAAGCTGATCCCCAGCATCAGCCCCGCGAAGTCGGTGGAGGGCGCCGTCGGCGGCCTGCTGGCGAGCGCCGCAGTCGCGATGCTCTTCGCATCAGCCGATTCGATCGCCGCCGCGATCGGGCCCGGCGATGGATGGCTAGTCACGGCTATACATGACGCCACCCGCTCCTTCAGTATCCGTGATGATTCGACGAGCCTGCCACCACTCCTTCGAGCCTGTCTTTTCGGTGTCGCCCTCTCCGCAGCCGCTCAGATAGGCGATCTTGTTGAATCATGCTTCAAGCGTGACAGTGGAGTTAAAGATTCCGGCAAGGTGATCCCGCACTACGGTGGTATACTAGACCTGATCGACAGCCCGGTGTTCGCGATGCCGGTGGCGTGGTTCCTCATGACAACGGTTTGGAATGTCGTGTAGCTGTCGGATAGACTTTAGGGATCGCGAACTTTCTCCCGCAGGCGGGTTTTGCGCGTCGAGGGCCGTTGCTCCCAAGACCGCCTGGGGGATTGTGAGACCCGTTGGACATCACCATACCCATCGAGGACCCGTCGCACCGCGGTGCGTTGTACGGGACCGGCGACCGTAACCTCCGCCTGATCCGCGCGGCCTTCGACGTCCGCATCAGTGCCCGCGACAACGCGGTGCACATCAGCGGACCGACGGAAGCGGTGCGCAAGGCCGCCTGCGTCGTCGAAGACCTGCAACGCTTTTTGCGGGAGCATGGGGACGTCGGTGACGAGGTGGTCGAGGACTCCATCGCCCAGGCCGGGCTGGACGGAAAAGCCGGCGCGGGAGGAACGATCGATGTGTTCCTCTCCGCGACGGCTATCACTCCCAAGGGTGAGGGTCAGCGGCAATACGTCGAGGCCATCCTCAACCACGACCTAACGTTCTGCTTGGGACCCGCAGGGACTGGGAAAACGTTCCTCGCCGTTGCGGTTTCGATTACGCTTCTCAAACAACACAAGATCAAGCGGATCGTGCTTGCTCGACCTGCGGTCGAGGCGGGGGAGAAACTGGGGTATCTCCCTGGCGACCTCCAGGCCAAGGTGAATCCGTATCTGCGTCCGCTCTTCGACGCCATGCACGACATGATGCCGTTCGATCAGATCCGACGTTTTTTGCAGAACGACGTGGTGGAGGTGATTCCCCTGGCATTCATGCGCGGTCGGACGCTCAACCACTCGGCGATCATCCTGGACGAGGCTCAGAACTCAACGGTGTCTCAGATGTTGATGTTCCTCACCCGTCTTGGGCATCACAGCAAGATGGTCGTCACCGGGGATGACAGCCAGAGCGACCTGCCCTCCAGCGAAAACAGCGGACTCATCGACGCCGTTCGCCGGTTGGAGACGGTCGAGGGCGTAGCCACGGTGCGCCTGACGAAGGCGGATATCGTTCGCCATCCCCTGGTGCAGCACGTGGTTGAGCGGTACAGCCGCGGCGAACGCAACGTCCGAGAATAACTCCATGTTCAGATCAGCCGAGCAGCGATCGTCCCCACGCGGAAACTCCACGAATCGTCGTCCGATAGGGACTGGCTGCGGAACGAAAGCCGCGAACTCGGGTTGTGCCCCGTTATGTTCAAAATGACTTCCAAGAACGGCACACGTCGTCGGCAACTGCGTGAACAACGCGTGAAGACCGGCGGCTCGTGGGGGACGCGTATTTTCCGCCAGGTCACCAGTTGGACGGCGGTGACGGGGGTTGTCTTCGTGGTCGCGGCCTCGGCGATCGCTTTGTGGGGAGAGGAGAGCCTCGACTACGTCCTCGGACAGCGCGTCGAGCAGCCGATCTACGCCAAGGTCCGTTTTCAAGTTCCGGATCACAAGCAGACCGCGAACGACCGGAAGGCGGCCCGCGCCAAGACCCCCAGCTACTATGTTCTCAATAGCCCGGCGCTCACCTTCGACCGAATCCGGTCCGATCTGATGCGTTTGTATCAGCTCGCCGCCGACGCGAACACCTATGAGGCCTACGTGACGGCCATGGAGGGCTTGAAATGGCCCGCGGATCAACCCGCCTATGACCGCCTTCGAGCGTTGGTCGACACGCCCGATGACGCCGGGCAGGCGCAGTTCGGAGCATGGATCGAGAAGTTACCGTTGGAGACGCAATACGTCGTACGCGGCTTGTCCAAGGAGCCCCGCGACCCGCCCAGCGCGACGGACTTCATTCTGTTGGAGACCCGCGGCCCGGAGAACGAGATCAGCGTGACGCAGGTTTCCCATTCGGAGCTTGTGCTTCAGGGTAACGACAAGGCCCTCCAAGGCAGTGCGGGAATCGTGGCGAGGCGCGTGCCGGCCTACGAGCTGCGCGCCGTCGTCGAGGCGATGGTGGCCGCCGTCTTCCACGACCAGCCGACCATCCTCTACGCCCAGGAGCGGACGGCCGACGCTTTGCAGAAGGCGGAGGCGGCGGCGCCCGAAGCGTTGACCACATACGAGAAAAACCAGCCTTTCATCAGTCCGGGTGAGTTGACGGCGGAGGGATATGCCCTGCTCAAGGCCCATCACGTAGCGTACGACACGTTCCTCGCCCAGGACACCGTGGAGGCGGCGGAACTGCGGCAGGAACGGTGGCTGCAACGCGTCGGGCTGGTGACCCTCGTCGTGGTGCTGTCCGCCGGTCTGCTCGCGTATGTAACGCTCTATCAACCGAGGCTCTTTGAGGTCCGCGCCCGCACCCTCGCGTTCGGCTCGGTCATGCTGGGCACGCTCGCCGCGGGGCGCTTACTGGACATGAAGTTGCCGCACATTCCCGAACTGGTTTCCGTGCCGTGCCTGCTCGCGGCCAGCGTCCTGTGCATCGCCTACCCGCGGCGCTTCGCCATCGGAGCGATCTGCATCGTCACCGTTCTCACGGCGACCGTGGTGCGCAACCACCTGGCCTTCCTGTTGATGCTGCTCGTGGGGGTCGCGGCGACGGTCTACCAGCTCGACGAAATCCGTACGCGCACGAAGCTCATCAAGGTCGGCCTGGCGACGGCGGCGGCGATCATGCTCGCCTCCGCGGCCGGGGGATTGATGGAAGGCCAGACGCTCGGGTTCATGTTCCAACACGCCTTGTTGGCCGGCGCCTGCGCCCTGATGTCCGCCTTCCTGGTCTCGGGCGTTCTGCCGTTCATCGAGCGCGTCTTCCACATCGCGACTTCGCTCACGCTGTTGGAATGGCGAGACCCGACTCGCCCGCTGCTGCAACTGCTGGCGCGGGAGGCGCCGGGGACGTACAACCACAGTCTGATGTTGGGCACGCTGGCGGAGGCGGCGTGCGAGCGGATCGGGGCCAACGGACTGCTCGCGCAGGTCGGGGCGCTCTATCACGACGTGGGCAAAATCCATCGCGCGGCCTACTTCACGGAGAATCAGGAAGGGCGAATCAGTCGCCACGACAATCTCGCCCCGACGATGAGTCTGCTCATCATCCTGGGGCACGTGAAGGACGGACTGGAGATGGCCAATCAGTACAAGCTCCCCCGCGTCCTGCATCAGTTCATCGCCGAGCACCACGGCACGACGGTGGTGCGTTACTTCCACCAAATCGCCAGCGAGAAACAACCTCGCGTGGCGAGCGGACGGCATGACCGTGAGGTAGCGGAGGCCGACTTCCGCTATCCCGGCCCCAAGCCTCACGCCAAGGAGACCGCGGTGCTCATGCTCTGCGACGGCGTCGAGGGCGCCGTGCGGGCCCTGAGCGAGCCCACCGTCGGACGCATCGAGGGCACGGTCCATCAGATCGTGATGGACCGTCTTAACGACGGTCAGTTCGATGATTGCGACATTACGCTCCGCGAAATCCGTCAGGTCGAGGAGTCGTTGGTCAAAACGCTCTGCGGCATCTACCATGGACGCGTCGCTTATCCCAAAGCGCGAAAGCCGAGCGAGCCGTCCGCGGCGCCCGCGAGGATGAGCGTCTGACTCCGGCGGCCTTCGCCGCGTGAGCAGGTCTATCGTATGAAAGACCGTTCTCCCTACGAAGTGCGGATTACACGGGCAGCGCGCGGTGCTCCCAAGGTAGCGGCGGGGCTTCGAAGAGCGATCCGCGCGGTCCTGCGCCGACACACGGTCGTCTCGGCGCACATCAACGTGGCCCTTGTGGATGACACGGAGATGGCACGTCTGAACCGCGACCATCTCGGACACGAGGGTCCGACCGACGTGCTCAGCTTTGATCTTCGCGACGAGGGAGCCGAAAAACCCGCCATCGACGGGGAGATCGTCCTGTCGCTGGACAGGGCGGGGAGGGAGGCACGAAAACGCGGACACGCCGTGGAAGCCGAGCTTGCCCTCTACGCCGTCCACGGAACGTTGCACCTGTTGGGTTATAACGATGGACGCAAGGCCGACGCCGCGCGAATGCATGAGATGGAGGACGAGATTCTATCGTCGATCGGATGGGGGGCGGTTTACGCGGAGAAGTCCTCGTGAGGATGGCGCTGTAGCGTCACCCCTTGTAGGTGACGCACTCGGAGCCGCGAGCGCGAGCCTGCGGACAACGTCACCGGGCTTGCGCCCGGTGCTCTGA
>CAYQZH010000170.1:0-9586 GCA_964421865.1 uncultured Phycisphaera sp. | reverse complement strand
TGTCGCGGCCCAGCAGCGAGGTGTAGTCATTCACGTTCAGCAAATGGCGGGCGGGCATACCTAGTTCATCTAGGTCCTCGGTGGAGGCGGCGATGCCGTTGTTGACGATGCGTCCGTGGTCGTCCAGGTACACCAGCCCTTTGATCGCGGGCCACGCCGACGGATTGTCGAGGTTGTTGAGAAGTTGCAGGAACGCGACTTCGCCCTCGCCCTGCAGTAGGAAGTCAACTTCGGGGTGACGGATGGTCTCGTCGGGGTACAAGTGCACGTGAGGCCCGCCGAGGACGATTTTGGCCTGGGGCATGATCCGGCGCACCAAGCGGACGGTCTTGAACACGTCGATGAGCGTGAAGGTCATCGCGGTGATGCCGACCACGTCGGCCTCGCGCCCCGGCAGCATCTCCTCTAACTCGGTGTAGCTGTATCGTTTCGGCTGGGCGTCGAGCAGGTCGAGTTGGAAGGAGGAGTGCGTTTCCAAGTACCCGGCCAGCGAGAGGATGCCCAGCGGCGGGTTGAACCCCCGGTGCTTTTCGACGATGGCCGGGTTCTTGCCGATCAGTTCGCCGAACCGCGGGGGGTTAATGAGCAGAACCCGCAACCGCCGCTCGGTCGACGTCCTCAACACGGGCGGAGGCGACGCGGCGAGGATGGGCAGTGTCGGCATGACGCGGACTTCTTACGAAAAACTCGGCGAGCGTTTGTCGATCAAGTCGGCGAGCAGGCCGATAGCGAGCAGTTGAACGGACGCCATGACCAGTGTGACCGACGTGACGTCCGCCAGTTGCCCGAAGACCAGTTTCGTCACCAAGCCGACGGCGACGGCCAGGGCCAACATCAGGGCACTCGCCGGGACGAAAATCTTGAGCGGTTTGAAGTAGAGGACCGTCCGAACGATCAGGCTCAGGAAGTTGATCGTGTCGCGGATCGGCTTGATCGACGATCGTCCGACCCGTTTGGCATAGTCGATCGGCACATAGCGGACCTGGTAGCCGTGGGTCAACAGCGCCAGCGTGATCGTCGTGGTGAAGCTGAATCCGTCCGGAAGCAGCGGCAGGAACCGTCGGATCAGGCTCCGTTTCATCACCCGCATTCCGCTGTTCAGGTCGGGGATGTCCGTTTCCGTAAGGTACGTGGCGAGCTTGCGCAACGCCCACTTGGCCGGCCGACGCGACAGCGGTACGTGAACGGTCGCGCCCGTTCTCGCGCCCACAACCATGTCGGCCCCGTCCATCTTTTCCAACAGCTCGCCAAGGCGTCGGTTCGGATAGGTGCCGTCCGCGTCGGTGATGACGACGGTCTCGTATTGGGCCTCGGCGACGGCGCGCTTGAGCGAATAGCCGTACCCGCGGTTGCGGTCGTTGCGGAGAACGCGCAGGTGCGGCTCGTAGGCGCAGCTTTCGATCTCGACGCGGGTGGCGTCGGCCGAGCCGTCGTCCACCACAATCAGTTCGTAGGGTCGGTGGGACGCACGCATGAGGTCGGTGAGCTGCCGCACGGTGGCGGCGATCATGGCCTGCTCGTTGTAGCAGGGCACGATGACCGTGACGCCGCCGAACCGGGTCGGGGGCTTCGGCGGTCTCGGAATAGGCGTGATGATCGGCGTGTCCGGGAGCGTTCGCGCCCCGAGGAGTGTCATGCGCTCCTCGACGGCCCATCCGGTCGTCGGAGCGTCGCACACGTCAACGATGGATGCCACGGTTCACCTAGCTCTTCGCCGCTTGGCGCGCCCGACCGAGAGTCGTTGAAAGTGCCATGATGTGACACTTTCTAAAGGAAAGTTTCCGGGTCGCGGCACGCGCGAATCCGATAATCTATCGGTCGGGGGCCAGGGGGAGTTGAGCGGGAAGCCTGGACGCGTGTTTGGCGGTCCGATCGGGGTCGGCGGGACCGCCTCCCAGTAGGAGTAAAAAGGGCTCCGGGCCGAGCAGGCCGGGTCGGCTACGCCTGATCGTCTTGTCCGCAAACCGGCTCATCCGCGTGCGGGGCCCAACGGTTTGCCACGCCAAGAGTCGTTCGCGGGGCAGCCCGACGCCGTAGTCCCATGGTTCGGTCTCACCCCGCAACTGGCGGGGCGTGGCGAGGAGGTACGCGTCGCCGGGGGGCGGCAGCGGCGCCAAGCGTGAGGCGATGTCCGCGCAGGCGTCGCGCCACCACGTCGGGGCCTCGCCGTCCGCCGCAACGCGAAGGCGTGATCGCAACTCTTGGGGGAACAGAATCCGGAAACGCCAGTACAGGGAGGGGGCCATGAAGATATTACGGTCGCGGTCCCATGGGGTGGCGGCAGCGATCTGGGAGATGGCGACGCCGATGCGGCTTGTCGGGCGGTCCCGAAAGCCGTTCAGCTCGCGCGGATTGGCAAAAGACAGAGCCGCGAGCGCGGCGAAGGACGCGGGCCAACCTCGCTCGATCCACGCCGCGTTCATCGCCATGCCCGCGCATCGACGCACCATCCATGCAAGACATAGGGCGAACGGCACGCACGCCGGAAGGATGTGTCGGCCATGAAAGATCGGATAGACGTGGGCGCCTTCCTTCAGGCTAACGGGGACTACCGCGACCAACAGGTACGTCGCGACGGCCCAGGCTGCCAACACTCGCCCTCGAGGATTGAAGACCAGTACGCCAACGACCACCGGCCAAAAGACGACGCCGATCCAGCCCCACCCCGACGTGGTCGGATGTAGCAACATCGTCAGGCGATCCCCGACCATCGCGGCGATGGTGGTTGGTCCTGCGTCCGCGGCGTTGACGAGCGCCGGGGCCATGTCTTGGGCGTGCTGCGTCGCGTGAAGGCTGAAGAAGAAATCGTTCGCGGCCCATTGATAGAATAGCCCATCGACAAGGAACAGCAGCCCGACGCCGAGGGTGGTGAACGCCAACGCCGCCGGTCGCCCCACCTTGGCCTTGGCCGGTTGAGTGAAGATCGTAAACAGAACTCCGGCGCCCGCCGCGATAGCGAAGACCTTCGCGGAGATGGCCAATCCGAGTGCGAACCCACAGGCAACCCAGCACGCCCGGGCACGGCCGGTTCGGTCGGTTCGCACCGCGACGACGGCCAACAACATCGCCCCGGTCGTCCAAAGACAGACATGCACGTCGGGAAAGGCCGTTGTGGAAAGGATCCGAAAGTAGGGGAGCACCGACACGATCGTCGCGGCGCACAGGCCCTCCCACCATCCCCAAAGTAGTCGTCCCAGAACGACAATCGCCACAACGCAAAGCGTCGAGGCGATGAGCATCGGCAACGCGACCGTGGTGGGGCTTTCCCCGAAGAGCCACATCGACGCGGCCACGGGAACGACGACGGCCATTCGGGCATAATGGTGATGGACTCGATGGATCGTCTGCCCGGTGAGGACGTGCTCCGCCGCGGAATGGTAGGAGGCGTCATCCGACCCCAGCCAGCCGGTGGGGTCCAAGAGCCGCACGGAAACCGTCAGAACCATGAGGGCGGCGAACCACAGAGCCGCCCAGGTCGGTACGCGGAATCGCTGCCTCCTCCCGAGCTGATTCGCCGCTAGCGCATACATCATCCATTGTTCGGCACTTGTGCGTCCGTAGTTGAAGGGGTTGCCCGGAAAGCGGCATTACGCCGGCAGCGGATTGGCCAACAGGCCTCGGCGGCAGGCATCGCAAAGGTCGAAACGGAAGCAACGATAGGTCTGATCCTCGACCTCATCGGGGTCGGCGACGGCAAGGCTTTTCATGATCTCATCCATCTCCCGTTGGGGATCCGCGTGGGGGTCGGGGGTGAGATCGACGTGGCCGGCGGCGGCGTAGACCTCCAGCTTAACGATGAATCGTCGCAGATCGTTGGCCCCCAGGGCCACGCCGCAGCGATCACATTCATAACGGATCATGACGTCTCTCCTCTCCCAAGCCCGTGTACGCCGCCCGCAAGGGATCCCGGCGCGCCGGGACTACCGGTTGGGCAAACCGGCCACAGCTCGCCATTGCTCGAGTTTGGCCGCTGCCCGCCCATCGTCGACCGCGCCCCGCGCCATCGTAACGCCGTCGTTCACGTTGCCTACAAGCCCCGCGACCACCAAAGCTGCGCCGGCGTTCAAGAGCGCGTGGTCGCGCGCCGGGCCGCGCTCACCCCGGAAGATGGCTTGCACTCTCGCGGCGCTCTCCGCCGGCGAACGGACCCGTAGATCGTTCAACTCGCCGCGACGCAAGCCGATCTCCTCGGGCGTGATCGTGAAACTGCGAAGGGCGCCGTGGCGCAGCTCGACGACGGCCGTCGGGCCGGTGATCGTCAGGTCGCACAACCCGTGCGCTCCATGCACGACCCACGCGTGCACCGCACCGAGTCGCCGCAACGCCTCCGCGATCGTCTCGACCAAGTCGAGCCGCGGGACTCCGACCAACTGCCGACGCACGCCCGCGGGATTGGTCAGCGGGCCGAGAAGGTTGAAGATCGTTCGTACGGGTATCGCTTGTCGCACCGGTGCGGCGTACTTCATGGCCGGGTGGAGTACGCGGGCGTTGAGATACCCGATCCCAGCCTCGCGGAGGCTGCGTTCGACGACGCCCCGGTCGGCCTCGACGTCGATGCCAAGCTCGGTCAGAACTTCCGTGCTTCCGCTGACGCGGGTGGACGAACAGTTGCCGTGTTTCGCCACCGTCGCACCGGCTGCCGCGGCGATGATGGCCGCCGTTGTGGAGACGTTGAACGTGCTGATGCCGTCCCCGCCGGTGCCGCAGGTGTCGATGGCGCCCGCATCGCAACTCACGCGCAAGGCGCTGCCCCGCATGGCCTGGGCGGCGCCGACGAGCTCGTCCACGCATTCTCCCTTGGTCAGCAACGCGCCGAGCAAGGCGCCGATCACGGCCTCGCTGAGCTGACCGGCCATGATCCGCTCAAAGACGCCCTTCGCCTCGTCGACCGTGAGGTCGGTCCCCGCGGCCAACCGCTGGAAAAGGCTCCGCAAGTCGGGATCATTCGGCCTGGACGTATCGTGCATCGGGTCGCACCACTTCGGTTTGGAGTACCTGATAAATGGCTCGCGTCGCCATCGACTGACCAAACCCCCTCTCCTCGTTTGGGAAAGGGTAGGGCGAGGGGCGCTGCGGGGATAGGGTCATAACCAGAAACCGCTCCATAGGTTGCAGTAAAATTCTATGTCCCTACCCGTGCACGGCTGCTTCCGTCCGCCGATAGACTGCGCGTTATGTTGCGTTCGCGCCAAGATGCAAGGCGCATCGAGTGGGCGCGCTATTTTCGCCGGGTACGACGGCGTGGTGCCGGCGATTCGTTTCCCACCTGCGGCGCGGCATCGGTCCCGGTCAATTTGGACAGGAACTCGTACGCTCGCTTGGCCTCATCCCGCGTCATTCTACAGGTTGGCTCGTTTAGGGAGAGGTTGTAAAGGCTTTGCAGCAGTTGGTCGGAAGTGTATCCAGACTTGTCGGGGTCTTCGGATTCGTCGTCCCAACCCACTTCGAATTCCTCCATCCGCTCGCAAAACGAGTAGAATGACTTTTCTTGACCGTTCTGAGCTTTGTGCCTCGCAAGCGGTTTCAGGTCGACGCGTAAGATCCCGCCAAAGGGGTGCTGCCCAAAGAACGTTCGGCGGTCCGTCCAAACTTGCTCGTGCATCGTGTAAGACGTTCCGGGAAGGTGATATCCGGCTAGAAACAATGCCGGGTATTGCCCATCGTTCTCGTCGCGGAAAGCGTTCTGCGCAAGCGTGATGACCGCAAAATCGCGATCCTCGTACTTGTCTGTGCCTCGGACAAGCCTTGAACACGGATCGATGAAGCCCCCAGCGAAGGCAATATGCTTCTGCAAAGTAACCTCGGCTCGCCGAGTCTGGCTAAAGGCGGCAAGCGCCTTAGAGTCGAAGAACTTAAAGAACGGAACGCTCCGAGGCGCCGTAAAAAATCCATGAGACGATGTCGCTGTCCCGGTTTGTGGGCGTTCGTGGGTTCCTTCGCACCAAGCGTCCCTAATCAACGCTTCTACTGCCTCGTCGTGACCTTCCGTGAGGTTGAAGCGATGAAGGGCGAAACGGTTGACGATCCGAGCCGCATGATTACTCGCTGGGCTCCCAACAACAACGAGGGTTGCGTTCGCGAACTTCTCCCTCAGCACGTGAAAGGGCTCCATGACGAACACCTTGTCCGTAATCACCTGGAAATCGCGCGGTAGGCGGAGGTGATCAAGGAATCTGAGGTCTGCTGGCGAACCGGACAGTGCTCCGAAATCGGCCGGTGTCATTTTTCTTCCGCTAGTTTCGCGCCGGTCGCCGACGACGACGAAAAATTTCCCGTCAAACCCGTCGGGGAAGTTAGCCAATGTCCGCTTGCCAGAAAGGCCGGTGTTATTTCGCGCAGTCTGGTTCCATAACCCGGCGAGTTCGCTCAAGACCTTTCGTGCTCCTTCGGAAAGCTCAGCCAAGAGCTTCCGTGCGTCTTCCGAAAGACCAGCTTGCTCGATCGCGATCTTGTCTTCTTTGCCTTCCATGAGCCTGTAGACCACAAGGCTCAACAGCGCCAAGACCGGATCGATGTTTTTCACCGTAGCGAGCTTCCAGCACACGCCCAAGGACATACTTAGCCGTGGGTGGACGCGATTCCACGCTCTGGATTGCATCATGGCAAAGTGCTTAACCCCGAGTTCCGTCAGACGCTTCGCATCAGAATCGTCCAGGTCCGTAAACAATTTGTTACGCAACTCCTCCATCGACCAAGGCATCGCCGAGTTCCTTTCTTCGCAAGGCGTTCTTAACATCTCCGATCGCTTGCTGGTTCAAGGATAACTAGCGGAAATGAGCAAGTCAATACCGTGAAAAGATGAACATTCTGATAAAACCTGCCTCTTGTCCCTGCCCCTTTAGTATCTTTGAGTTATTACTTAACAAATAGTTGCGGACACCCAGTTTTCGGAGTAAGGTTAGGCGGCGACGAAGCGAACAGGCGTTGGGCCGATTGTCGGCTCGACCGGATTTGCTGGGGCGCCGAGAAAAGGAGTCTCATCATGAGCACGGGAACAAGGCAAACTTGGCGTAGGTGGATGGTATCAGAGGGGGCGGGCTTCGCATCGAAGTTTCCCGCTCTGTTGGGGCTGAGCTTGGCGCTAGCCTCATGGGGCACCGGTTCGGTCAGGGCCGAGCAGGTGATCGTCATCGACATTCCCGGAGTTGGAACGGATGGGAAAGGTCGCGCGGAACAGTGGGGACCGGTGTTTACTGGCGGGTCGGACTTCGCCCAACATCGCGTTGTCCACAAGGGGGCGTTCGGCAAAACGAAGCAGGGCGCCGAGCCGGGGAGCACGGCCACGCTGGAGCACCGGTGGAACGCGTCGAAGGACACGGCCCGGCTGCAATCGGTCCTTTCGGACGTGGGCGCTGGCCGCAACGTCGTAGTAAAACTCGACAAAAATATGTCGATTCTCTCACATCTCTTCGGCAAGCCCGGCGAAGCGGCCTGGGTTAAGTCGACCGGCGATTTCCTAGCTGCGGAGATCAAGAGGATCAATCCCAACACTAAGGTGATCTTGAACACGCACAGCAGCGGTACGCTGGACGCGGCGCGGTTGAATCTGTCGCTGTTCTCCGAGGTGTACCTCTCCTCCAATCGCGGATCGGCGAAAAGCTTGAATTCGCTGGTGGCCCGATACCCGGGTACGTCCTTCACCGTGATCGCTGGCGACCGCGACTTCGCTCACGATCTTGGAAAAGGGTACTTCTCGGTGACTGCCTCGAACCTGAAGATCCTGAACATAAAGAACGGCGGGCTCATGCCGTGGACGGTTCATGGTGCTGTGACGAACCCATCGGCACGGGTGATCGCGGACCTGAAGACGGTCAATGGCATCCAGAGGGTACAGGGCCCACTCGGTCAGATCATCACTGCCAAGAATCCGACCGGCTTCATCGTTCCGATGGCCATTTCGCCGATCGGAACGACGGTGATGCCACAGACCCGTTTAGGCATCTTTCCGGGTGGTTACACGAAGCCGGGCGATGGTCCATTTCGGCTACCCGGCGGCTGGAACAGACCCGGCGGTCCGTTTGGAGGGCTTGACGGATTAGGAGGGATCGGTCGCGGCGGCTTCGGAGGCATCGGTGGCGGAATCGGCGGCTTAGGGGGCGGGACGCGGAACTCCGGCGGGGGCTTCGGTCCAAGCCGACGCTGATCGCGCCTGGCGGTTCGTCCGGCAACAGCGCGCAGTCTTGTTCGCTTTAGGTCATGGCAGCGGGAACCGGCTCCAACCAGTCGGTTCCCGTTTTCCCTTGCGCTCCATCTCGTGCGAGCCCCCGGTTTTCACCTATTATTTCGACGCAATCTGCCCGCGACATCCCCCTCCTGCCCCGCTTGACTGGTGTACATAAAGGACCTTCCGTAATACCAACTCGACCTTCGTTTGGCCGCGAAATTCCTCTTGACCGCCCCGCTGGATAGTGCATGATAAAAGATGTTATTCAGCGCTATCGACCGACGGTCGCCCTTCGCGAATCCTTGGCTGGATCAACTGATAGATGGCCCGCGTGGCCGTCGAACGGTTGAGGGTGTAGAAGTGAATGCCGGCGACGTTTTCGTGCAGCAGGCCCCGGCACTGCTCGGTGGCGTGATACATCCCGATCTGCCGCACGGCCTCCGCGTCGTCCTCGACGGCCTCGATCCGTTTGAGTAACTCCTTCGGGATCGTCGCCCCGCACATCTGCGTAAAGCGTTTGATCTGCTTCACGCTGAGGATGGGCATGAGCCCCGCCAGGATTGGCACACGGATGCCCGCTCGATGGGCACGCTCCCGGAACGCGAGAAAGTCCGCGTTGTCGAAGAACAGTTGGGTGATGAGAAAATCAACCCCGGCGTCCACCTTCCGTTTGAGATTTTCGAGGTCCTTCTCGCGGCTGGGGGCCTCGGGGTGGCCTTCGGGGTAACACGCCCCGCCCAGGCACAGATCGCCATGCCGCTCGCGGATAAAGCCCGCCAGCTCGTTCGCGTACCGGAACCCGCCTTCGACCGGGGTGAACTTGGACTCGCCCTGCGGCGGGTCGCCGCGTAGGGGCAGCACGTTGTCGATGTTGTTCGCCCGGAGTCCGTCCACCACGCGGGCGATTTCGGCCCGATCCGCGCCGACGCAGGTGAGATGGGCCATCGGCTCAATGCCGATGTCCTTCTTGATCCGCGCGACCAGCTCGATCGTTTTCCGCCGCGTACCGCCCCCCGCGCCGTAGGTCACCGAGACGTAGGTGGGAGACAGCGGCTTCAGCGACTCGATGGTCTTATAGAGGTCCCAAAAGCCGATGTCGTCCTTGGGCGGGAAGAACTCGAACGAAAGGCTCGGCGTGCCGGCCTTCAGTTGGTCGCAGATGCGCATGGCGACACGGAATCGATTGGGCGCGGAAGGATTCGAACCTTCGTAGGCTTACGCCAACGGGTTTACAGCCCGTCCCCTTTGGCCAGCTCGGGCACACGCCCCTGCCTCGTGCCCGCGGCACACTCGCGGCAGCGCACCGGTTCATCGGGCAAAAGCCGGTGGGTTCTACCGCAAGAACTCCCGCTCGGCAAGGGGCATCGCGACCTGGACGACGCCTCAGTGCTACAGCCCGCCGCTCATCCCGTCTGGATGAGG
>CAYQZH010000169.1:1394-9673 GCA_964421865.1 uncultured Phycisphaera sp. | reverse complement strand
TGCACGGCGCCGGCGACGTGCATCGACAAGAAGATCACCGTGGTGGGCGCGGAAATCCTGCCCAGCTCAACCTACAACGTGCAGACCTATGGGGCGTCGTGCCGGGGCAACGAAGGGAACTGCACCAATGTGTCTGCGCCGGTGACCATGCTTACACGTCGTCACGGCGACGTAGCCTCGTTCTTTACCCCGCCGGATGCTGGGCAGCCTGGCCCCACCGACGTGTCGGAGATTCTCAGAGCGTTGAATAAGCTCGGTCCCCTGAGGATGGCGGATGCGAAGATCAGCCCGAACCTGCCAGAACTGAACATGGACCTGGACGCTGGTGACCTCGGCAGGGTGCTGCAGGCGGCACAGGGGTACGCCTATCCGCCAATTGAGTCCGGTCCGTGCCCGTGCCCCTCGGCGGTCACCTGCAACGCCAAGCCTTGCGAGCGCATTACCGAGTGTACCGTGTGCGTTGGCGGGTCAAAGGACGGGGAACTATGTACTGATGACGATAATTGTCAATGCTGTCCCGGGAACTGTGACAATGGGCAGTGCGGCGACGGGGCTGTCTGTGGCGGCTCCAACAGCTCAAAGAAGTTTGGCACTTGCGTACGAACGTGCACTAACGGCGTCAACGCCGGACAACCCTGCTGGAACAACACGCACTGCCCAGGCGGCAGGTCCTGCTCGGCCGGCAACATCGGCGCGCCGTGCACGAATGATGATGACTGTGATGTGCACGGGGACTGCGTCTGGGACCCTGAGGCGCAAACTGGGCGATGCACGAATAAGGACTGCGTCGATGGAGTGAACATCGGCCTACCGTGTGATTCACTGGCGGACTGCCCGGGCAGCACGTGCGTTGGCCGCACCTGTATAGACTTTCACGTTTGCTTTGTCCCGGGAAGCTGCGCGGCGAGCCCGGCCTGTGGCAATATCGCGAACCAACAGAAACCCGGTTACTGCCGCGATCGTTGCGGACGATGCAAGTAGGAGCGAATCATGAGGTGGTTAGCGACTTTGTCGGCCGGGATTACCGCGTTTTTCGGCGTTCACGCAAGCGGGGCGACGCTCTATGTAACGCCCGCGGGAACAGGTAATTGTAGCACTTGGGCGAACGCGTGCGGTTTGGGGACAGCTCTGAACCTTGCAGATGCCGCGAGCAGCGATCAAATCTGGGTAAAGGGCGGGATGTACGCACCCTTCGCCCTCGGAAACGGCGTGAGGATCATCGGAGGCTTTGCGGGGACCGAGGCCCTGGCCTCGCAGAGCAATCCCTCCGTGAACGTGACCATCGTGGATGGCAGCCAAAGTGCTCCCTGTGTTACGAACATCAACAGCGTTCCCTCCGCCCCCACCGCCGTGCTGCGCGGCTTCACCATCCGCAACGCCAGGGTCGGAGGCAGTGACGAGGGGGGCGGGATGGTTCTGCAAAACAGCAATGCCTTCATCGTGAACTGCATTTTCGAGGGGAACAGCGCCACCTATTTTGGCGGCGCAGTGACAATACGCGGCACGGGTTCGCCGCAGTTCATTAATTGCATCTTCCGCGGCAACGGGACCGGTGAAGGAACGGCTGTGCATCCCTACGGCGGTGGCGGTGTGTTCGTGCGCGACGGCACCCCTTTGTTTGTCAACTGTCTTTTTGCCGCCAACAAAGCCGGTGAGGGCGGAGCCGTGTCTGTCCTCGAGGGTTTGCCCACACTGATCAATTGTACCATGGTCAGCAATCACGCCACCATTGGGTACGGCGGGGCGATCTTCGACCGGGATGGGCGGGTCACGCTCAAGAATTGCATCCTATGGGACAACCAAACTGCAACGGGCGTAGGGTACGCGGAGCAAATCTTCACCGGCCCGGGCGGAACCAGCCTTGCGACATACTGCAACATCCAGGGCGGCTGGACCACCGGTTCGAACATCATCAACGTCGATCCGCTATTCAACAACCCTGCGGGCAACGACTACAAGCTGCAATCCACCTCGCCGTGTAAGAACGCTGGCAACACAAACGACTTGCCCGCCGATTCCGCCGATCTCGACTGGGACACGAACACCGTCGAGCCGACGCCGAAGGACCTTGCCCGCGGCGTCCGCACAGTGGGCACGAGTGTGGACATAGGCGCTTACGAGGTTCCTCCGCCTCCGCCCAAGATCCCCCCTGCTGCAGAGCAGTAATCGCACGCGCTGCGCGATCTCGGCGGGCAAGCAGCGCGCCGGGATCAACAGGGTGAGGTTCGCCTTGGCGTGGGCGGGTGGTCGGCCGGAACCGCAAAAAGCCGGCCGCGCGAGCGGTCACGCACCCATCACGGGGTCCGTGACCGTTTAGGCGGCCTCGGAGTAGGCCGGTCGCTTGCGCTCTCGGTTCGGATAACATGCGAACAATCCGCACAACGAAATTCGAGAGGAACAACGTCAGTGATTCATCAGAATGTAACAGCCACGGTGGGGGGGACGCCGCTGGTGGAACTTGGGCGAATGGCGAAGGGTCTGCACGGGCGAGTCGTCGCCAAGCTGGAAATGCGAAACCCGTGTGGAAGCGTAAAGGACCGGCTCGGCGTGGCGCTGATCGAAGACGCCGAACGCCGGGGCGTTCTGCGACCGGGGATGACGTTGGTGGAGGCCACGGGCGGCAACACGGGCATCGGCCTCGCGTTCGCCGCGGCGATCCGCGGGTACCGGCTTGTCCTGACCATGCCGGAGACCATGTCGAAGGAACGAGTCGCGCTGCTGCGGTACCTCGGCGCGGAAGTCGTGCTCACTTCCGGCATTCTCATGGGCGACGCCGTCGCTCGGGCCAAGCAGCTCGTTGGGGAAATCCCCGGTTCGATCATGCTCGACCAGTTCAAGAACCCCGCGAACCCAGAGGTCCATCGGCGCACCACGGCCGTTGAAATCTGGGACGACACGCGGGGCGCCGTGGACGTGTTCGTTTCCGCCGTCGGCACGGGTGGAACCATCACCGGCGTCGGTGAAGTGCTCAAGAAACGAAAGCCCGGCGTACGCGTCGTCGCCGTGGAGCCCGCGGGGGCGGCAGTACTCAGCGGCGGGCCTGCGGGGAACCATCAGATGCCGGGCATCGGCGTCGGGTTCATCCCGGAGGTTCTGAACCGCTCCATCCTCGACGAAGTCCTGGCCGTGACCGATGAGGAAGCATTGGCATGCACACGACGGCTGGCACGAGAGGAAGGCATCATGGCCGGCATCTCCTCCGGCGCAGCGCTCCATGCGGCGCTTACGGTGGCGTCGCGCGAGGACGCCGCCGGAAAGATGATCGTGGTGCTCTTGCCCGATACGGCTGAGCGCTACGTAAGCACGGCCCTGTTCGCCCGGGAAAGCGATCGGAACCTTCCAGCACCCTAAAACCTATCGACGCCGAAAGAGTATATCGCGACGCTCTCAGAAGCACGTAGTGCCCGATGAGGACCAAATAGCGTTGGCGCAGGTGCGTGGACACAGTTGAAGTGGCCTTGCGGGTCCGCTAGAATCCAGCGTGGATAAGCCTTACTGCCTGGACCCCGGCGCGCCGGGGCTGCGACCCGGATTCCGCATGGACGCGGCCCGATGGGGCCGCCGACCGGAACAACAGTAACACTCCGACGAAGCCATGGCCAAGGTACGCAAAAAACTAGGTGAGACGCTGGTCGGCTGGGGCCTCATCGACGCCAACGCCCTGGCCGACGCCCTGGTCTACGCCAAGGAGCACAACAAGCGGATCGGGGAGGCCCTGGTGGAGCTGGAGTTGTGCAGCGAGGACGACGTGCTCAAGGCCTTGGCGACCCAGTTCGGGCTGGAGTACATCGACCTGGACAAGCACATGGTGGATCGCGAGGTGCTGAGCCTGATCCCCGCCAAGATGATCGAGGACTACTCCGTCCTCCCCCTCGGCGAGGACGGACCGAAACTGAAGGTCATCATCACCGATCCCCTGGACTTGGAGACCCTGGACCTCCTTCGGTTCAAGCTGGGTCGGGAGATCGTCCCGACGCTGGCACCGCTGAGCAAGGTGAAGCGGTTCATCGAGAAGTTCGTGAACCCCCAGGGCGATGTGCTTTCGCAGACCATGGCGAGCATCGACCAGGAGGCCCCGGAGGAGGACGACTCGGCGGGAAGCAAGACCTTGCAGGCCGAGGAAGGCGACGCCCCGATCGTCCGGCTGATCAACCTCATCATCACCGAGGCGGTGCACACGCGGGCGAGCGACATCCACATTGAGCCGATGGCGGACCGCGTCCGCGTGCGCTTCCGCATCGACGGCGTTTGCCACATTCGTGACGACATCCCCAAGCACATGCAGGGCTCCGTCGGCACGCGTCTGAAGATCATGTCGGGCATGGACATCGCCGAGCGTCGCGTTCCCCAGGACGGTCGGATCAAGATGCGCATCGGGGGAAGCGACATCGACTTCCGGGTGAGCGCCCTCCCCGCGTACCACGGCGAAAGCACGGTTCTTCGTATTCTCCGGCCCGAATCGGTTCGCGTGGGGATCCCGGCGCTGGGCTTCGCGGAGGACGATTACCAGAAGTTCCTCAAGATTATTCACCGGCCCAACGGCATCTTCCTGGTGACCGGGCCGACCGGCAGCGGAAAGACGACGACTCTGTACGCCGCCCTCCAGGAGTTGAACCGCCCGGACAAGAAGATCATCACCGCCGAGGACCCCGTGGAGTACAACTTCACGGGCATGAACCAGTGTCAGGTCAAGGACGACATCGGACTTTCCTTCGCCAAGATCCTCCGCTCGATGCTGCGTCAGGCGCCGAACATCATCCTGGTCGGCGAGATCCGTGACCGCGAAGTGGGGGACGTGGCGATCCAGGCGGCGCTGACGGGCCACCTGGTGTTCAGCACCCTCCATACCAACGACGCCCCCTCGGCGATCACGCGCTTGACCGACATGGGGATCAAGCCCTTCCTGGTGGCCAGCTCCATCCAGGCGATCATGGGCCAGCGGCTCATCCGGGTCATTTGCACGGAGTGCAAGGTCGAGGATCCGAACCCGAACCCGCGAACGTTGAAGCTCCTGGGGTTCACCGAGCAGGAAGTGGCGGGCAAGACGATGTGGAAGGGAGCGGGCTGCAAGCGGTGCGGCGGTTCGGGGTATCGTGGGCGCGTGGGCATTTTCGAGATGATGACGATGAACTCGCAAATCCGCGACCTGGCGTTCAACCGCTCGACGACGATGCAGCTTCGGGCGGCGGCCCGGGCGAGCGGGATGCGCACCTTGCTGGAAGATGGGAAGTTGAAAGTGCTGCGGGGCGTGACCACGCCGGACGATTTGTTGCGCGTGACCCAGGCGGAGGGCATCGTGGCCGAAACGGCGTAACGGTTCTCGAGGACGAACGGAATGGCGACCATCCACGTCGATCGTCTGTTGGAGACGGTCATCAAACAGGGGGCTTCCGACCTGCACCTGACCGTCGGGCGACCGCCGGTCATCCGCCTGCACGGGCATCTGCGCTCGCTGGAGACCAAAGTCCTCGGGCCCGACGACACCACGGCCCTGATGAAGGCCATCTGCCCCGAACGCAACCAACAAGAGTTGCAGGAAGAGGGCGGCACGGACTTCGCGTTTGCGTTCGGGGACGCGGGGCGGTTCCGGGTGTCCATCTTCAAGCAGAAAGGGAACGTCGCCATTGTGCTGCGTCTCATCCCCGCAAAGCTGCTGACCTTCGAGGAAATCGGTCTTCCGAACATCTGCCGGGCGTTGTGCCGGCGGCCTCGGGGGATGTTTCTGGTCACCGGGCCGACAGGGTCGGGAAAGACCACGACCCTGGCCACCATGCTCGACTACATCAACAAGAACCTCGATCGCCACATCGTGACCATGGAGGACCCCATCGAGTATTACCACAACCATAAGAAGTCGCTGATCAACCAGCGGGAGATCGGGACGGACGTGCCGAGCTTCACGGAAGCGCTGAAGCGTGTGTTGCGCATGGACCCGGACGTGATCCTCGTGGGAGAGCTCCGTGACCTGGAGACGATCGCGGCGGCGGTACGCGCCGCGGAGACCGGACACCTGGTCTTCAGCACGCTGCACACCACGGGGTGCCAGGGTACGATCAACCGAATCATCGATGCGTTCCCCCATGAGCAGCAGGAGCAAATCCGGGTTCAGCTTTCGACGAACTTGATCGCCAGCTTGTCGCAAGTGTTGTCGCCGCGGGTGCCGAAGGGAATGGTGGCGGCCTACGAGTTCATGGTGACGACGCCGGCGATCGCCAACCTGATCCGGGAGAACAAGACCTTCCGCATTGACTCGGCCATCCAAACCGGGAAGAAGTACGGCATGCAGTTGCTCGATGAGCACCTGTGGACGTTGTACGAGGCCGGCACGATCAACGCCGAGGACTGCGTCGACCGCTCCCGCCATCCCGGGGCCATGCAGGACAAGATCGACGCCCACCGACGCGGTCTGGACGCCGGCGCGATGGGCAAGAAGGCGGGTGGAGAGGGTGAGGAATCCGAAGCGCCTGTCTTGAGGACCGGGTAATGACCGACCGACCGACAACAGCCCCCGTCACCGCTAAACCGTCGCCCGCGGCGACAGCGACGAAGCCCAAGAGCAAGATGCCGCCCATCGAGCAGCTTCGCGGGCGGCAGCTGGGACGCATCCTCATCAAGATGGGGAAGCTGCGTCGCACGCAGGTCCACGAGGCTCTCGACATCCAAAAGCAGAAGCGAGGCCCGCTGGGACAAATCCTCGTCGAGTTGGGTTACGTCACCGAGGAGGACCTCAACATTGCCCTGGCCGCCCAGACCGGAATGGGCACGGTGGATCTGGGAAAGCTCGACGTTCTTCCGGAGGTGGTCGGGGTGATGACCGCCCAAATGGCCAACACCTACCGGGTGGTCCCCTTCGACCTGAATCGCGACCGCAACGAACTCTCCCTCGCCCTCGACGACCCGGACAACTTCATGGCCACGGACGACCTCAAGACGCTCTTGGGCTTCAACATCAAGGCGTTTCTATGCTCCGCCCAAGAGTTGCAAAACGCCATCGACCGCTTCTATCCCGAAGGGGAGCAGGAATCGATCGCCAACCTGATCGGCGAGCTGGCCGATGACCAAGACCTCGCCAAGTTCAACAACCGCGGAGACTCCATCGACCTCGCCGAAATCAAGGAGATGATGGACCTCAACCCGGTCAAGAAGCTCCTCAACCTGGTGTTGCTCCAAGCCATCAAGGACAAGGCGAGCGACATCCACTTCGAACCCTTTGACGATGAGTTCAAGATGCGCTACCGCATCGACGGCGTGCTGTACGAGATGGTGCCGCCGCCGCGGTACGTGGCGTTGGCCATCGCGTCGCGGATCAAGGTCATGGCCAACCTCGACATCGCCGAGCGGCGACTCCCCCAGGATGGGCGCATCGAGCTGTCCTTGCGGGGGATGCCCATCGACCTGCGCGTCAGCGTGCTGCCGACGATGTTCGGGGAGAGCGTTGTGCTCCGCGTGCTCGACCGCTCCAACGTGCAGCTCAGCCTGGAGAAGATCGGAATGCGCGACGACGAGTTGGCGACCTTCCGCCAGCTCATGCGTAAACCCAATGGAATCATCATCAACACGGGTCCAACCGGCTGCGGCAAAACCACGACCCTTTATTCCGCTCTCTCGGAGCTCAACGAGCCGGACGTGAAGATTCTTACCGCCGAGGACCCCGTGGAGTACGACATCGACGGGATCATTCAAACGCAGGTCCGCCCGGACGTCGGTCTGACGTTTGCCCGCGCCCTGCGCAGCTTCCTCCGTCAGGACCCGGACATCATCCTCATCGGTGAGGTCCGGGACCTGGAAACCGCCCAGATCAGCGTTCAGGCGTCGTTGACGGGACACCTGGTCTTTACGACGCTGCACACGAACGACGCACCGTCCGCCATTGCACGTTTGCTGGACCTCGGGATGGAGCCGTTTTTGATTACGGCGACACTTGAGGGTGTCGTGGCTCAACGGTTGGTGCGGCGGATTTGCACCAACTGCAAGGCCGAGTACCGCCCGACCGAAGAGCAACTGATGGAAGTCAACCTGCGGCCGGAGGAGGTCGGCGATCGGGTGTTCTTCTACGGCAAGGGGTGCGACTACTGCAACAACACCGGCTACCGGGGCCGGATGGGCATTTACGAACTGATGGTCCTGGATGACCCCTTGCGCGAGCTCATCATGCGCAAGGGATCGACGGCCGTGCTGCGACGCGAAGCGATCAAGCGCGGCATGCGCACGCTGCGTGAGACCGGCTTGATGGCGATTTACGAAGGGATCACCACCCTCGACGAGGTCGTGAAGGAAAC
>CAYQZH010000169.1:0-1294 GCA_964421865.1 uncultured Phycisphaera sp. | reverse complement strand
AAGGACGAGCTCGAGGCGCTCTCCAACGAGGACGCTCTCGCCAAAATCCGCAACCTGGGCTACTTCCCGACGCGCATCCGCGAAAAGGGCGGTGCCAGGGCGAAGGCCGCCGCTCCGGGCAAGAAGAAGAAGAAGGGCCGCAGCTTCGCCTTCGGGCGGGTCAAGACCAAGGTCCTGACCCAGGTGACTCGCCAGCTTTCCACCCTGCAGGACGCCGGTTTGCCGATCCTCCGCAGCCTCAACATCCTCGAAGAGCAGCAAAGACCGGGGACGCTGAAGACGGTTCTGCGCGGGGTCGCGGAGGATATCGAGGGCGGAGCGACGTTGTCGGAGGCGTGTTCCAAGCACCCCAAGGCGTTCAACCGTCTGTACGTGAACATGGTCGCGGCGGGGGAGACGGGGGGCGTGCTCGACGTGATCCTGCAGCGCTTGGCCGACTTCATGGAGAAGGCGGAAAAGCTGAAGCGCAAGATCATCGGGGCGATGATCTACCCGGTCGTGGTGGTTACGTTCGCGATGGGCATCGTGACCGGCATCATGATCGTCGTCATCCCCAAGTTCAAGGAGATCTTCAAGGACTTTGACGTGACCTTACCCGGTGTGACGCAGGCGTTAATGGGGACCTCGGACTGGGTGGTGAACGGGAAACCGCCGGGGTGGGCGGTTATCGTGTTCAGCCCGTTCGCGATCTATTTCGTGTTCAAGCTCATCCGATCCTCCAAGGGCGGGCGGTACGTGTTGGATTTCGTGGGGCTGAAAATCCCCGTTTTCGGGACGCTGCTGCAGAAAAGCGCGGTGGCGCGATTCACGCGCACCCTGGGCACGCTCATCAGCGCGGGCGTGCCGATCCTGGAGGCGATCCTCATCACCCGCGAGACCGCCGGTAACGAGGTTTACTCGCGGGCCATGGAGAAAGTGCACGACTCCATCCGCGAGGGCGAGAGCTTCGCCGCCCCGCTACGGGCGACCCGCGTCTGCGACGGATTGGTGACCAATATGATCGACGTCGGCGAGGAGACCGGCGAGCTCGACAAGATGCTGCTGAAAATCGCGGACAACTACGAGGAGGACATCGACGTCGCGGTGGCGAGCTTGGTCTCCCTCCTTGAGCCGCTCATGGTCGTCCTCCTGGGCAGTATCGTCGGGTTCATCGTGATCGCGCTGTTCCTGCCTCTGGTCAAATTGATCGAGTCGGTCTCCAGAGGTTGAGCCGAAACGGCCAGGGAGAATGCTGAATGAGGAATGGGGAATGCGGAAAAAAATGGAGACGGGACATGGTCGGTAAGGATATTCA
>CAYQZH010000168.1:0-9695 GCA_964421865.1 uncultured Phycisphaera sp. | reverse complement strand
CTTCCCAGATGTTGAGGGCCACGCGGATGTCCTGCGTCCAACTCATCCGCGCGGGGTCGAGGGTATGAATCCCCGACGGGTTGACGTAGGTGAAGTCCGCTCGCGGCTCCTTCGAGGTGATGGCGAACAGCGAGACGCACCCGACCAGGAGGCCCGCGCAGATGAATAAGAGCTTGCGGATCATCTCAAGAGCTACATTCCAACCCGAACAAACCACCACGGCCCCGAGCACCCACCACCGACAGGCGAAGTGCTTCAACCTGCGATAGTACGCCCTCAGGGAATCGAGGTTGGCCGCCGAATCTCACTGCGATGGGTTCAGACTGTATCGAGCAGACGGAAATACTGTTCGCGTGACATCCCGGCCGTTCTCAGGTTATTGCGAATGATCGACACAGGAATCTCATCGTACGCGGGAATCACGACCGGCCTCAGCACGCCGGTCTTCACGTAGCTGCGGTGACTACCTTCCTGACGGACGAACGTGAAGTCCGCCGCGAGGAATACTTTCTCAAGTCGCCGCCAATGGATCGGTGTGATGCGGGGCATCGTCAGTCCGTCACGGCCACAGCGTGACGTTCGACTCCGACCCAGTTCGGACTCACCCAGGCGCCGTTTCGTCGCTCGAACCCGCACTCCTCCAGGACTTGTTCGAGCGTACCGTGGTCGGCGGCGGCTTTGAGGAAGCACCGCACGGCCTCGTCCACCGCCTGCCGAGCGGCCTCCGGCGTCGGACCGCTGCTCATGACATCCAGCGGCAGGGCATGGGCGACGAATTGGTTGCCTTCCTCCCAAATGTTGATCGTTAGATCGATGGTCATAGTCCGTAGCTCAATGGGGCGCAGCCTCTAACCCAGGGCCTTAGGTTAGCATAGATGCGTCCTGGATTCAACCCATTACGCGGGATTCGAGTCCCACGTCAGTCCGCTGTTTTCACGAAAGCGAGGAGCACCTGGGCGAGCAAGAGCGGTCGGAATCCGGGGGCGTCGAAGACGTGCTCGTCGATGGCGCGACGGACGTCCGGTTGGGCATCGCCCTGACCGGTGTGGGCGCCGAAGCCGTAGTCGTGGAAGACCATGCAGCCGCCGGGGGCGAGCAAGTCGCGGTAGTTCTCGAAATCGGATACCACCTGCCGATACGAGTGGTCGCCGTCGATGAAGATCAGCGACGCGCAGCCGGGCCGCAGTACCCGGGCGGCCTCGTCCGACCCGCCGACGAACTGCACCAGCCGCCTTCCCTCGCCAAGCTGGGCGAGCGCGGTGCGGACGTGCTCCCGGTTGCAAGGCTGGTCGAGATGCGGGTCGATGGAGATGATCTTGGCGTCGCTGCCTACCCCGCGAAGCCCGAGGGCGAGGGCCGAAATCGACCGCCCGCGGAACGAGCCGATCTCGATGACGCACGAGCCGCGACCGTTCGTCCATTGGGCGAGGGCGTGGAGAACGAAGCTCTCGATCGGCTCGGGGCAGGGGACGTAGGCGACGAACTCCTCGATCTCCACCGGGGTGAGCCCCTTCCACGGGACCTCCGCCGCGGCCAGCAGTCGCCGGGCAACGGCTTGAAAGTTGGTACAGCGTGCCGTCGAGACCTGCCAGTCATCGTCGGGCATGGCCTCCACGGGAAGGAACAGCTCCCGAAGGCGTCGCTGCGGGTCGCGGGTGAAGGGTGTGTAACGCTGCTCCTCGGTCGTCCCGTTGGAGAAGCTCAGCCGGCCCATGACCGTGCTGACGTCGGGGAAGCCGCGTTCCCGGTGGAACAAGGCCGCCGGACGGATGGTGCACCGCCGAGGCAATGGCTGGCGCGGCCGGACGATCACCGACGCCCCGTCGCGCACCAACTCAAACCATGCCGCAGCCTGACCGATCAACGAGACCGGCACGTCGTTTTTTAGTCCCTGAGCCGCGACGCCCTCGCGGTCCGCACCAATCCGCTCGTTCAATTCACATTCAGTGCCGATCATCTCGCTGCGCCTCGCACGACGACCCTTCTCACACTAGTAACTTCGACCCTATCGACTACCTCTCGATCGGAACTTCAGCCTCCTTGCGCTCCGCGTGGACAAAGCGCTCTCTTGACGAAGACGATCCGGCGCAGACAGTGGTCCCATGCTGGATTTCCGTTTCGAGATCGACGCGGACATCACCCGAGCCTCGACGCCGCCGTCGTGGGTCTACACCGACCCGTCGTTCTATGCCGCGGCGCGGGAACGCATCTTCGCGCGAAGCTGGCAGCGCGTGGCTGATTTCGATCAGGTGCGTGTACCGGGACAGGTCCACCCCTTCCCGCTCTTGGAGGGATGCCTCGACGAGCCTCTGCTGCTCACCCGCGACGCCGGCGATCACCTGCATTGCCTGTCGAACGTCTGCACTCATCGCGGCAACCTGGTCTGCGAGCACGGGGGCGTGGAGACGGCCCTGCGATGCCGCTACCACGGGCGGCGGTTCGCGCTCGACGGAGCGTTCGTGAGCATGCCGGAGTTCGACGGCGTGGTGAACTTCCCCGGCGACGCGGACAACCTGCCACGCCTGCCGCTGGAGCAATGGGGGCCGCTCCTGTTCACGGGCATCAACCCCTGGGTTTCCTTCGCCGACTGGATCGGCCCGATGCGCGAGCGCATCAACTGGTTCCCTGTAAATGACTGTAAGCTCGATCCGTCGCGATCGAGGGACTACCTCGTCCAAGCCAACTGGGCCCTGTATTGCGAAAACTACTTGGAGGGGTTCCATATCCCCTTCGTCCACTCCGGTCTCAGCGACGCCCTCGACTACGGCGCCTACCGCACGGAACTCTTCCGCCACAGCAGCGTTCAAATCGGCATCGCCCGCGACGGCGGCGACGCCCTGGAACCCCCGCGCGGCTCGCCGGAGCACGGACAACGCATCGCCGGCTACTACTTCTGGCTCTTCCCCAACACCATGTTCAACGTGTATCCCTGGGGGATTTCGATCAACGTCGTGAAGCCCTTGGCCGTCGATCGCACGCGGGTCTCCTTTCTCACCTACGTCTGCGACCCCGCCAAGCTCGATCGCGGCGCGGGCGCGGGGTTGGACCGCGTCGAGCGTGAGGACGAAGCCATTGTCGAGGCCGTCCAGCGCGGCGTTCGTTCGCGGCTCTACGACCGAGGCCGGTATTCCCCCGCCCGCGAAACCGGCACCCACCATTTCCATGGCCTCTTGGCGGAGTTTTTGGCCACATGAACTCAGCCCGGATCACCGGCCATTCGCCGCCGTTTGTTCATTGGCTGTTAGCGATCGCGGCCGCGTTGCTGCTGCTCGGCGGATGCGCCGCGCGCCGGGATCAGCCCGCCGGTTCGGTCGCCACCGCCTGGCAGCAACGGGATTCCACGCCGGCCCCGCCTCCCACGGAATATCAACTACGCGCTCAGACTGCGGTCCAAAAGCCCCTGGACGAACCGGCGACGCAGGATACGCCCATCGCCTTCGTCGACGGTCAGCCCATCGCCCGCCACCGCGTCGTGGACCTGCTGCTCCGATCACGCGGCGCGGGCGTCTTGGAGCAACTGATGGGTCTGGAACTCGCGGCCCGGTCGGCCACGGAAAAGGGGCTGAGCGTCACGCAATCGGACGTGGACTTTGAATTCGACCTCGCCCTGCGGCGCCTTTCCGATCCCTTGTCGCCGGTGACCTCCGACGCCTTCGACCGGGCCGCGGCGGAAGGGCTGCTGGACTCGGTCCTTTCCGAACGCAACATCTCCCGCGAGGAGTTCCTCGTCACCCTCCGCCGCAACGCCTACCTGCGTAAGATCGTCCAATCGGAGCAGGAGATCACCGAGGATCAAGTGCGGGCGGAGTTCAATCGTCGATTCGGCGAGCGGGTGCAGGTGCGGCACATTCAGCTCGCCAGCGCCGCGGAGGCCGGCCGCGTGCAGGATCGGTTGACGGCGGCGGAAGATTTCGGCGACTTGGCGAGCCGGTACAGTGCGAACTCGGCCAGCGCCCGCCGGCAGGGTTTGTTGGACCCGTTCTCCGCGCATGACGACGAGATTCCAGCCGCCTTTCGTCAAACCGCCTTCGCCCTCAAACCGGGACAAGTCTCCAGCATGATTCGGGTGGGCGAGTGGTATCATCTTCTGAAGCTGGAACGCGTGCTTCCGCGTGAGGAGCGCGACTTCGATGAAGTCCAGGGAAAACTCGAACGCGATCTGGGCGAGCGGGTGAGCGAAACGCGGATGCGCGAGCTCTGCGAGAAGATGCTCAAGGAGGCGACGATCGACGTGCGCGACCCCTCGGTCCGCGAGGCCTTCGAGCAACGCCGCCCGCGCCCCAAGGGATGAGCCGGGGGCTTCACCAGTCCCGGCGCGCCGGGATTCGGGCGCCTGTGTTCTAAGGTCGCGCAGACCAAGGCCTGCGGGTCGGCCGCCGGCGAAATCGTGAGGCGTCGGTATGCAAACGATCACCTCGGGAACAAGCCTGGAGCGGGTCATCCGTACACTCCTGCTGATGGTGCTCATCGCCGGCTTTGCGGTCGCGTATTTGTGGGACGGCTACGTCGGCTACGCGCGGCGAAATGCCGAGGAACTGGTGACCCTCTTGGGCGAAACGCCCGCGGTCTTGCCGCTCGCGAATCCCCTCCTAACCGCTGCCGAGGGGCGACGGATGTCTCAAGCGGCGATTCCCGGCGACGGGTCGTCGGCCATTCCATCGGTCCTCGGCCAACCGACCCTGCGACACGGGAATGACGCCTATTTCCTCGGTGCCGGCGGATGGCTGAAAGTGCAGCGGACCGGCGACCGAATCGTCGGCGTGGCATGGACCGACGGGCCCCAAACCGAATCCGATCAACGGTGGCAGCGTTGGATCGGCTACGCTCTGGCCGTAGGCGGTTTGATCGTCGCGGTTCGGGTCGCCCTGGTACTGGCCACGCAACTGACGTGGTCCGACGAAGGGTTGCAAATCCGCGGGCAGCGGTTGGTCCCCTTGGACGCGATCACCGCGCTTCGCGCCGATCCGAGCGGCCGGGCGGGATGTGTCGAGATCGAGTATTCCCTGGCTGGACGCTCCCAGCGGCTGCGACTCGATGTGTACGTCTATAAGCGACTGCCGGAGATCGTAGTCGCCATCTGCGAGCGAAAAGGCTTCCTCAACCCCTGGCCTGCCCCGGGGGCGGTTGGAAGCGCCTGACGATTTCCTCGGCGATTTCAGGCGCCGCGCGATCCACCGTGTCGATTTTAAGGTCGGCGGCTCGCTGATAGAAGGGAGTCCGCTCCGCCAAGAGCCGTCGGACCTCGTCGATCCCGGGTTGATCGGTCAGCGGCGGACGGCAAGCGGCCGTCGCGTCGTCTTGCGATATGCGTTCCCAGTGCACTTCGGTGGAGGCCGTCAACCAGACGACCGTAGCCACGGATCGCAGCGCATCGACATTTCGTGGGTCGAGCACCGCTCCGCCGCCCACGCTGATGACCGCCGGCGGCGTACGGACAACTTCCCGGATCGCTTCGGACTCGCGTTTGCGAAAACCGGACTCGCCCTCGGACGCGAAGATTTCGGCGATCGACCGCCCCGCTCTTTCGACGATCACCTCGTCGGTATCGACGCACTCGCCGCCCAGGAGTCGGGCGAGCTCCCGCCCCACGGTCGTCTTGCCGCACCCGCGAAAACCGATCAACGCGATGCACTTCTTGTCGCCTTTCGTTTCCACGGGTCGCATTGCTTCTCCCAACGTCCGCGCGGGCTAAAGCCCTGAGCCTTATACCCAACTCCGATTTCGACGGCCCGTAGGGCCGTTTGAAAATAGCCCGGCGTTTCAACGCCGGGAATAGGGTTCGTTTTCGTTGACCTAGTCCCGTAGGGACGGCTGAATGTTTCAGTCGTCCCTACGGGACTCGCGTCTCTTCTTGCTCCCGTACCCAGCGATGAATCGCTGGGCTATTCTCACGGCGTCCCTCCGGGACGCACTTGGTCCCCGGCCAACTTGTGTATAAGGCTCACGGCTGAAGCCCGCGGCTCAGGGGCTTGTGTCTCGTCGGATTTCGCGGGTTACCAGCTCACGCGCCTGTCGCAAATCGGGCGGCCGCGCGGTCCACAACTCAAACTGCATAGCCGCCTGACGAACGAACATGTCCAATCCGTTCAACGTCCTGCAACCCGCGGCCGCCGCATCCCTCAGCAGCCGCGTCTGCAGCGGACGGTAGATCAAATCAAACACCAGCCGGCAGCCGCGCAGCGATTCCGCAGGTATCGGCGATTCCGCCCCCTGCGGCCACATGCCCACCGGCGTGCAGTTGATGAGCACTTCGCCGCGACGGCCTCCACGATCCTCCCATCCCGCGGCCGCCGCGCCGCATTCCCCGGCGAGTTGCAGGGTGCGTTGCGGTGATCGTCCGTAGATCGTCCCCCGGCAGCCGAAATCGCGCAGCCCTTCCAGAATCGCCCTCGCCGCCCCGCCGGTTCCGAGCACATCGACCGACAGGCCGGCCAAATCCGAGCGTTCACATCCCCAGGCGTCGGTCAGCGACGAAATCGCCGCGTAGCAGTCCGTGTTGTAGCCGGTCGGTCGTTCGCCTTGGAAGGCGAGGGTGTTGAGCGCACCGATCCGCCGGCTGAGTGAATCCGCGCCGTCGCCGACCCACTGCCGCGCCGCCGCCTTATGCGGGATGGTCACACTGAATCCGCCGATGTCGAGCCACGGACGCTCCACGCAACCGTCGAGGAATCGCCCCAATCCATCATCGCCCGCGCCGACCCGCATCGGCAGATACACCGCATTGATCCCCGCCTCGGCAAACCACCGATTGAACAAAAACGGACTCATGGAGTGGGCTGTCGGATCGCCGATGAGGCCGTACACTCGCGTCGATGGATCGATGCTCTTCCAGCGGCACAACTCGATCATGTCGTCGAGCGTCGTCTGCCCTGGCGCGGTCGCTTCGTCCGGGGTGAGCGTGCAGAAACTGGCGAAGGCGTTGAGTTTCTTGGCCAGCACGCGGGTCCACAGCCCCTCTTCGCCCATACAGATCGAGATGACCGAGGGCCCGTGCTTTCGCATCAAGTCGAGGGCCGCGAAGCCGTCAACGATGTGCGCGCCGCGATACGCGATCTTCGCGACGGCCTGGTGCGAACCGATGATTTCATCCACGAGGGTGTTTAGATTGTCCGGGCGACGCACGAAATCATGTGCGGACAGGATCAATCGCCGCCCCTCCAACGTCGCCGCGGCCAGCCCTACCTTTTGGCGGATGTTGTCCGACCGCCGCCAATCCGCAAGCTCGAAATCCACGTAGGCGTTCGTGCCGCGGGCCGACGCGATCAGGCGTGAGACGCGTTCCCTCGTGTCGCCGCGAAACAGACCGCCCTCTTCGGCACTTCGGCAGGTTATGATCCACGCGCTATTCGGGTGTGCCTGCAAGTACTTTGCCACTTCCTTCGGGTCGCCGTCGAACGCATCCATGCGAACTTCGACGGCCTCGGAGCCGCCGGCCCAAGCCCGCTCGGCGCGCGAGGAAAGATCACCAATGCTGTCCGCGAGAATCGAAGTCACCAACAGAGTCATACGCGCGCGATCAGAATCCCCGAGGGGCTGGCCGAAACCCTGAGCCTCATGCACAACTCGTCGCCTCCGGCGCGACGGCGAAGCGTTCGGCGCCTTGAACCCTCTGCATGATGTCATACCAACCACGCCGGATGGTCAACCATCCCCGCTGCCGTCCCGACCCCCGCCGCGGATTCGAGGAGGCGAGGTGGTTCCGCCGCCGCTCGGTCCTGTAGCAGTTTGCCGAATCCGATTGCCCGCGCGCGTCTCCCGCCGTGCGTTACGGGGTGCCGTACTGGAGACCGAGGAAAACATCGGTTGTCCCGGCACGCCCTTCGGCGCGGCGGCGTCCGTTCAACCGTTGCCAAGGGACGACCAGTCAAACGCGGAATCTTTTACCTCGCGGTAGTTGTCGTCCAGTTTCGGCTGCAACAGGATGAGGCCCGCGATGCGCCGGGCCATGCTCGTCACCTCGCGGGCTTCTTCGGGCGTAAGCGCCCGGCCGAGCAGATCCTCTTCGCGGTAGCTCAGCCATTTCTTGATGACCTGATACCCGCCGATGCGGTACTCCCACACGTTCACGGGGATGTTTCGCCAGTAGGCCGCGCCGTTCAGGTACACGTCGCAAGTCTTCGCCCCCAGCAGCCGCAGCGCGTCCTTGGAGGGCAATTTCCCAAGCGCCGCTTCCACTTCGATCGCCTTGGCTTCATCGTCGTCATACGCGCGGTCAGTGGTCTTCCCCTTGCCCGGCATGGTGACGCCGCCCTTGCCGGCGTGGCCCCAACCGGCGGTGACGGCAAAGTCGCCGGCGTTCGGGTTGAGTTCTCTGCCGCCAATCCTGGACGGCACACACAACGTCCGGAAGAAAGGTTGCAGCTTCCCAACGGTGACTCCGGGCACATCGGCTTCGGTGTCCAGCAGGGCCGCGACTTGCTCGCCCAGCGCCGCGGAGGCTTGCAACAGCTTGCGATCGGTGGGCATCGGAATCCGCGGCCAGTCGCGCCGAATGCCGTCAGCGTTCCCAGTCAAGTAGGCTGGGCTGTAACCGATCGCCAGTGCGTGCATCCAGACCAGAGCTGCTGCCCCTTTGTCTTTGTCCGGCTCTCTGATCTTCAGCCTTCGGAGGTACGTCCGCGCAGGGGCCGAGAGATTAGCGACAGGGTCCTCCTGTCCCGGCGCGTCGCCAAGCATGTCGAAAAGCGTGGCGTGCTGATCCCTCGTCAAACGCTTGCCATTCCGCAAGCGAATCGGCACTGCAACCGCATCGGGGATCATGAAGTGGTCGTCGAGAAGGACCCGGGTAAAGGCTACGGATGGTCCTTCCCTATCGGCAGTAGCACGAAAGCGGGCGATAAGGAACTCATTCCCCTCCCAGAACTGAGCCCACAGGGTCGGCCTCGGTTCATTCCAGACGGGGCGCACCGGTGTGTAGTAGCACCAACGCGTATCAAAGGCACGAAGCGCGTAACGGCATATCCGAGCGGAGTCGAAGCTCTCCGCATGGATGGCCTTGCCCCGAGCATCCTTGGCGGAGAAGCGCGCCGCATCTTGGGTCAGTCCCTTGTGCTCGCCCCTGTACTCCTGCCACGAAATGCGCGCGTCGAAGTAATCCCTCATCCGGGCTTCGAGCTTGTCTCGATCCGTGTCGATCAGCGCACCGCCTCGCTTCTCCATCAGGCCGTTGGACGCCGCCACGGCGCATAGGTCCGTGAGTTTGGGCCACTCGGTGTAGTGGTCCGCCACGTCTTCGGGACGCAAGGAACGGCGGTTCTCCGGGCGCGGCTCCGCCCGACTGTAGGCGGCGTCGAACCGCTTGGTATTCAGACTGTCCAGCAGATCGGCGCGTTTGCTTGCTCCCCAGAAATGGCGAAAGCGAACCGTTGGTTTCTTGGCGCGCGCGGTCTTGCGAACGATGACGCACACGGCCGTGCCCACGCGGATGCCCTCGCGATTGTAGTCGGTGGAGAAAACCGACGGGTCGGGCTTGCCTTCCGGAGTCAGCTTACCGGTCTCCCGGCTGTCGCCGTTCATGCAGTCGAACCAAAGGTTGTCAAACTCGGAGAGGAACCGTTGGCGCATCACGACGAAGGAAGGATCACCCAAGTAGGAGAAGTTGGAGATGAACGAAATCACGCCCGTGCCGGTCATTTCCGCAATGCGGCGTTCGGCCAGGCGGAAGAAGCGCACGTAAAGGTCGTCAAGGTTGAACT
>CAYQZH010000167.1:0-9738 GCA_964421865.1 uncultured Phycisphaera sp. | reverse complement strand
CAGTACTGGCAAATTCGAAAAACCGCATGATGCCAAAATCCGTGGCCAGACCCCGGCCGGCCTGAGCGTCGATTCTCGATTGACGGTTTGCGATCGCCGCGGCACAATCGGCCGCTCTTATCGGCCAACCACGATCGCCGATAGGCGATCCGTTTATCGGAGGATTCAGCGTGCGGTTTTGTGTCGTCGAGCTGGCCGGGCAGCAGGGGCCGAGGCTGGCAGTCGGGAAAGACGGAGGGATCGTACCGCTCGACGCGCCGGCGAGCCTTCGCGGAGCGCTGGAGCGATTCGGGGCGGATGGGTTGATCGCCTTGGCCCAGAAGGCGTCGGCCCCGACGGTCCCGATCGAAAAGGTCACTCGCTGGCTACCGCCGGTGCCCGACCCACGGACCTTCCGCGATTTCTACGCCTTCGAGCAGCACGTCAAGGCCGCCCGATCCCGCCGCGGGCTGGAAATGATCCCCGAATGGTACAAGCTGGCCGTCTTCTACTTCTCCAACACCGGTTCGCTGAAGGGACACCTTGAGCCGGTCAAAAAGCCGGCGTCGATCTCGGAGCTGGATTTCGAGTTGGAGGTCGCGTGCATCATCGGGCGCGAGGTCCAGGATGTCCGCGGCGAACAGGCCGAGGAGGCGATCTTCGGCTACCTCATTCTCAACGACTGGTCGGCCCGCGACCTGCAGCGAGAGGAGATGAAGTGCTCGCTCGGTCCGGCCAAGGGGAAAGACTTCGCCACCTCCATCGGCCCGTGGGTGGTGACGAAAGATGAACTCGCCGACCGACGCGTTGGGCCGGGCCGATATGACCTGACGATGCTCGCCCGCAGAAACGGCCGCGAGATATCGCGCGGCAACTTCAAGGACCTCTACCACGACTTCACGAAGATGATCGAGCGGGCCTCGCGCGACGTGACGCTCTACCGCGGCGATCTCATCGGCAGCGGAACTGTCGGCACGGGCTGCATCCTCGAACTCGGCCCCGAGAAGACCGACGGTTGGCTCAAACCGGGCGACGTGATGGAACTCGAAATCGAACGGCTCGGAACGCTGACGACGCCGATCGCGTAGACCGAATGGCCAGTCGCGAATCCCCAACAATGAAAACAGAGAGGCCGAGGCTATTTCGGCGTTTCGGCGACCTTCGCCCGTCGCTCGGCGGCCTTTTCGGAGTAACCCTCGCCCGGCTCGGCGGCGTCCCAGGGCTCCTGCGGCTCCGAAACGAGGGTTCGCCGATGGCGAACCGGAGAAATTCATCGGTGCCTCGCCAGCGCGGGCCGGTGCTCGGACAGCGCCTGTGACGACGTGTTGATCGTCAGGGCACGATATCGAACGCTCTCCGACCGTGCAGACGATACACGCGAAAATCCTTGTCCAGCGTGAACACCTGTGTGATGCGATGGGCTTCCGCGAAAGCGACCAGTGTTGCGTCGGCCAAGTCCATCGGCAAGTCGCGATAGCGCCGCATCAATTCGCGCGCTCGACGCAGGAGCCCGCTCTCCAGCGAATGAACGGCGAGGGTTCCGCGAAGGACGAGCTTCCACAAGCCGTCCTGCGCCGTCCACCTCCCCCGCTGACCGACAAGGTACATCGCCTCGGTAAAGGCCGGCCAAGTGGTTACGAGCGGGGCGGCGAGCGAGGCGACGATCTTGACGCACCGACGATGTCCCACGTCGTTGCGATCAAGGATGGCGACCAGCGGTCCGGCGTCGACCAGGGTCACCGTCGCGTCTTCCTTTTGCGAAGGAGCAAGCGAGTAAAGGCGCGCCCGGTCTGAGAAGACGCCCGCGAACGGCCCCGACCTGAGATCATGCCGATCACGTCGGCTAGCTGAACGTCTAGCCGATCGCCCAATACTTCGTCGCACTTCTGTTGGACGGCCTCACGGATCAGCGCGGAGACCGGCTGTCCCGCGACCGATGCCGCTTCCGCCAGGCGTTGCTCCAACTCATCGTCCAAACGAACGCTGCGCATCGTATTCCTCCCGCAAGATCCCCCAAGGATTCACTGTAATACATTCTACATCTCAATGTATTACGCGTCAAGCCGTCGTCGCGGCTGGTCACGGTTTCGGCGTTTCGGCATTTTTACTTTTCGGCGTTTGCGTCGCTTCGAGCTTGGCCCGCCACTCGTCGGCCTTTTCGGCGTAGCCCTTGCCCGGCTCGGCGGCGTCCCAGGTTTCGTACAGGACCACGAGGCGTTCGACCGTCCTGACTGTGAACACCTCCTTCGGTGGATGGGCGGCGGACAGTAGTCGGTACGCCTCCAGCAGCTCGCCCTCGGCTTCGTTCCTGCGACCCAGGCTTCGTTGGGAGTCACCGAAATGACTTCGGGCATTGGCCGTCCTCCAGTCGTTCGCGCCATGCGCCGCTGAGAATTTCTCAACCCCCTCGCGCAGGAGCGGCTCGGCGCTGGAGTAGTCACCCTTCCGATAGAGCGTGATTCCCAGCGCAAGAAGCGTGTCGGCCAGATCGGCGGAGTCGACCTTCGGCAGCCCTCGTTGCACAGTGAGCGCATGTCGCGCAAGCTCTTCCGCTTCCGCGAGTTTCTGCTCGTCCACAAGGCAGTTCGCCAGCGCGACCGTGCGCTTCGCCCAGCCGAGATTCTCCGCGCCCCACAACTCGCTGTGCACCTGCAAGGCTCCACGCTTGACGAGCTCCGCTTCGGGCAGTTTTCCCTGCTCTTGCAAAACCTCACCCAGACTCGACAGCACGCTGGCCCGGACCCCGCGCTGGGAATCGCGCAACTTGGCGCTAATCGCCAGTGCCTCGCGAAGGTGCTCCTCCGCCGCCGGTAGGTCGCCCGTCTTCCACTCGCAATGGCCCAACAGGTTCAGCGTGTAGGCAACGTTGATATGGTCGGCGCCGACGACCTTGCGTAGGATTCTCAACCCTTCCTGGTGGAGGGGGGCGCCCTGATCGTATTGACCCTGCTGTTGAAGGACGCCTCCGAGATTGTTAAGCGTGTCGGCGACCAGGCGATGCTCATTCCCAAACACCCGGCGACGGATGTCCAGGGCTTCGCGCAACAGCGGTTCGGCCGCGTTGTACTCACCCATGTCCAGCAGGCACACGCTCAAACCGTTCAGTGTTTCAGCAACGTCTGCGTGGTCGTTTCCCAACAGTTTCCGTCGGGTCGCCAATGCGCGACGATAGAGTTCCTGAGCTTCCTCCATGCGTCCTAGACCGTGTATGGCTACCGCCAGGGCGTGCTCGCTTTCGGCGACCTCCACGCTCTCCTCCGGACAGCTCCCTTGCCGGAGCTGGAGGGCGATGCGGAGCTGCGCCTCCGCCGTGGCGAACCGCTCCAACGAGATGTAGCTGGTCCCGATGGTCCTCCGCAGAGCGGCTTCGACCAGCGGTTGGTTATCGAACGCGCCGCTGATTTTTCCCGCGGCGTCGTCGAGCATCTCCAGGACGGTCACACCCGGCCCGCGAGCGCTTTTGGGATCCACCGACGCGAGCGTGTCGTTCAGGAACTTCGTGACGGCGTCCGATTCGCCCCGGGCCGTGAGTGCTGCGTCGCGCTCTCGTGCGGCCTCTCCGCGGGCCGCCAGCGCGGCGTCGCGCTCCCGCGCGGCGTCGGCTCGGGCGGTCTCGGCCTCTCCCTGGGCCGTAAAAGCCGCATCGCGCTGTCGCGCGGTCTCGGCTCGGGCGGCTTCGGCACGAAAGTAAAGGAAAGTGCTGACGACCAAACCGGCCGTGACGGCCAGAAAAACCGCGGCGACGGCCCCGAAAACCAGTCGATTCCGCCGGGCGAAGACCCGAACCTGGTACGCCAGACTCGGCGGACGCGCCAGGACCGGTTCATTGTTCAGATACCTTCGAAGGTCGTCGCCCAGATCGGCGGCCGATCGGTACCGCCGCTCGCGGTCCTTTTCCAACGCTTTGAACAGGATCGTTTCCACGTCGCCGCGCAACGACGACACCATCACGCTGGGTCGCGGAGGCTGGAACTGCCGAATCACCTTCGTGGCTGCGGAGATCGCCATTCCCGTTAGATCATACGGCAGCCGATTACAAAGGATTTCGTAGAGGATAACGCCCAGCGCGTACACGTCGCTCCGCGCGTCGAGGTCCCGGGGGTCGGCCTCACACTGTTCCGGTGACATGTACTGCAACGTGCCGATCAACTGTCCCACGTCGGTCTGCAGGGTGGTCACGGCGAGGTCGGAATCGGTCGCCCGGGCCACGCCGAAGTCGATGATCTTCACTTGTCCGTGCGAGTCGATCAGGACATTCGCAGGTTTCAGGTCGCGGTGAATAATGCCTTTTTGGTGGCCGTGCTCCAACGCGTCGCATACTCCGGCGAGCAACAACAGTCGCTCGCGTACATCGAGTTTCTTCTCGCGAATGTAGTCCGTGATCCGCTTCGCGTTCGGAATGTACTCCATGGCGAAGAACGGCACCGCCCCGGACCCGTCATCGTGGGTCCCCGCTTCATAGATCTGGGCGATTCCGGGACTCTGCACCCGCGCCAGAAGCTGAGCTTCATGCTCGAACCGCCGCATCGCACTTCGCGATGTGATGCCCTGTTTCATGACCTTCACCGCCACCGTCCGCCGTGGGTTCTCCTGCGTCGCCTCGTACACTGTGCCCATCCCTCCGGAGGCAATCCGGCGCCGGATGTGGTACTGACCGATCTTGCTCGGCAGCGGGATTTCGAGGCGGGCCGCGGACGGGGTCTCCGCGGTCCCCAGTTGGTCGGACGTCCTTGGCTTCTTGGGATTCGGTATCGGGTCGGTGGGACTCGGATCGGGCATAGGTCTAACCTCCTTCGCCCCGCCCAAGGGGCGTTGGGCAAAGGCGACAAGTGGTGCTCAGAAAGTCCGCTACATGGAGACATGCTGCGGACCCACGGGCTCATTGTAGGGCGGCCCGACTCCACCGGCCAGTCGAGAAGGGAACGCGCCGAAGTACATGGCAACGGAAACCGCCTTTCCGGGCCTTGGCGCCCTCTCCAGGCGGTCCAGCCCGGCGCGTTACCTGCACAGCCTGAGAACATGCCGGGACACCGCCCAAGATCCTCTTGACAGGCTGCTCTGTCGGCGTAAATTACCACATCAGACGTTCACCGCAACTTTTTTTGGAGAGTCCCATGGGCAAGTTAAACAGGTCGGTTCGACAGATGCAGCCCTGGCGACGGGGCGCGACCCCATGTACCACCATTTGGTGTCCTTGGATCCTCGCATTCATTGTTTTTGGTGGGTACGTCCTTCGGGAGGTGTTGCGCTTCTTGTTTGGAGGCCTGTAGCGTGCGGCCTAGGGGCGTCGCGCTCCTCGCTATATTTGCCCCGTAGCGCATCAGCCCCGTCCCCCAGTCCAGGCGCAGGCACGCGCACCTTGCCTGTTGTGCACCGTCCCATGCCGCTGCTTGACCGGGCCTGGACACGGCAGAGGAACCTCTTGACCGGGTGCTCTGCCGATGTAATATACGAGATGTTAGGTTCAGGGCCCTTTTTTGGAGAATGCTATGCGAAAGTTAGATCGACTGGTTCGACGGCTTGCTGCGGGGATGCTGGGGACGACATTCTGTGTCGGGTACACCTGTCCCCCTATTCCTCCATGCATTATCTAGGGGGACTGCGTCCCTGCGCCGCCTATTTATTATTATAAAGCGATTGAGGAGGCGCCCGCCAGTTTGTTGGTGGGGCTCCCGGATGACGAGAGCGGGCTTGTCGCTCTGATCGGCGCCATGCTTGCTCTCCTTTTTGCCGTGTTTCTCCGCCCCAGGACGTAGCGCGAGCGAGCCGCGTACTCTTTGCGAATCGGCGAGCATCGACCAGGTCCGCCCCGGTGCGCTGACATGAGCGCGCCCGGCAATACCGTCGCTTGACCGGCGAACGGCGGCCTGGTCCAATCCGTGCCGACATGGATCGCGACGTTTCGGAGAGTACGATCATCGGAACGTCCCCTCTCGACGACCTTGACCGGTTCCCCCTCACCGACGATCAAAGGATGCTTCTTCGGATTAGAGACACGCTGTACGAGGGGAGCTGGGAGGACTTTGTCCACGATCTACGGGCCAGGGCGGAGGGTCGCCCCCATGTTTTCGAGATCGTCCCCGCGTCCGAGCGGATGAAGGCGACCATCACCGGCCACCTGGCGATGATCGAGCAGATGCAATCTTGGGAGGCGGCCCACGGACGCGCCCTACGGGCCGACGAAGGCGACTCACGGGTCGGTTGACGGAGGGCGTTTTTTCGCCTGGAATACCGACGGAGTCCTGGTGGGGGCGGTTTCCAGCCCGGTAGCCTGCCGAGGAGCCGCGGAGTCAAACGAATGCTGTTGCAGATGACGGTCTTTCTCGCGGTTGCGGCAGGCGTCGTCGGCCCAGCCAACGCTGCCGGCGGCTCAGCTCTGGTGAGCGACGCCGCCCTTCAACAGGCCGGATTCATCAAGTTCTGGGAGGCCCGATTGCCGCTCGCGCCCAACGACGCCGTGCGTGACGCCTATCTGCTGGACGAAGCCCTTTACGTGGTTTCCAAGGGCGGAAGCGTGTTCTCCTTGAAGGCCGACGTCGGTCTGCTTCGTTGGGGCGCGAAGCTCACCGAGGCCGACTATCGAATCTACCCCCCCGCCCACCTGCGCGAGGGCCACGGCGCCGGCCCCGTCGTTATCCCCACGACGACTGCGGTCTTCATCTATGACCGATTCGGCGGGGAACTGAAACAGCGGTTCACGCCCGAATTCCCCATTGGCAGCGCCGCAGTGGGCTTCGACGACAAGCTCTTCATGGGCGGCGCAGACGGGCGGTTCTATTCCCTCAGCGTCGATCCTCGATTCCCCAACCGGCCGATCAAGCGATGGGAGGTCCGCGCCGGTGGACCGGTAACCGCGACCCCGATCCTCTACGACCGCGACACCCTCCTCTTCGCGTCTCAGGGCGGCTCGGTCTTCTCGTGCCTTGCGGACGACAAGACGTTGCGTTGGTCGTTTCGCACGGAGGGGGCGATCAACGGCGACCCCGCCGTGGATGACAGCGGGGTGTACGTGGCCAGCGCCGACCGATCGTTGTACAAGCTGCACCGCGGGATCGGGACGATTCTGTGGCGGGCGCGGTTTCCCCGCCCGCTGACCGAGGGACCGACGGCCGTCGCCCAGACAGTCTATCAATACTGCCCGGATCAAGGTCTGACGGCGTTGGACGCCATGACCGGACGGGAAAAATGGCGGCTCGCCGATGGACGGTCTCTCGCGGCCCATAGCGCCAACGGGGATGTTGTATTCACCACCCGCAACCTCATCCAGGTCGTCCACCACGACAAGGGCGAAGTGCTGGCCACGGTCGAGACGCCCCTGGTGTTCAAGGCGGTGTCCAATTCGCGGGACGACTCGGTGTACCTGTTGGGCCATGATGGCCGCGTCCTTTGCACCCGGCTCGATAACGTGCCCTACCTCCGCCGACAGCAGGTACTCGCCGCACAGGCGCAGCTCAACCAGCCGCCGATCGACGAGTCGAAGGCGTCCGAGCGGCTCCCCAAGGCCTTCGTCCCTGAACCCGACCCCAGCGACAACGATCCCCTTCGCAGTAAGAAAGACCCTAAGCCGTAGATGTCCTGCATGACGCGGCTGACACGAGGACGGAATCGAGTTACGATACCGCCATGGCCGAGCGCCGCATCAAACGGGCGCTGATCAGCGTCTACGACAAAACCGGCATCGTCGATTTCGCCCGCGCGTTGGTCGATGAGTTCGGCGTGGAGATCATCTCCACCGGCGGCACTGCGGCTCTGCTGAAGGAAAACGGGATTCCGGTCACGCTCGTCGAGCAGATCACCGGCTTCCCGGAGATGCTCGACGGTCGGGTCAAGACGCTCCACCCCAAAATCCATGCGGCCATCCTGGCTGACCGCGACAATCCCGAACACATGCGACAGCTTACAGAGCAGGGCATCGAACCGATCGACATGGTGGTGGTGAATCTTTATCCGTTCGAGAAAACGGTGGCCGATCCGAACTGCACCTTCGAGCAAGCCATTGAAATGATCGACATCGGCGGACCATGCTTACTTCGTGCCGCCGCAAAGAACTACAGGCAGGTCGTCCCGATCTTGCGCAAGGAAGGTCTATCGTATGTCTTGGAGGAATTGCGTGAGAATGGGGAACTTTTGGAAACCGGGCGCATGGTCTTGGCGTCCATTGTCTACCAAGACACTTCCGCATACGACGCAAAGGTCGACGCGTATTTGGCTGGTCGGTGGACAGAACTGCGATGTGGACCATCTCAGACGGCGAGCGGCAAGGACGTCACCGACACGACGTCTGCGACATTGGAGATCGAGCTCATCAAATCAGTTGAATGCCACTACGGCGAGAATCCCCACCAAAAGGCCTCGCTATACGTAATCGGCGGACCTCAACCGAGCGTTCGGGCGAGCATCTCGTCCACGGTCTTTCCGTCGTTCAACAACTTCGTGGACGCGAGCTCAGCCCTGGGCCTGTGCTCCGAGTTGGCGAGAGAACTATCCGGAAATGTGGGACCGACTTTCCAGTCGGTCATTCGCCCGATCACCGAAGAGATTCACACGCGGCGTCATCTGCCTCATATTCAGAATCCGGAATCGCATTACTTCCTGACTTTCCGAATGCGAGCCGGAACCCTGAACCCGGAGGAACGGAGCATCGTGCTCGAAGCATGCCGCCACTGGCACGGCAGCAAAATGACGCTGCACGCTTGCGTGGTGATGCCCGATCATGTTCACCTAGTCGTCACACCGCACGAGAGTGCTTCCGGCGAGTGGGTGTCGCTTGGGGAGATTCTCCGGAGCATCAAAGGGTTTTCGGCTCGCCGAATCAACGAGTTGCGCCGTACGAGCGGCTCGTTGTGGCTGGACGAAACCTGGGACCGGATCATCCGTAACGAAAAGGAGTATTACCAGCGACTGGATTACATTAACGGAAACCCCGAGAAGGTCGGTCTTGGCCGGAACTATCGTTGGCTTTGGATCAACGAACGCGCCTGGGAGGAGCTAGCGGAGTACTACGAGGGACGACGTGACCGACTGGAAAGTCGGTCCCACACAAAGGCTGCCTTCCCGTTCACGGGGGTAGGTTCAGTGGTATTCGTCAAGCACACCAACCCCTGCGGCGTGGGGATCGCCTCCGACCCTGTCGAGGCGTATCGGCAAGCGTATCTGGGCGATCCCAACGCGGCGTTGGGCGGCATACTTGCGTGTAGCTTCCCGATCGACGAGGCCTTCGCCGATGCCGTGATGCGGAGCTACGACCTGTGGGGCAAGGCCGCGGGCGCGGGCGGGTTCTTCGTTGAAGTCTGGATCGCCCCGACATTCCACGAGAAGACGGTCGAAGTGATTCGCGCTCGGAAAGAATGGGGCAAGAAGGTCCGATTGATGAGTGCCGGAGAGTCGGACGCATCGCCCAACCCGACCGGGCTGGAGTTCAAGAGCATCGCCGGCGGAATGCTGGTCCAGACCCCAGATCTCGTCGGCCTCAATGAAGATCAATGGAAAGTAGTCACCAAACGCCCGCCCAGCGAATCTGAGATTTCAGATTTGAGATTGGCCTGGCTCATCGCCAAGCACACCAAGAGCAACGCCATCAGCATTTGCAAAGATGGGATGCTCATCGGCAACGGGGCCGGACAGATGTCCCGGGTGATGAGCTGCCGGATCGCCACGTGGCTCGCGAAAGAGAACGGGCACGCGGACAAGTTGCCCGGATCGGCCGCGGCCTCAGATGCCTTCTTCCCCTTCGCCGACGGACCCAACATTCTCATCGAC
>CAYQZH010000166.1:0-9758 GCA_964421865.1 uncultured Phycisphaera sp. | reverse complement strand
GATCACCCGGGCGATCAGGTCCTTGCCCGTGCCCGAGTCGCCGCGGAGGAACACCCATGATGGCCAGATCGAGCATCAACAACTTATGCAGCGATCGAAGCGCCGCCCCCGCGCCGTCCCCCGAACCCGTCCGCAACCCGCAATCCCGTCGGACTCGAATAACCAGCGCTCCCCGCAGCCGTCGAACAGCCACGAATCGCCGCAGGCTTCGCGGATTTCGTCGATGACCGGCTGTCCGACAAAACTGTCCCACGTTTTCGGTCGGTATCGTTCGCTTAGCATTCGTCACCGTCGCTTTCCGTCGCCACCGTCGCCGGATCGACGTAGGTTAGACCGTCGAAAAAGAACGCATGGCCGCACGCGCCGCAGCGTCGGCGTCCATCTTCAAACACCGTAACCGAATCGGACTCGCACGACGGACACCGATCGGCGGGTAGGACGTTCCCGGCTTGGTCGATGTACCAAACGCGGTCGCAAGTGTCGCAGGCGTGGAGTAGATCATCTTCGGCGATGATGAGCGCCTCCGGCGCGCCGCAGAACGGACAAAGCGCGTCCGCGCCGTCGGCGTTCTCAAAGGGTCGCAGAGCCGACCCGCTCGGCTTGCCCTTGCATCGGATGAAGCCTGTCCTGAGCCCCGAAGGATCGGAAGGGTCCAGCGCTTGCCCGGATTCATTGTGGATCGTGACGTGCAACGGACGCCACGAATCGGCGAACCGCGCCGCTTCCGAAACATCGTCGAAAGAACGCTGAAAGAAGGGGGTAAACCCCGCGCGTTTGCAAACGTACACGGTCGTCATGCGACCACCGCCTGCGCCGCGGGCGCGTTGGCAAGGGATTCCGCCGTGTCGAGAATCAGCGCGACGGCTTCGCAGACCCGGTCCAAAAGCCGCATACAGACCCGATCGACCTTGCCGTCGTTACGCTCGCAGTAGTGTTTGACGTACTCGAAACACCCGCCCAGGTCGGCGTCGGATTCGTACCCGATGCAGCGTAGCAAGGTCGCGCCGCCCAACTCGGCCACGACTTCATTGAACAACTCTTGGCGCTCGGCTTTCGTGACCAGCTTGCCGTTGCGCAGGTCCGCAGCGTGTACCAACTCGTGCGCCCACGTCGATAGGTTCTCGACTCCCAGCGCGATTGCGACGCCACGATCCCCGTCGTGTCGGAACCAACCCTGCGCCTTGCCGTCCGCGCCGTTGAACGTGCCGACCCGCAAACCCCACGAAAACGCCACGGAAACGAGCGGTAAACCGTCGATAAACCGCGACTCGGCTTCCCGTTCGGGTAGCGCTTCGCCGTCCGTCTGTTCGTACCCGAACGGCGCCCCGGCCTTGAACCCGCGAAGGATGGACACGTCTTTTTCTTCGCCCGTGTCGCCGTCTGTTTCCTTTACCGTGTAGCGGCACGGTTCGAGGATGTAGAACGCATGTTCACCGGCCTTGACGTGCCGACCCGCGTCTTTCCATTGCAGATAGGTGCGGGCGTCGTCGAATCCGGCGAGCGCGGTCAAGAGTTGATTCCGCCAACTCCACTTTCGGCATGGTACGTCGGCCTTGCGGCGGATGAACACCGGGGCGAGCGCCGTCGGCAAGTCGCCGCGCTCGAATCGTTCCACAATCGCCCGCGTGCAGGATTCCACCCTCGGCTTGTTTCGCGCCGCGGTGGACTCGGCGCTTTCCGAATGGTAGGCTTTCATCGTTCGGGACTCCACAGTAGTCTCGGACCACGACCCCCGGACGGTCGCACGTCGCGGGGGTCAATTTGTCGATGCACGTTGCACCGAACTGCCTACACCATACACGATGATTCGGCGCGTGTCAAGCGCTGGCACGGATTTTTCTACAACGGGTCCGTTGTAGAAGAAACGGTGTCACCGAATGGCACGATGACGATGCGAATGGTTTGCGGTCTATTTTCGGCTTGTTTTCAGGCTGTTCTCGGGTCGTTTCCGAACGTGCCACGCGATGACACTCGCCGCTCGTGCGCTCACGCGCGTGCGCCCGCGCGCGGCTGGGACCCATTTTGCGCCACGTTTTTGAACCCAACTCCACCCCTTTTTGCGCGGTACCGGTGAAGCTATCCCCCTCCCCCGACACGCGACATTTCAGCATGGGACCCATTCTCGGCTTGCGTTTTTTTGCCCATGACCGGCCCCCGCGCGATTGTCTGGCGTAGCTATTTCATTCCCCTGATGAGGCGGTTCGTCGCGGGTCGTAGATCATCGAGATGAGGAGGTCCGAGGTGGGGCTCACAACGGCGTTGGCTTGCCGTAGCGTCTTGGATTCCCGTAGTCAGTTTCCTCGCTTGGCCTTCGGTCCGGTGCCAGGCTTTGCGTTTCGCTGCTTAGGCTTACAATTTCCTAATGGAACTCGGTTGGCTTCATGCGTACGTCGGTCAACTCGCAGGCGTCGGAACGTCGCTTCTTTGGACGATCACCACGCTCTTCTTCACCGCTGCCGGCAAGCGCGTCGGCGTGACCGTCGTGAACGCGACGCGCATCTCTTTCGCCTGCGTCCTGCTCGCGGTCACTCATCGCTGCTTGCAGGGAGTTTGGATCCCGGTGGTTCCCTGGACTCAGGCCGCGTTTCTCGGTGTTTCCGGGATTGTAGGCCTCACCATCGGCGATCAAGCGATCATCGCAGCCTTTGTGGAAATCGGACCACGGCTTGCGCTGCTCGTGACCACAACTTCGCCGCTTTGGGCGGCCTTCTTTGGGCGTGTTTTTCTCGGTGAACATCTGCCCGGCACCGCATGGCTCGGATTGGCAATGACCGTCGGTGGTATCCTCTGCGTCATTGGGGAACGTCGTTATGGACCCGCCACAATCCCGCGCCAAAAGCTCCTCCGGGGAGTGCTCCTGGCTTTAGTGGCGGCACTTTGCCAATCTGGAGGCTACCTGCTGAGCAAGATCGGTATGGGACACGGTGAGGGCGGTCGCGGCGTCGAGGCGCAGACCGCGACACTCATTCGGATGATCTTCGCCGCGATGACCATCGTGCCCGCGCTCGCGGCCCAACTTTGGTTCCGCGGACGCTCGACGGCCACCATCGCCTGGTCTGCTCACGCATTTCCGCGGTCCGAAAAGGGCGCCGGGGGCCGTGCGAACGCGTCTGCCTGGCGAGTGGGGATTCTCTTTTCGCTCTGCGGCGCGGTGACGGAACCCTACCTCGGCGTTTGGCTTTCCCTTATCGCATGTGATAGGGCACCGCTTGGCGTCGCGCAAACCTTGTTGACGCTCTCGCCCATTTTCATCCTCCCAGCTACCGCAATCATGCACCGCGAGCGCATCTCGTTGCGCACGGCAATCGGCGCACTGATCGCTGTCGGCGGCGCGGCTGTGTTATTCGGAATCTAAGCACCTCTCGGGCTCCATCTGGGAGATCCGGGTTGTCATCGACAACGCTGAGCGTTATCGAATCGTCGGGTAGGCGGGTCGCTCCCGCCGTCGGACCGCGCTGGTGTTGGTTTGCATCTACGCCGACAACGCGGACCAGCCCCGTTTCAGGTCGCTCTACACAGCGCCAGAGTACACTTCGGCCCAGCCTTCGGCTGACGGATGGCGGATGATGATGTGGGCGACTTGGCCGGGCGCGCCGGTCTCCTCGTTGTGGTAACGGACGAAAATCCTCGTGCCGGGTCGCAAAGCGCTTTCTACGCCCTTCGGATCGAGCAGACAGCGCACGACACCGCCGAATACGTGCCCGCCATAGACGAGCGTCAGCATCTCCCCGGTCGATCGAACCTCGTCGAGAACGAACCGTTGATATTCCTCGGGCGGCTGATCGTCTCCGTTCGCGGTTCCGACAACTTGGCTTCGCGTGCCCATGTCAACGCTCAAGTAGAGACGCCAACAGGTCGCGCGTTTCGCGGCTGTTCAGCGTGTCCTTGCCGGACCCCGGCTTGGCGCCCATCCGACAAGCAAACCCCGTCGAGTCCACGCCCCTTCCCCGCATACCTGACGCGGCAACTCCGCTCATACTAGCCAACCGCTCGCTCGTCTTGCAAGGCGTTGAACGACAGCGCTCGTTAGCGTACGTTAATACCAAATGGGCAGGCAGCTGATCTCCGCCGAGTGCCGTCCGGAGCGTATGTTGATTGTCGCGCCCAAGCTGACAACAAGTGCATGGCACGGGCCTAGACGCCGATGCGAGACGAAGAGCGACTGATTCCTCTCATCCAATTGCTGTTGCAAAGGCGCGTCTGGCAGTTTTCCGACCTACCACGTGAGTTGAAGGCGGTACAGTCACTTAGGGATCTGAAGAATTTCCGCTGGATAGAATCCCGGTTTTATGTGCCTGGTTACAGAGTCGATTGGACCTTTGACTGTGATCTGGAGAATTGGTTTCGCGCCGCGAACGAGGAGACGGCCACTTTGGAGATCAGGGTCTCCGGAGAGGCTGTCCGCCGCCTGGATGATCTCTCGCTGCTGAAGAAGGAAGAGCGAGAGCGATTCAACGACGCTCTAAGCCAACCATCTCAAGCGAAAGCCTACTCCGGATCGCTAACCAGCGAGGCCGCCGTGGGTGAACGGCGCGTACTACACGCGATCGATAAGCAAGTACTCGAAGCGCTGGCTCGCCTTGCACGAGGGATGACGATCGAAATGCCCCGACCCGAAGATCCCGTCGTTGATGACGATTGGGAGCCCGGCGGCGAGGAAAAACTCCTGGACTGGGTTCCTGACCTCTTCCTGTGGCTTGAATTCTTCGATTCATCTGCTGGAAAAATAGAGACGGTTCGCTCATGGCGCTTGAACGGCGCGGGCTGATTGAGACGAAACGTAAACGACGGGAAATACCCGCAGAAAACTCTCGTTACCGGACCGGAGCCGGCGTTGTTTGGTTCTTGAGCACGGGTGCTCCGTGTGTCGCGTATCCGAGCCGCGTGAACATTCCCACGTGCTCCGTGCGCCGCGGCACCATGTTGATAGACGGCCTTGCAACAATGAAATGGTATCGCCTCACGCCTACGGGTTGGGAGCTGGCAGAGCATCTTGAGGATGAAAACCGCCTTGAATCACCACCATCTCACAGGACCGGGATTCCATCCAGCAAGGCGACCGAGGGATTCTTCACCGCCTCGGATCTTGCGACACGCCACGGCCTCGGCAATGACCAGCTTCCAGCGTTCAGGAGGCGCCTCGAACGGTGGCGAGCAAAACATGCCTTAGGCGGGGACGGGACCGAATCCGACGGGCGGGCGCGGAACGAGGAAAAGTATCTCTACCGCGAATGCGCTGGGCTGCACATAATCGGCAACGATTAGCGCGTCCCTTAGCGTCCATCGAACGTCCATCGAAAAAAACTTCTCCCGAACCACGCATCCGGCAAGGCGTTTCAGGAGTGTCCGCGCGTCCGCCGACTGTCTTTTCATCCCCGCAAAGAACAATCCGTGCAACGATGGACACCGCTAGTCCGCTGCGGACCTTCGCATTCGATGTGCGAACGCGACGCGGACTTGAGGTAGTTCGGAGTTAGAGACGTGGTAGAGCTATTGACCGTGCGTGACGTGGCGGCAGCGTTAAAGCTGTCGCCGAGGCAAATCTGGAAGTTGAATTCAACGGGCCGACTTCCCGCGCCTGTGAGATTGTCGAGGTCGCGCAGGTGGCGGGCGGCGGATATCGCCCGAGGGCGACGTGTTCGACCTGATGGCCGGGCGCTATAGCGACGGTGTTGGTCGGCTCGGTGTGTATCTCAAAGGGCACGCGGGTGACGATTACAAGCTGAACCGCGTGAGCCGGGCAAATGAGTACGTACGCCGCCCGGCCCTCTCGGTCGGACTGGCGGTTCAACCGGACGTGCTGCGCGGTCTGATGGAGAAGCCCGGTTTTCGCGGGCGTGGTCTGCTGGCGCGGTTTCGCTACTCACTCCCAGCGTCGCGGGTCGGATTCCGTAAGCTAAACACGGCGCCGGTGCCCGCCCAGGTGTCCGCCAACTACACTCGTCTTGTACGCGCGGCGCTTCAACTCCAAGCGGCGGTTGATGCCAACGGCAGTCCATGCCCGTTTGTTGTACGAGTGAGCGCCAAAGCGCTGGTGGAACTCAACCGTTTCAGAGCATGGACCGAGACGGAACTGCGCCCCGGCGGTGAGTTATCTGCCATGCGCGACTGGGGAAGCAAGCTGCCTGGTGCGGTCTGCCGGATCGCGGGGATCTTCCACGGGCTGATACACGCGCCGACCGGAAACCCGGCGGCTCACCCGCTCGACGTGGAAACGATGCTTTGCGCCATCGCGGTCGGGGAGTATGCCATCCAGCACGGCAAGGCCGCGTTCTGCGGAATGGGGGCGAATCCGGCGACGGCTTTGGCGCGGCGCCTTTTGGCATGGGTGACTGAGAATCGGCTGACAGGGTTTACGCGCCGCGACGCCTTCAACGAGCTGCGCGGGACAGTCCATCGGGTCGATGCGCTCGACGAACCTCTGCGGCTGTTGGCCGAACACGGGTTCATCCGGGAGCGACAGACCGAGCGGTCGGGGCCGGGGCGGAAGCCGAGCACCCCGTACGACGTGAATCCGTTGGTCCACGCGCAGAATACGCACAATACGCACAATTTGGGGTCGGCGGACCATTCTGCGCATTCTGCGGATTGTGCGCAGGGGGTATCGACGTGATTTCCGCTCTCGAACGTTTGCGGGCGCTACGGGCCGGGAAGTTAGCCCCCGACGCCCCGGCTCCACGCGAAATCACGGTTGCCGGTCTACCGCCGGACTGGCGAACTGGGTTCGAGGAACCGGCCGCGATCCGGGAATACGACGGCGGACAGTTACGCGAGTACGCCGAAGCCGAAGCCTTGCGGGAAACCGTGGAACGGATGCGTGCGGCGAGCGAGATTCCGCCCAGACGAACGGAATCAGGTTGACACGGTATCGTAAATCGGATATTCTGTTGGTATGAGGTCGAACCCCGACAACGAATTGGCGAACACGATCCGGGCGGCGTTCCGCGAATCGGGCTGGTCGATCAAACGGTTGGCCGAAGAAAGTCGTGTCCCGTACGCAAGCTGTCACGGATTCGCAACGGGTACGCGCGACGTTGCGACCGGCGTCGCGTCGCGGCTCTGCAAGGCACTCGGCCTGCGCATCGTGGCTGACACGCGGCGAAAGCAAAGGTAGGCGACGTATGGCGAGTGTTTTCAAGCGTTCGGCGGATAAACGAGATAAGGGCAAGCCCTACTACATCGCCTATTCGACGGAAGCGGGTCGGCGTCGGGTCGTGTCTGGTTGTACGGATCGGGCGGGAACGGGCGTTGGCGTACTTGTTGGCGTTGTGGACCGGCTTGCGACGCTCGGAGCTGCGAGCGTTGCAATGGCAGGACGTTCGGCTCGATACGCTGCCCGCCCGGATCGACCTGCGGGCGAAAACCACAAAGTCACGGCGAGCCGATTCGGTCGCCCTCCATCCGCAGGTTGTGGAAGCCCTGCGAACCCATTGACCCGCCGACGCCAAGCCGACCGATCCGGTATTGTCGCGCGTGCCGGGGATGAAGGCGCTCAATGCCGATCTACGGCTCGCGGGAGTCGCCGGGACCAACGAGCGGGGTCGGGTGGACCTGCACTCCATGCGGAAATCGCTGGCAACCTACCTGTCGGCGAACGCGGTCCCGCTGCGACTCGGCCAAGCGCACCTGCGGCATACCGATCCGCGTTTGACCGCGAACGTCTATACGGACGAAAGGGTGTTGCCGGTGGCCGCTGCGATCGCGGCGCTGCCGTGGCTGCCCACCGAACCCGTACAAGAAGCGGACGCGATCCGCATGACCGGCACGTTCGACAACGGTGAAGCGCAGCGCGCAGCGCCAGCGCAGCGCGCACGACGCACAAACGAGCGCTGTAATGCGCGAACGTGCAGTGAGAGTGAATCAGGGGGTCAGGGGGGTGCGTCGTCGCAACCTATTGAGTTTGCAGAGGCTTGCGCTGCGAAGCACGACAATTCAACAAAGCGGGTGAAGGGACTTGAACCCTCGACATTCACGTTGGCAACGTGACGCTCTACCACTGAGCTACACCCGCGTGGTGTACAATACCGGCAAGCATATTCGCGATTCCGACAGTCGTCAAGCAACGCTCCCGATACTTGTCGTACCAAGGTAGTCGTCCCTGAAAAAGCCGTCTGTTTGTGATGTCCAATGCGGCGATGGCCGGTTGGGGGACAGCCGCGCAGCGCTGTCGACACCAACAGCGTCTTTGGCCTTATCGACCACCGGGCTGGTCGGCCTGTGCCGTTCGTGTGCGGGGGGGGTCCATCCCGGGCAGCCGGCGGACCAGCGCAGCGGCAAGCCGCCGCAGGAGCCTGCGGAGGTTGGAACCGGCGGCCGCGAGCACGGCGTTGATCGCATCGCCCACCCGTCCGGCCCCCAAGCACCGATCCATCCGAGGATCGCTGTGGAGAGGACCGATCTTGGGCTCGATCGCGCTTCGCCGGCGCCTGCGACGGCGCTCCGATGGTGAGCGATTCGCACCTCCTTGACCGGCCACGTGCACGTTCGTCGCTCCGCCGTATCCGTGTCCGCGATAGCCTTTGTTCACCTACGCGTCGGTCACGGACACGCCAGTGACGCTCTCTACGGTGGGCCCACGACAATCGCGCAGTATCAGCTCTATGGTTTCAACGGCCTTTCTTTGCGGCCTACCTCGGTGCGTGGGAAAGGGGCCCTGCCCGTGCCATCATGCGCCGCGCTCGCCGGGGCCATTCTCGGTATCCACAGGAGTGCCCATCGCGGGTATAATGTTCCCCCCGGGCCGGAGGGAGGTGCGCGAGATGTACGCGACGAAGCGCGCTCGGCGTTTTTTTTACCTTGGCGCGATTGGCCTGTGCGCCGGGACGGCGGGGTTTGCGGGAACGGCGGAGCCGAAAGTTCGCCCGGCGTATTGCGCCGGTCAGTGGTATCCGGAGAGCGAGGCGGAGCTTGCGAGGCAAGTTGACGATCTCCTTGCCCGCGCCTCCCCGCCGACATCGGGGGTGAGACCGCTCGCGCTGATCGTGCCGCATGCCGGTTATCGCTTCAGCGCGCCGGTTGCGGCCGAGGGTTACCGCTGGCTGCAGGGTCATCAATACCGGCGCGTCATCGTCCTGGCTTTCAGCCATTCCAGCGCGGGCCTCTACAACGGTGTGGATGTGCCCGAGGACCTCAGCGCCTATCGAACGCCGCTGGGCGAAGTCCCCATCGACCGGGAAGTGTGCGATTCCCTGCTGAAAAGTCCCGGAGTCGCCGCGCATCCCGGCATGGATCGCGATGAACATTCGCTCGAACTACAACTGCCGTTTCTTCAAAGGACCGTCCGCGAGTTTCGGCTGGTGCCGTCGCTGATCGGGCGGATGTCCACGAGTGATTACGCGACGGCCGCCGACGCCATCCTCCGCTGCGTGGACGAGGGTACGCTTCTGGTGGCGAGCAGCGATTTCACGCACTTCGGCCCCCAGTACAGGTACACGCCCTTCGACGGTGACGTGCCGAGCAAACTCCGCGAGCTCGCGGACCAGGCAGCGGCGCCAATCCTCAACGGAGAGTTCGACGGCTTCCTCGATCATCGGGCAAAGACGAAGGACACGATCTGTGGCCGCGGGCCCATCGCGATGTTGCTACGCGTCCTCTCGATGCACGCAAGTTTCGCTGCCGTTCGCGCCGGGTCGTACACTTCCGGGCGGATGATGAACGACTGGACCAATAGTGTACAGTTTAGCCGTTTTACGCTGCTGCACATAGCGTGAATTGCAGCGTTTTCCATATTCCACGTAGTCGACCGCCGAGGGTCGAGT
>CAYQZH010000165.1:0-9763 GCA_964421865.1 uncultured Phycisphaera sp. | reverse complement strand
GTCCCGAAGGAAGGGAAGAGCGTCACCACGCTGAACCTGGGCTGTATCCTGGCGGAGATCCGCCACCTGAAAGTGCTGGTGGTGGACGGCGACTTTCGACGGAGTTCCCTCGCCCACATGCTGAACCAGCCCACCGGGCCGGGGCTGGCGGAAGTCCTCGACGGGCGGGCGACGTACGAGGAAGTGCTGCGCTCCACGCCAATCCCCAACCTGATGTTCATCCCCGCGGGCAGCACCAACGGACGACCGGCCGCGGAACTGTTGACCGCCGCGGGGATGTCGCCCGCGTTCAAACGGATGCAGAACGATTTTCACTACACCATCGTGGACACGCCGCCGGCGACAACGGTGACGGACGTTGGCATCATCGGGCAGATGTGCACCGGCGTCGTCGTGATCGTGCGTCTGCACCGCACGCATGAGGCCGCCGCAAAACGGGCCGTGCGACTGTTGCAAGTCAACAATATCCCGATCGTCGGATGTCTCCTGGTCGGCCGAGACGCGCCGGCCGGAGGGTACTACGGCTACGGGTATGGGTACGGATACCGTTACAACTATTACCGCTACTACGACTACGTGAAACAGGGCGACAAAGAAAAGTGAACCGAGGTGCGAGATTCACGGCATGATCGAAGGTCGGCTCATCGTCTGCATCGCCAACTCGTGGGACTACGATCCCACGAGCAAGCATCAGATCATGAAAATCCTCGCCCGGCGCAATGATATCGTGTGGGTGAATTATCACGGCACGCGGCGCCCGCAGGCGAGCGCCGCGGATTTCCGCGCCGCTTGGTCGGCCGTGCGACGCTTTGCAAGAGGAGCTTGTCGGGTCACCCCCTCGATCGTCCAGGTCACGCCGTTGGTCATTCCCGGCGCATCGCAGCCGCTGCTTCGCCGGCTGCATCAACGGATGCTCGTCACGCAGATTCGTCGCGCCGCTCGGGCGGTCGATCCGGAGGCACGGAAGCCCGTGCAACTGTGGTCGTTCGCCCCGGACGTACCCTTCCTGTACGGTCGGTTCAACGAGGAGTGTTCGGTCTATTATTGCGTGGATGAATACAGTGAGTTCGAGGGGTTCGATCCGCAGCGGATCCATGCGGCCGAAGAGGAGTCGCTGGCCCGGGCGGACCTGGTGGTCACGACCTCCGAATCCTTGTATGAAACGAAGCGCGCCCGGCGATCCGACACTCTGCTGGTCCGTCACGGGGTGGACTACGAGCACTTCGCGGGGGCATGGCGGTCGAGACTCAAACGACCGTGCGATCTTGCGGACGTTCCCAAACCGATCTTCGGTTTTTTCGGATTGATCCACCATTGGATCGACCGCGGGCTGCTTGCGGAGGTTGCGCGACTCCGTCCCCACTACTCGTTCGTGCTGATCGGCGATCGCCGCGTGGACGTCTCTGAATTGGCGTGCCTGGGCAATGTGTACTTGTTGGGTCGTCGTGCGTACGCGGACCTGCCGGCGTATTGCGCATCCTTCGACGCGGGACTGCTGCCGTTCGCAAGGAGTGCAATGACCCGCAACATCAACCCCATCAAGATGCACGAGTATCTGGCTGCCGGACTGCCGGTCATCTCCACATCGTTGCCGGAGGCCCGTCGCTACGAGGGGCCGATCATGATCGCGGACACGGCGGAGGACTTCGCCGCGGCCTGCGATGCGGTGCTGGCGGCCCACGCGCCCTGCCGACGTGCGGCGATCAGTGCCACGATGAAAAACGACACGTGGGCGTCGAGAGTCGAGGTTCTGTCCGAGGCGATCAAGGCTCGCGTCGGACGTAGAACCCCTGGTCCGACACGCACGCCCGAGGAAGTTCCCGTGGAACTCGTCGCCGCGCCGGCGTGACGAAGCGTCGCGAGGTCACGTTGTAATCGTGTTCCTCACCGGTTAGCATCGACGGGGATGATGGATACCACGGTGCGGGTCTGTGGAGATCGGCAATGAGAATCCTGCGGAGCGGCTTCCTAGGCCTCGTTTTGTCCGTGGCGGCCGGATGCGGGAGCGGTGTGCCGACGACGTTCCCGCATCAACTCCTCGCCGCGGACGGACATGCGATCCTGCTCGATGACGTCAAGGCTATCGTCAACGACAACAACCTGACCGACGACGACAAACGCGCCCAGCTCCGTGACTTAGGGCTCGATGATGAAGAGCTGATTGACGCATTGCTTACGTTGTAGGTGGCCTCGTCGCCCCTAACCCTTCGCACTTCCCCACCCAGCTTTCCTATTTCCACGGACGGGTTGTGTCGCTTGCCGTGTGGGACAGCGCGTCTATAGTGTTGGGTCATGGGTGCGCTTCGATACCTGGATGACGCCGGGCGGTTGCAGACCAAGCTGCTGGACTCGGAACATTTCCTCATCGGCCGAGCGCCGACCTCCCAGCTCATCCTCGACTCGGACATGATCTCGCGCGAGCACCTCCGCATCGACCTGGAAAGCAATGGTCGATACCGCGTCCGCGATCTGGGCAGCCGCAACAAAACCCACGTCAACGGCGAATTGATTACGGAGACGCTGCTGACCGGCGGCGACATCATTCGGGCCGGGGATCGCGTGTTGGAGTTTCTGGACGACTCCACCAAGCCCGACGCACCGGACATGGAGTTCCTCACCCCCGACCGCACCGAACCGCCGGACTGCGAGTGGGTGAAACTCAAGGCCCCGCTGTCGTTGACCATCGCACAGATCGAACAACTGGCCCAGCTCATCGGCGATCAACCGCTCACGGCCCGAGCGGAAGACATCGCCGGTGCGGCTTTAGGGCAGATCATCCTCGACCTTCAAGCCGAGCGCGGACTCATCGCCCTTCGCGGCGACGGTAAGACCGATCTTCGACCGTTGGTCCATCGTGCGTTGAAGCGTCCGCCGGGCGGATCGCTCACCCCGGCCAGCCAGTCCTTCGTGCTTGCCCCCGTGCTCCAGCACGTAGCCGGTCGATATCCGCAAACCGCCGCGCAGTTGAACGCGAAGCTCGGATACGCCGTCACGGCCGTCGTCGCGCCTCTGACGTATCGAGGCGACGTGGTCGGCGTTCTCTACGTCGATCGACCCTCGTCCAAAAAGCCGTTCACCACCGCGGCCATCCAGTACGTTATCGCCAGCGGGGCCTTGGTGGGGGCGTTGTTGGCGGAGTCGTCGCGGAAGCTCAGCGGCGCCGCGGCCCGCGAGGGGGCGGCGTGGATGACCACGATCCGGCGGGTGCAGGCGGCGGTCAGCGCCCCGGTCGCGGGGAGCGACGCCTTCGATGTCGCGACGAAGTGTTTCCCCGGCCGCATGCGCTGCGGCGATTTCGCCACCGTGATCCACCTCGACGAGCGGCGGTGCGGGATCATCGTGGTGGACGGCGGCGGTCACGGCATCGGCGGGATCGTTCAAGCGAACGCGATCCTCACCGCGGTGCGGACGGCCGTCGCCGTCTCCGAAGACGCGCTAATGGACCCGGCGGGCATGTTCAACGCCATGAACCAACTCCTCGCCTCGTCGAAGGCGCGGCAGGTGCTCCCCAGCGTGTACGTGGGGATCGACATGGCCTCCGGCAAGTTGACCTACGTCAACGCGGGAGGGATGCCGCCGCTGCTGATGGTGGGGGCCGGACGACTGGTGACCCTCGATCAGCCTTCGCTCGTGCTCGGCGTGGACGTTGACTATGTCTTCGCGGCGACGCGAGTCGACTTGCCGGAGGCGTTTCGGATCGTCTGTTACACGGACGGACTGGTGGAGGCGGCCAGCGCCGGCGGGGAGGCCCTGGGCGAGCAACGGCTGCACGACGCGCTGCTGGACCGCGACGCGTTCTCCGACGCCGCGGGCATCATCACGCGTATCGGAAACACCTGGAACTCGCATCTGGCGAGCGCCCAGGCCGACGATGACGCCCTCGTCCTGGTTCTCGCGCGGGGGTGATCCCCGTAGGGTCCGCTTCGCGGACCGTCCCGTTGGACCGCGACCGCCGATCGATGGTGCCACGACGTGGCATGATGAAAACAGAATGGTCCGCACAGCGGACCCTACAAAACTCCGTTTCGGCGTTTTTGTGTTTCTGTTTTCGGCGTTTCTGCGTTTATCCCCACATCCGCACAACGTCCTGGTAGGTGACGAACAGGAAAAGACCGACGATCAGGAAGAGCCCGATCATCTGCGTCGCCACCTGGACGCGCAGACTCACGGGAGCGCCTTTGATCTTCTCGATCATGAGGAAAATCATCAGCCCGCCGTCGACGATGGGCAGGGGGAGGAAGTTAATCACCGCGAGGTTGGCCGAGATCATGGCGAGAAAGAAAAGGAACTGCACCAGCCCCGTGCGGGCGATCTGCCCGCCCATGTCGATGATGCCCAGCGGCCCGGACATCTGTTCGAGGCTGACGCTACGCGTGAAGATCATCCGCTGCATCGTGCGGTAGACCATGCGGATGAAATAGTAGGTCTTGTGCATGCCGATCCACACCGCGTCGAGGGCGTTCTCGCCCTTGAGCAATCGGTATTCCGGGGCCACGTCGATGTTCGGCGAGAACGCGATCCGGCCCACCCACGGATCGACCATGTCCGCGGTCACGTCGATCGACTTGGTCTTCAGCGGCGAGAGAGGGTTCTCGCGATATTCGACGGCGACGTCGGTGCGCCCGATCAACTCGGTCAGGATGGCCCGCGTGCCTTCATGGTAGCGGACGGTGAGGTTCTCCGTTCCGCGGGCGGTCTGTGCGGAGACCGTTTCGCGGCCGTCGATCTTGACGATTCGCGCCTCGGGTCCGACCGCTAGGAGGGTGTGCAACGTCCGCGGGACGCGAAAGGGGACGATGCGTTTCGCGCGGGTCGAATCGACGTACGTGAACTGGACGGTCGTACCCGCGCCCTTCTGCAGGGCGGTGATCAAATCACGCCACCGGGTGACGGCGATGTCGTTGACCGCGGTGATGGTCACGCCGGCGGGAATGCCGGCCTCGGCCGCGGGGCTGGGGCGACTGTTGATGGTGGGCACGATATCGCCCGTCTGCAAGAGATCGTCGGCGACGAGCGTGAACGTGGCGTCGATCGCGCCCGGCGCCTGCGGCTGAAGGTACGTCTGGACAACGCTCCCATCTCGCTTACGAAGCGTCAGCGCCACCGCCTGGCCGAAGCCGCCGCCGATCGCGCGATTCACGGCGCCGCTCGTCGGATGGTCCACCTCGTTGCAACGCACCACGAGGTCGCCGGCTTCGACTCCCGCTTCAGCCGCGATCCCGCCGCTACGCACGTCCAGGAACCGCGCCTGCGGTCCGTCGGACGGTCGTGCCGACGATTCGATCGGTCGACACGTGGCCTGGATGGTCGCCGCGCCGCGTTTGTTGCGTTTCGGGCGCACGAACCCCTCGACAACCCGTCCGTCCGCCTTTCGAACGCGAAAGGGGATGTCCCACTCGGCGCGGTCGCGGACGGCCCGAGCCACGACGGCCATGGTGGGATAGGAAAGATCGTCCCAACGGAGGATGGTGTCTCCGACGTCAATTCCGGCGAGGGCGGCCCGCCCCCGCGGATCGACCCGCCCGAAACGCGGCAGCGGGGTCAACCCGAGTACGCTCACCGACCCGGGATCCTGGCTGTCGGCGGGATACAGTGAAAGCACGGGGGGAATCTGCACCTGAACGCGATGGGGCGGGACCGCAGGATGTTCCGGGTCTTTTCGTTCGACGTAGATATTGCCGCGGCTGTAGACGAGGGTATTGAAGATTTCGCTGGCGTTGTCGTCCGTCGCGGGCACGCCGTCCACTTCGACGAGTATGTCGCCGACGTGAGGCTGATCCGGCTTGGACGTGTCGATCTCCGGGCCGACCGCGACGATCTCCCGCGTGACGCCGGGCAAGATGCCGACGACCTGCCGTTGGAAGTCGCGGGTGGTCTCCGGCGCGCGGTACTCGGGTTTGATGTACAGGGGTCGTTGCACGGCGCCGCCGCGCTCGACGATGAACTCAATGGGCTCGTGCGGCGGGGCGAGGAGGATGGCGAATTTCACTTCGGCGAACTCCAGCATGGTCTCGCCGTTGATCTGACGGATGGCGTCGCCGGGGAGCAGACCGGCCTTCTCGGCGGGACTATCCGGCTCGATGAAGTCCACACGGGGGGCGACGGCCTCCATCCCCATCAAGAACACCACCATGAAGAGCAGACACGCGAACAGCGTGTTCATGATGACGCCCGCGGAGACAATGGCCATGCGATGGCCGACCGGTTTGTTGAGGAAGGAGCGCGGGTCGTCCTTGAAGCGCAGCTCGTTGGACTTGTCGTCGAAATCCTCCTGACCCAGCATCTTCACGTAACCGCCGAGAGGGAGGATGTTGAAGGAGTAGCGGGTCTCGCCGCGGGTGAACCCGGCGATCTCCCGGCCGAAGCCGATGGCGAAGGTCTCGACGCGGACGCCGGCCCACTTGGCGACGGCGAAGTGGCCCAACTCGTGGACGAAGACGATGACCGAGAAGCCGAGGAGCATCACCAAGTACGGCCAGACGGTACTCCAAACGGTCAGGACGAGGTCGAAGACGGAAGACGCTTGGGCGAGCATCAAGAGGCTGTGCATCGACTAACCTCCTGTCGGGCCCACCGGTCCGCAATCAGCAACTCATCGAGCGTGGGCGATTCCTTAAACTCATGCTCTCGCAAGGCCTTCTCCGTAAGTCCGGTGATGTCGCGAAACGCGATGCCGCCTTCGCGGAACAGCTCGACGGCGGCCTCGTTGGCCGCGTTCAGCACCGCCCCGCACGTGCCGCCGCGACGGGCCACCTCGTAACCCAATTCCAACGCCGGGAAGCGCTCGCGATCCGGCGGGTGAAATTTCAACTCGCGGATACGCAGTAAATCAAGCGGCGGCGAAGGGCAAGACCGCCGCTCCGGATAGGTGAGCGCGTATTGAATCGGCGTCCGCATATCCGGCGTTCCCAACTGGGCGATCATCGAGCCGTCACAAAACTCCACCAGCGAATGTATGATCGACTCGGGATGGACGATCACTTCGATCTGATCCGGTCGAAGATCAAATAGCCAGCAGGCCTCGACGATTTCCAGCGCCTTGTTCATCATCGTCGCCGAGTCGATAGTGATTTTCGGACCCATGTCCCAGGTTGGATGACGCAAGGCGTCTTCCAGCGTCGCCTCGTCCATCGCTTCGGCGCTCCAGGTCCGGAAGGGTCCGCCGGACGCGGTGAGATACACCTTTCGGACCTCCGTGCGTCGCCCGGCGTGCAAGGCCTGGAAAATCGCCGAGTGCTCGCTGTCCACGGGGATGAGCGTAGCCCCGGTCCGGCGGGCGAGGGGCATCAGCAACGATCCCGCGACCACCAGAACCTCCTTGCTGGCGAGTGCGACTCGCCGGCCCAGCTCGACCGCACGAAGCGTCGCGGCCAGTCCGCCCGCACCGACGACCGCACACAGCGCACAGTCGAAGGGCACAGTATCGACCAGGTCGCACAGCGCGTTCGCACCGGCGAAAACCTGGGGGGAGTAGGTCAGTTCGGCGTCCAGCTCCGCGGAAAGCTCCGTCCGGGCAATGGCGACGGCCTGGGGATGAAAGCGGTTCGCCTGGTGGGCGAGTTCGCGTCCCCGCGACCCGGCGGCAAGACCGACAACGCTCCACTCCCCATTCAACCCGGCCAGCACATCGAGCGCATTGCACCCGATGGACCCCGTCGATCCGAGGATGATGGCTCGTTTGGGCATCGTGGTTCCACCCGCCTTGCACAGCTCCGGTCGGCGTGCGCGGGCGACGCATCATAGCTCCACGGGGATCAAGCGACAAGACGGACGGGACGCGCCCTCAGTCAGTGAACGGGCTCGCGAACTCACGTTGAAAGACCGCAAAGTCGGCGAGGTCCACGTCGGCGTCGCTATCGGCATCGGAAACGATGAAGAAGGTACTGCCGGGGATGTTTCGCGCCGGACAGAGATGCACGGCCGGGACGCCCTCGGCTTGCCACGAGAGGCAGACCGCGTCGGACGGCCCAGGCAAGACGGGCTCGCCGCTCGCGCAAAGTTTGTGCTGATAGTCGCCGCTCTCGACCGGTTCGGAGAACCCGGCCACGCACGTCGCCACCCCGTCGCACGGGAACGGCGCCGTGGTAACCCGCGGTCCTGATAGGCACTGACCGATATTTCGAATCACCTCCTCGGGCACGCAGCACTCGACGTAGACCAGCACCGCGTCGCTTTGCACGAGCTTGGGCGTGACGTCGTAGACCTGAAGGAACACGGCCAGGTCGGCGAGGTCCAGGTCGCCGTCGCTCACCTGGGCGGCGGCGCGTCGCGGGCGGGTGTTCACAGCGGCACGCACTTCGTCGTCGAACACGGAGAAGAGACTAACGCTCACCTGCGGCTTGCCGACACATTGCCGTACGGTCGTCAAGTCTTCGTTCGCCCACTCGCTGCAAAAGCCTCGCGTTGGTGCGGGTATCTCCGTCTGTTGCGGATCGCAGAGGTTGCCCATCAACTGCGCGTCCTCGCCGAAACCTAGCGCGCAAGTCGCTGCTGCGGGACAAGCTCCCGGCTGGGAGGTTCCTCCAGGCCCCGACACGCAATCTCCAATCTTTTGGAGGGCGGCCTGCTCCGTACAACATCGCACCGAAACCAACTGAGCGCGGACCGCCGGGACGAGTGCGAGAAGCACGGTGATGGCCACAACGAGCGATGTCTTGCTGTTGGTCACGGGTCGTCCTCCTACGGATAAATGAGAGAATCCGTCGTCGCGTACTTTCCCGCACCGCTCCCGAACGCATTCTGCCCCGGATACGGCGGACCGCCCGTCGCCGACCCATGCGGAGTATCCCCGTGGATCCGGTTATACGGAACCACGCCCCACTGGTCGGATATGACGGTATAGATGTTATCGTCATCAATGCCCACGGCAGGGATACGCACGAACGCGACGCGCCCGTCGGCGAAAAGCGCGTTCTGACCGTCGCCGTTGCCCTGTCCACCATGATTGACAGAGTTGAACGGACGCCACTTCATCGGTGGATCATCAAGCAGTACGGGAGGATCCCAGGCGGGGATGATGTCCGGGGGGCGTACGTTCGTGTAGAACGGCCCCTTGTCCGCGCCGAGGATCTGACGATGGTCCATGCCGTCCCGTGGCCGAGTGTCGCGAGGACCGAACGGTACCTGATAGCCGTAGCTAATGTTTCCGTAGCCCGTAAAGTCGTAATAGAGATCGATTTGCTCAGTAGGGTCGGGTAGGTCGTCGAGACTACTCGGGCAGATGAACTGCTTGACGGTCACGTCGCCCGATCGGACCAGCATCCAATACGCCCGCGTGACGGACATCGCGGAACTCCCTGCGTTTGGAGACTCCGGTCTTTCCGACGTAGTTTCCCACGAGCGGTCATATCCCACCTCACCCGGTTCGAGGGGAGGCTCATGGATCGACAACCCGGCGAGATAATCAATGCCGCCATTGTCGATGAGGCCCCGTTTGAACGCCGGAACCATCCACTGGTCGTTGTTGGAGGCGGCGTAGACCTTGGCCGCGGCCCCGATCCCCATCAGGTTCACGCCGCAAACTGAGCGTTTGCTCAATTCTCGAACTCGGGCCCCGGTCGGTACGGCGATGCTGAACAACAGAACCGCTACCGCGGCGGTCACAAGAAGGTCGACCAGAGAGAAGGCGTAGAATCGGGCGCGCATGAAGCGTCTCCGTAGACTGGGACGCGAGGCGTCGAACGTGGGGCTTGAAAAAGGACGATGACGACGAATACCGGCCATGCGTCGACGCCCAGCCAGTCGGTGGATTCTAGGACGCGAC
>CAYQZH010000164.1:0-9821 GCA_964421865.1 uncultured Phycisphaera sp. | reverse complement strand
CGGCGAAACACGGTCGACTCTCACAGCGGCTGGTACATGAATTGGGGGCAGGTCAGAGCGCCACCGAAGCTGAATCCGGAGTTTGAGAACTCAATTTACACGACGGAAGCAATGGTCGATTTTCTGCGGGAGATGTATGGCGTGGAATCAAGAGTATACCAGGAGCACTTTGCCGAAGCCGGTTACTTGCCTGCGGAAACTTTTCAATTCATCCTTTTGCCTGCGGAAACCCCGCAAATCATTTGGGGGAAAGCCCGCGAATGCATGGAGAAGGCCGAGGCGATTTATCTCAGCGAATGATCCATGAGCGGGTCGATGATACTTTGCGGCTTGAACGACATCGCCCGTGCTCGGAGCGCGCCCGAGCGAGGGGGACATTCTACCTTTTCGGCTTGATTGTCGGGTCACGCCCTTCGACCGAACCTCGCGATTGCATGTGGCGGTCGCCGCAGCTACGGAACACGAGCTTCGCCCCGAACGAGGAGATGCCACGAGCCGCACGCGGGCGCACTTTGCCATCGCTTCAACGCACGAGCCGCAGTATTCGTCCCACGAATACACCGATTTCAGGACGAGTACAGGCGAATTTCGAGAAAAAAGGAGGTCGGCCCAAACGACGGGCCCAGTGACCCGACCCGGGATGTCAATCCGACGCGGCCGGAAACAAAGACGCCCGTTTCGGAAACGGGCGTCGGTCAAGGAACATCACCGGCAAAATGCGGCTGATCCCTTACGCGGCCGGCGCGATGGTCTTCTTCTTCTCTTTGGTCTTCTCTTCGCGCCGCTTCTTCCGCTCGACGGTCGTTTCCTCCGGCACCTCGCGTTCCTTTCGCTCGACGGCCACCGGTTCGGCGCGGGTCGCAGCCTTGGGTTCCTTCACTTTTCGAACCGTCTTGGTTTCTTCGGGAGCGGCCCTTTGCTTCCGTTCTGCGGAGCCCCCGGTTATTGCGGCGCTTTTCGGTGCGCCCGACTCGCCACCAAGAAACCAGTATGACCCGGCGCCGAGGGCCACTACGGCCAACACCGCCAGCAACACCTTTTTTTTCTTTTGTTCATCCACAGCGACAACCTCCCTCGAAGCCTCGCGACGCTTCGGAAAGCTCAAGTTACTTCCGCTAAAGTATCTCCGACGCCCGCCTCCCAGTCAAGCTGGCAGAGGCCGCTTTGCGGGTCGTCCCTTTCTTTTCGACGCCGGCGGACGCATAAAGTTCCATGCCGAAGGCCGACCCCCTGCGCCGATAGCCCGTAATGGTGGGGCGGGGGCGCCCCCGACGGACTTTCCGTTACGGTCGGGTTACAGTGCCGAGTCGAGCCGCGTCAAACGGCGGCGACGGGGATGGGGACGGGGCTTGCACCGGGTCGGGTCAGTTCCGGCATCAGCCAGGATTGCAAGGTGGGAACGTTCCCGACCGCTTTGGTCTCATGTGCCGGGACGCCCACGACGGTGGACATGGGGGCCACATCGTGGATGACCACGGCCCCCGCCCCAACCACGGCCTCATACCCGATTCGGAGGCTCTGAATGATGGTGGCCCCGATGCCGACGAACGCGCCCGACTCGATGGTCACCCGTCCCGCGATCCGCGCTCCGGGACACACGTGGGTCGCTGTACCGATCAAGGATTCGTGGTCGATGATGCAGCCCGTGTTGAGGATGACCGAGTCGCCGATCTGACAATGGGCGCACACGAGGGCGCCGGCGGCGACGACGATGTTACGGCCGAGACTCACGTTGCGGGCCAGGTTGGCGGATGGGTGGATCGCGTTGATCAGCTCGAACCCCCAGCGTTCGAGTTGATCCGCAAAGGCTCGACGCACCCCGTTGTTACCGACGGCCACGATGGCGCGACCGACGCCGAGCGAGGCGCGGATGTCCGGAAGCTGATCGGGATGACCGAGCACGGGAATGCCGTCCACGCGCCGGCCGATGTAGTCGCGGTTGGAATCCACAAACCCGACCGGGTCGAACTCGCCGCCCTGCATGAGGATGTCGAGGACGACGCGGCCATGTCCCCCACATCCAAGAATCAGGCATGATCGTTGGGGGTCGCCGAGGGGAGCGAGCGGGGGTGAAGTCTTCATAGCGGGCGGTTCCCGGCAGGACGCACGAGCGGCGTTTTAGGCGCATGTGCTTCCGCAGGGTTTATCGGTCACCACCCACGAAGCCTCGATCGAATTTGCAGCGGGCTCGGGCCGGCGAAGGTGAATCCCGAGGGCCATCGTTGCCGATTGACGCGTACGGCGGAGCTATGTATGCTTTTCTGTCGCGGTGAGGCCCCGACCAGTCGCAACCTATTCAGGCACATGGAGTTACCCATCCAAGCGACCTCTGTGAAACCCGGTGCCGGGCTACTGAACGGGCCGTTCATCGTGGCCGTGGTCCTGCTCGGCGCGGCTGCGATCCTGGCTGGACCTGTGGCCTCGTTGATGGACTTTCGGCAGGGCAAGGCCGCGTTGCCCCTGAAGAAGCCCTTAAGTGCGATGGACGTGGCTGGTTTGCTACCCTACCGGGTGGTCCAACGGCAGGTCCTCGAATCGGTGGTTGTAGACGCCCTGGGGACGGACCAGTACATCAACTGGGTGCTCGAAGACACGAGTGTGCCGACTGCGGACCCCCTGCGGGTCGCCCACCTGTTCGTGACCTACGACACGGGCGGGGTCAATCTCGTCCCGCACACACCGGATGAGTGCCGGCTGGGGGCCGGGTACCAGCCGGCGCAGCCGCACGAGAACGTCGAGGTCAACGTCCCGCGCCTCGCGCCGGACTTGGCGAGTATTCCGGTCCGGCTGTGCACGTTCGTCAAGACGGCGGTCTTTAATCGTGAAGAGGTGTCGGTCGTGTACACCTTCCATTGCGACGGCAGGTTCGTGGCGACACGGAGCGGCGTCCGGCTGCTCATCAACGACCTGACCGATCGGTATGCCTACTTCAGCAAAGTGGAGGTGAGCTTTCCGCGAGCGACTCGAGAACAAAGTCTACAAGGTGCGGTTAAGCTCTTTGATCGACTCTTACCGGTGCTGGTGAGGGACCATTTTCCGGATTATGCAGCGGCCGAGTCGGCGGCCCGTCAGAGCCGCTGAGGACCACGCGCCAAGAGGGAAGGATCAGGGAAGACACTCGCATGGGTAGAAAGCGCCTCAACAAGAACCTCGTCGTGGTCCTCGCCCTCTCCGCGTTCGCCATGATGGTCCTCCTGTCAGTGCTCATGCTGACCCAATTACAAAAGCGCGATCCGAAGTACTTCGTCGCGTTGGCGGACCGATCCGCGGAGCAGCAACAGTGGCAACAGGCGGCGCTGTTCTACAACGAAGCGTGGGAGCGCAGCGGGGAGCCGAGTTACCTTGTTCAGGTCGGGGACATGCTGCTGCGGGATGGGGAGGTCCTGAAGGCTCTCATGTGTTGGCGGCAAGCGTTGGTTCGCCGACCCGACCTCATCGAGGCCCACGAACGCCATCTGACGCTGCTGCTCCAGCTCGCTCGGCTCTATGGGACGCCGCAACGGTGGGAACAACTTCGCGACGCGGCGGAGGCGATGTTGCGCGTCGAATCCGGGAAGACGGCGGCGCAAGAGGCTTTTGCACATCACGCCAACGGATTGGCGCTCCTCAACCTGGAAAGCCGGGAGGCGGGCAACACCGACCTGGGAGTGGGCGAGTTGCAGGAGGCGTCGACGCTGGCCCCGAACGTCGTGGAGTACCCTATCGACCTTGCCGCACAATTCGCGCGTCAGGAAAAGTTCGATGAGGCCGAGCGTGTCTTTCGGGAACTGATGGATCAAAACTCCTCGCCCGGCGCCGATGCCTCCAAAGTACGGTCGGCGTTCGCCCAATACCTGGCCGGGCGGTCTGCCCCCGGCGGATTGGACGAGGCTGCCGGTTATTTTGGGGAGAGTTTGAAACTCGCGGAAGGTGATGTCCCGGCGTTTCGCGAAGCGCAGATGGGATACGCCTTGTTCCTGGCCCAGCGTTGGGCGCGGGCGATGCGCGAGGAATCGACACGGCCCGGCGCGCAGGCCCTCTTCGACGAAGCGGAGGGGATCCTCAAGCAGTGCATCGACGCCGACCCGGAGGCGTTTGACGCTTACCTGCGAATGGCCGTCCTCTACAAGTCCGCGGCGCGGCACGCCGACACCGTGGACGTCTGCGATCGGCGCATTCGTCGAGGTTTGTCGCGAAAGGGCGCCGAAGCGACCCGGAACAAGCTCAGCATGTTCAGCCTGATGATCTATGCGTCGGAAGCGTGCGTGGCGTTGGGGGTCACGCCGGAAGACGCGAGCGCACGAGAGAAATGGCTCGCTCGGGCTGAACAGTACGTCGCCGACGCCAAGGGCGAGTCGCCGTCGCACCCCCGTCTGCTCAGTCAGTCCGGTCGGGTCAAGCTGGCCCGCGGGAAGGATCGGCTGGCTTTGCAGGATCTTCGGGCGGCCGACGAGGCGTACAGCACCTTCGAGACGGTGAGTTGGGAGAACAAGATCATCCTCGCCCAGGTGCACCTGCGATTGAACGAGGCCGGGGCGGCGAAGGCCGTTCTGGAGAGCGTCCTCGATCAGGCCGCCAAATGGCGTTCCGGGGACCCCCTGTTCTGGAATCTTTATGCCCAGGTGCTCTTCCAGAACAACGAGCTGGACCGGGCGCTCACCGTCAGCGACCGCGTACTGTTGATCGACCCGGTCAACGCCGACGCGAAACAACTGAAGGCCGCGGTTTTTGAGCGGCAGGGAAAACGTGCGGAGGCCGGTCGGCTGCATGAAGAGTTGAGCGGCTCGCCGGCGGTCAACGCCCTGTTGCAAGCGCGAGCGGCGACGCTCGGCGGAGACGTCGACGGGGCCGTGGGCATTCTGAAAGCGGCCTTGGAGGCGGAGCCGGGCGACGTACGGCTGGTGAGCGCGGCCGTCCACGAGATGTTGAACCTGGATCGAAATGCGGAGGCCCAGGCCGTCGTGGCCCGGGCCCTGAAAGCGAAGCCGGACGATCGGCAACTCGCCAAGCTAGATGTCCTCACCCGTCGAGACCTGACCGCCGAGCAGCGTGACCAGGCCATCTTGGAACTCATTCAGGCCGCGGGCGACGCCTTCGAGCGGGACCTCGACCGGATCGGTTTCTACTCACGGAAGAACGATCTTCCTCGAACGCTGCAAGGGATCAACGATGCGGAGCAGCACCTGATTGCCAAGGACACACCGCTGGCGCGAAGCGCGACGACGGTGCAGCACAGCGCGCTGCTGACCGCGAAAGTCCGCGTCGCCGCGCAACTGAACGATGCGGCCGCGATGGAGGCCGCACGGGATGCCGCGGCGAAGTACAACGTGGATGGCGCGGGCGGCAAATCCATCCTCGGCTGGTACCACATGCAGCGGCGCGAGTTCGACTTGGCCCTCAACGCCTTCCGCGAGGCGGTGCAAGCGCAGCCGACGGACGCCGCGTCGTTCACTCGTCTGGGACAGTGCCTGCAAGTCCTCGGGCGAACCGATGACGCGCAGGGTGCCTATGAACAGGCCGTTCGACTCAATCCCAACGAAGGCTGGGCCCATCAGGGCCTCGCGTTTCTCGCCCAAGTCCGCGGCGACAAGGAAACCTTGCAGCAAGAACTGTCGCTCTGCGAGCGGTTGATCCCCAATGAGCCGTGGGTGCAAGAGCAGCTTCTCCTACGAACCGAGGACGCGGACCCGCAAGGCGCTATCCGTCGGCGTGAGGCATTGCTGGCGGACCGCCCGGACGGACGTCACGACCAAGGCGGGAGTGACGTCCGCAACCTGCAACGACTGGCGGCGTTGTACGAGACCGTCGGGGATCGAGCCAAGGCCGACGGGGCGTACACGAAACTGCTCGAACGGAACCCGGGGGACGAGAAAAGCATCCAAGCCGCCGCGGGCTACTACCGCCGGTCCGGGCGACCGGAGCGGGCCATGGAACTCGTGACCAACTACGCTCAATCGCGACCGACGGCGGAGCAACGCGCCAACGCCCAATACCTCGTGGCGAACGAACATCTACAGCGCGGCGACGCCGAAGCGTCGGAGCGTGCGCTGCTTTCGGCGGCGGAGACGGCCGAGACGGTGGAGATCGCGCGAGCCCTGGCGGAGTTCTACATGCGGGTCGCGAACCGCCCGGAAAAGGCGGCGGAGTGGTACGCCAAAGCAGTGGAGCGTGCGCGACGGATGAAGTCTCCCCTGTTGCCGACGTTACTGGAAGCCGACATCGCGTGTTCACTGCACCGCAACGTCAACGACATCGAACGGGCCCGCAAGGACCTCGAGGAACTTCGCACGGGCTTCCCGGATTACGTACGCGGGCTCCTTTGGGAGAGTGAAATCCGCGCCCGGCGGGGCGACATTGACGGGGCGATCGCCTCCTTGACGGACTACCTCGCCAAGCGCCCGAACGATCCGAACGCGCTGTATCAACGGGCCCGGCACCAGGTGGCCAGGGGACGCCTGGGAGCGGCGATCGACGACCTCGGCGTTCTCAGGAGAACCGCTCCGCTGGCGTTGGAGCTGCAACCGCGGCTCTTGCTCGCGCGGCTCCACCTTCGGTCGGGCCGAAAGGACCTTTGGCTGGCGGAGTTGGAATCGCTGGTGAAAGACGCGCCGGAATCGGCGACGGCCATCGAAGAGCTCGCCCGTGCGTATCTTCAGGAAAAACGGCTGGCCGACGCGGACCGGATCGTCACGGCCCAGATCAACCGGGCGGCGAACTCGCCGGACGCGCGATGGTTGCTGTTGCGCGGTCGTATCTCCCTGGACCTGGGCGACGCGGAGAAGGCCCTTTCGGACTTCCGCCGCGGGGCGGAGGTCAGCGACTTCTCGCCCGAAAGCGTGATGAACGTGCTCGATGCCTACCTGCGGCTGGGACGGTTCCCCGCCGGCGTCGAATACTTCGAGAGATACGGCGGCGAGCAGCCTGCGGCGAAGCTGGTCTCGCGCTTCGCGCAACTGCTCGCCCGGGCGGGCAGCAAAACCAAGGCTGTGGACCAGTTCCGCCGGGCGATGGGGCTGGCGGTCGCGGAGACTTCGGAGGCGATCCGGGCCGTCGCCGCCGACGCCCTGGCGGCCTTCACCGCGGACGACGTGATCGCACTCTTTAGCGCCGCTCCGCCGGAAGCGGCGGTCCGGCGAGGCAATGAACGCATTTTGATCCGAGCCTTCACCGCCGCGAAGCACTACGACGAAGCTGCGGCGCGGTTGGAGTCGATGATCCCGTCGGCCGCCGATCCGCGCGAGCGGGCGGGACTCCAGCATGAACTGGGCGACGTGCACCAGGTCGCCGATCACGCGGACCAGGCCGTCCATGCCTACCAGGAAGCCCTCAAGGATGACCCGGATAACTGGATCACGCAGAACAACATCGCCTATCTGCTCTCCGACAAGCGGGGGGAAAACAAGGCCGCCTTGCCCTATGCGCAACGGGCGGTCGCCCTCGCGGACAACGCCTTCACCCTGGACACGTTGGGGTGGATTTACGTCGGGCTGCAGCAGTACACCTTGGCCGTGGCGGAATTGAGCCGAGCGGTCCGGCTCGATCCCGACTATGCCTTGCCGTATTACCACCTGGGTGAGGCCTATCGTCGTAACGCGCAGTTCACCGAGGCTGCGGACATCCTCAAAAACGGCCGGGACGTCGCCAACAACGCCAACGACGCGGCGCTGGTCGCGCTGATCGACGTCGCTACCGAAAAATCAGGCCGCCGGGACGCCGCGCCATAACAGACCCCCCGCCGGTGGATTTCATTACTCCGGCCCTTGCTTTTTCCGCTCCGATCGAGTAGGTTGGATTGTGGCGGGACAAGCGCCTCCCCACCCTTTCAGGAGTGAACGCACATGCCCTCCGGAACACGCGCCACAGACCCTCTCCGCCCAGCCTACAGAACAGTCCAATCCGCGTTGCGAGGCCGAAACCAACGAACCGGGTCGCTGACTCCGGCGGCCCTGCTCTTCCTCGTAGCGGGGGCGTCCGTGAACCGTCTCTTGAGTAGTGTGGGCTTCCTGGTTTTCAGCCTTGGGCAGGTTGCCGTAGGGCAGGTCGTGGTCGAGCTGGTTCCCGACAACCCTGGTCCGTATGCCGGCGGGGAGGCGATCACCGTCGATGTTTGGTTGCACAGTAGTCTGAAGGAGGATCCCAGGCTGGAAATGATCCAGTTCGACTTTTCGCAAACGAACCCAAACCTAACTCTCGCCCCGACTTTCTCCTTTGATTACAGCTCAATTCCTGACGCCTTCGGGTACGAGGAACGCCACCCGGAGCTTCCCGTGCCCTGGACCTGGAATCAACTGGCATGTGTCTGCCCGGCTGCGTTCTTGCCGCTTCCCTCCGGCGGAGTGCTTCACATCGGCAGCGTCGGCGTGCGACTCCCGACGGCGCCCGGCGTTTACCGCCTGGACGCCATGAATGCCGCCAACGCAGCACCAGAAGTGGCAATTGCCGGGGCAATTATCCTTCCGCATCTATGTTGCGGGTGGTTGACTGCCTTCGGCGGACAGATGACCGGCGGGGTCTTCGATTTTGTCGTCCCAATGCCGCCGATTCCGACCATGTCGGGGGCGGCGTTACTGATACTCGCAGTGTTGCTAGGTTGTGCGGGTTCGTGGATAGCCGCGCGGAGATCGCGATGTGGAGCGCATGGATTTGCCCACCGTAAGGACGGAATCCTTGTCCATTCACCCCGCGCAATGACGCGGACCCTTGGTGGACCGATCAACCCCCCGGTCGTCGCCGCTGCCCTCGTGTTGCTGGGAATCTCTCGCGTTGTTCTTGCTCAGCCGGCTCCCGTTCCAAGTCGGACGGTCGTACTCAATGTTGACTCCGGTTTCGTATTTGCGACGCAGGGGACGGATCCCCTTGTTGTGTTCTCGCACGTTGTCCGGGTTCAAGGCGCCCCCTGGGTAAGGTTGTATTTCGGCGACGTGCAACTGAGCGGCTCTCCGAGCGCGGCCAACCAGTCGTTTCTGCGGATCACTTCCCAGGCGGACGGGGCCGTACAGGTCCTCGACTCGTCGGCGCTCGCACGCTGGGGAAATGCCTCCGCCTATTTCAACGGCGACTCAGTGGTCATCGAGCTGTTCGCGTCGGCGGGGATTGGGCTCAATAGAGTCATCCTCGATCGAGTCGTGGCGGGAACTCAGAGCGAGCTTGATTCTCCCGCGAGTATCTGCGGTCCGACGGACGACCGGGTCCCATCTTCCGACCCCCGTGCCGCTCGCATCCTGCCCGTGGCATGCTCGGCGTTCCTCTTCAACCAGCGGCCTAACTGCTTTTTGACCGCCGGACACTGCCCTGTCGTTGGTCCCTTAGAAGTGGTCGAGTTTAACGTCCCCTTGTCCGATCCGAACGGAACGATCCGGCATCCTCCGATCGAAGACCAATATCCGGTTGACCTAGATTCAATTCAGTTCTCTTACCTCGGCCTCGGGCACGATTGGTGCCAGTTTGGTGCCTTCAACAACCCTACAACCGGGCTTAGCCCGCTCAAAGCACAGGGAGCCTCCTACAACCTGGCCGACATCGTTCCCGCGGCCGATGGGAGTACCCTGCGGATCACAGGATATGGGGTTGACGACAGTCCTCCCGAGTACAACCAGACACAGCAAACCCACACCGGGCCGTACCAGGAGAAGGTCGGAACCATCGTCAAGTATGTCGTTGATACTACGGGCGGCACCTCGGGATCGGCGGTCGAGCACCTCGCTAGCGGTCTGGTCTACGCCATTAACACTCACCACGGATGCACTGCCACGGGCGGGGCCAACCAGGGGACAGCGATCGACCATGTCGGATTGCAAAGTGCACTCGCCTGCCCGAAAGGCGTCTGCGCCGACTGCAATGGC
>CAYQZH010000163.1:0-9834 GCA_964421865.1 uncultured Phycisphaera sp. | reverse complement strand
GTGGGGCTCACCACCTGGACGTCGGCGATCTGCTTGGCGACCACGTCCGCCCGTTGCGCCTCGACCGTGGTCTCGACGGTCACGCTACGGTGGATCGGAATGGTGATCCGTTGCGAGTTCGCCGCCAGATCAAGAACGGAGGCGCGGAACTCCTTGCCCCCGGGCTTGGCGTCCGGTTTGCTCTGACCCTGCGCTTCCGCGCCGGTCAGCATGAGCGCTCCCAGGGCGAATGCGACCCAACCCGTGCGGCTCCGACGGCCCGGTACGGTCTTTCGATTGGCCATCGACAGGCCGTCGTCCTTGACTTTCGTTGACATTGGCGGTGTTCTCCTCACGACTACTCACCCGCGTCGGGTTTGTTATCATCCACGGTATCGACATCGCCGGGTTCGGTCCCCGCGCTCCCGTCTTGGTCGCCCGGGGCCTGGGCGGGGCCGATCGGTTGTGGCGCCGCTGCCGGACTTCGGCCCTTCGCTCCGCTCATCATCATCGCCGACGCACGCGTCGGCCCGCCCTGCGACATCTCCAGGATTCGGGTGGAATGGGCGTTCTCAAACGTGATCCGTTCCACCGACTTCCCATCCTTGGTCATCGGACCGTGGAAGACCAGAACCGCGTGCGGCTCGGGCTCCGGCGGCGCGGGAGCTCTCTTCGTGACCGACGGAGGCGTTAGGGCGGGTGGCGTAGGCCCCGCCGACGCAGTCCTCGTCGAGTTCATGATTTCGCTTCCATAGGCCCTCGCGGGCAACGTCGGCGTCTTGTCGTCCTCCCCGCGCATCGCCAGCGTGATCTTGCCTCGGGTGCCCGCGAGGTGCAGCTTGGGCACCTCGATTTCGGGAACCAGGAGCGTCGCCGACTTGGCCGGCTTCATCTGCGCTCCCTTCGCCGGCTCCGGCTCGGAGCCGGTCCCTTGACCGATCGCCGCGACCTGCACGTGCTGCAGGATGACTTCCGCAATCGTCTCCTTCTTGCCCCGTGCCCCCGTCTCCACGTCCATCACCACGATCACGTCCACCCAATCGCCGGGCTGGACCTGGTAGGCGACGCCGGAGACTTCGTCGATCTTGACCGACACGGCGCGAAACCCGGGCGGGATTCGACCGACCATCCCCGCTCGGGTTCCCGGCGGGGCGAGCATGGACAGCAACACGGGCGTGTTCTTCGGAATCGGCTTCGACGCCACGCGCCCGATCGCCAAGTCCACCTTGTCGAGCCGTTCGTTCGCCGGAGCGAACAGGCTGTCGGCCGTCTCGACGGTCTCCACCATGTCCTTCTGAATTTCCTCGTAGCCCGCGATGTCCTGCTTGGCGCGGACCACGGTGACGCTCTGCCGCGCCGCGTTGGAGGCCTGGGCCCTGCGGATCGAGTCCACGCCGAATTTCACCGCGAGAAGCCCGATCCCTAAACCGAGCACCAACGGGATGATTGCCTTTCGCTTCATGATCGTTCGTCCTCTTCTCGTTGCACGCCTGGTGGGGCGCCGGTTCGATCGGGGGTCCCTGACTCTTCTGGGCGTCAGGTCCGGGAGTACCCGCCTCGCCGCCCCGTAATCCAAATCTCGTCTGTTTATCGGATGGTTTTCGGCGACGTTCGACCTTTCGCCGGAAAATTATTTGGCCCTCCTCCGCCGCGATGGGCCGGGGCGACGGCCCGCGGCTTTCAATACTAAGAACGACCCTCCGCCGCGACGCCCGCCGCGCAGGCTCAAACCTGCGGGGCCGCCGGAACCCCTCGTTCCGCCTCCCGCAGGTTCAATCCCCTCGCTGATTTTCCGGGTTACATCCCCTCTTTACGCATACTGCAACTGCCGCCGAGGTCGTAGGTATGCGTGCCGAAGAACCCGCCCATTAGGGACACGTCCTTGTAGGGAACCGTCACCTTGATCGTCTCGACCGGGTCCGCCACCGTGGCGTGGGTCATGGAGACGGAATAGCTCGTCAGCCCCGTCGGCTCCATCACGTCGGCGACACGGTTCAGCACCGTCGTGTAGGGCGACGTGGACGTCTGCAGGATCGCGATGCGGGCACCCTCGCGGGCCGATGTCTGCAGCGTCTGCCGGACCATGAATATCCATCCGTACTCGATGATCCCAAACAGGATCGTCAAGAGCAGAGGTAGTACGACCGCAAACTCCACAACGGCCGCTCCGCGGGCGCGCCGCGAGCGGCGATCCCGGCGCGCCGGAACTTGTTGAATCCAATCGGTTAGTCTCATGCGTTATACCCCCCACCATCCGAACATTTTCGCCGCCAAGATCAGCAACGTTCCGGCCGTGAGCGGCACACCGTAGGGAAGCAATTGGGATGTCGTCCCGAAGCTCTTGGCCGACCCGACCTCACTGAACACCGCTTGCGGCGTGGAAACCTTCGCCAGGATCACCCCGATGTTGACGCAGGCCATCCGCAGACGGCCTGTCGACACAATCATCACCACGGCCGCCAGTCCGCCGATCACCGCGCCTAGTGCGAAGGAATAGAGCGCCAGCAGAGGCCCCAACCAGACGCCGATCGCCGCCATCAACTTGACGTCCCCCGCGCCCATTCCGTGCATCAACCACGGGACAATGAGCAGTCCGAACCCCGTCAGCAGACCCCAGAATCCGGCGGTCAGTCCGGAAGTTCCGAAGTAACAACCCTGGACGACCATGCCGGTCACGATCAACCCTGCATTCAGCCAATTGGGCACGCGCTTCTGCGAATAGTCAGTCCACGAGGCCAGTAAAATACCTGGTATGAGAATCGCGCAGGTTGTCTGCCAAAAACCGAATTCCATAGGAAAACACTCCAGCCCCAAACGGGCAATGCCGGCGAATCCGGTAGAAGTCTACGATATAACGCCTCCCCGCTGCCGAAGCGACGGCGACCGGGCCTTACGAAAAAGAGGCCGGTGGGCGCCGCCGCTCTCGACGGCGCCCACCGGTTCCCCGGGACGCGGACCCTCCCTATTCGGTCGGCTCGTCCGACCCCTTCTCGGTCGCGTCGTCCGACCCTGGCCTTTCGAACTCGCGGGCGTCAGACGTGACTCATCGCCCGGCGAGGCGAACCGTGGATTACGAACTCACCGGCAACGCGGCGTCCACGTCCGAGAAGATCGTGCTCACCGTGGTGCCCAACGATGTAATCGCGCCGAGGGCGACGATAATAATCAGGGCGAGCATCACGGCGTACTCGGTTGCCGTCGGGCCGTCTTCAGACCGCAGAAAGTTCTTTGCACGGGTCAGGAAGTTACTCATACGATGACTCCTCTCCTGTAGGGGGCTGCTCGCGGCAGCCCAAGGTAAATTCGAAGGTTGCTCAGGCGCCGCAACCGGGCCTGACCCCTCCACGTAACCGCTCGAACCTCCAAAGGGCACGAGCTTGAACCACTCGATTGGACTTACTTCGCGTCTGAGGGAGTCGGATCGGAAGGGATGAATCGCCTCCTCCCCCGCCGACCGACGGCGTACAACCGTTCGTCTCCCCCTCCACTACTCAAACCTACGAAACAAAGGCTTCGCGGGCAAACGGTTCCCGTGAATCTCTTGCTCTTGCACCGCGAATCTGGACTCCGGCGATCTTCGTCACCGGCTCATCACGGGGCGAATTCCGTCTGTCACCCACTGCGAACGCCCTCAAGTGTGCTACGCTTCTCATGCTACGGACCGCCCGGGTGCGGCATGGTGCCGGCGAGGCTCGCGTAAATACTGTCCACATGCACGCCGAAGTTGCTCATCGCCCCAATGACGCCGATGCAAATGAGCGCAATCAGCACCGCATACTCCGTCGCGGTAGGCCCCTCCTCGGATCGCACGAACTGCCGTAGTCTTTGACAGAAGGCATTCACGGTCGCGCTCCTCTCCCGAACCTTCATAGACGGCGGCGGGTAACGCGCACTCCGTCGCCGCCCCAAAAGTATCCAACTTCAGCCTCCAATACATTCACACCCCTCGCAAGCGGAAACCGCCGACGGATCTGGAATAAACACGCCCGACCGGGGCAACCCGCGGTTATCGGAGCCGCGCCTGCGTTGGAACCGTGTCGTACCTTGTAGGCAGCTTCAAGCCGTCATGATATGCGGACGATACGTGCGCGATGTCCACGCAATGGCAAGTTTCTCTGTTCGACCGGCTCACCGCCGCAGTCCATTCCGACGGCGGGTGGGGGTACATCGCAGGAACAGCGCCCTGCGCCGAGCCGACGTCCCTGGCTTGTCTGGCGCTGGCGGCCGGTGGAATGGAGACCGAGACGTGGAAAAGGGGAATGGCCTGGCTTGCTCAACGGCAACGTCCCGACGGCAGTGTCCCCGTGGCGTCCAACGTCACCTCTCCCTGCTGGACTACGGGATTGGCCGTATTGGCTTGGTCGGCTCCGATCCGCGATATGGCCGGACATTATCGTCCGCAGATCGAGAAGGCCGTTCATTGGCTGCTCCACACCCACGGAAAACCCATTGCACTGAATCCGAAGGTCTACGGACATGACACCACACTGGAAGGCTGGTCTTGGGTCGAGAACACCCATGCTTGGGTGGAGCCGACCGCCTACGCAGTCCTCGCTCTCCGCGCCGCTGGAAACGAAAAGCATCCGCGAGTTCGGGATGGCATTCGACTGATTCTGGACCGCGCCATTCCGACTGGCGGGTGGAATTATGGGAATGCCCGTATTTTCGCAAACACGCTACGGCCATTTCCCGGTCCCACGGGGATCGCCCTCACGGCGCTGGGAGGAGAGCCGCCCGATTCGCGCATTGATTCGGGCATCGCCTATTTAATTTCCGTATTGCAACGCGTGCGTGCTCCACTCTCGTTGAGTTGGGGATTAATGGGACTTTCCGCCTGGGGCAAGCGCCCGGACGAATCTCCGCAATGGCTCGAGGAGTGCGCCCGGCGCGTTCTTCGCGGCACGCCCAACGCCATGTACGATGCACTCCTACTTTTGGCGGACGCGGACCACTGCCCGATCACCCATCGTTCACTGGAGGTTGCGACGACTAATGGATGACGCAGTCCACAACTCTGCCGCAATCGCCGCGAGCCGAAAACTGTCGCGCCGCGAAATGCTCGGCGTCGGCGGTGCGCTGCTCCTGGGCGGCGGAATCGCGACCGGATTTCGCTGGGCCTCGGGGCATGAACGTGGGATGCGCGCCGAGGTCTTCATCGGCAAGGCCCGCGACTATCACGCCGATTTCACATTTCTCATTCAAGAGGGATTCGCCGCACTGGGGATCGGACGGGGGGATATCCAAGGAAAGCGGATCCTGCTGAAACCGAACCTGGTCGAGACGGCCCCGGGTCAGGCGCACATCAACACTCACCCGGCGGTGATCCTCGGCGCGGTCGAAGCCCTGCGTCGTCTCGACGCCCGTGCCGTCATCGTGGGCGAAGGGCAGGGACATCGCCGCGACAGTTGGCTCGTCCTCGATGAATCCGGGATGGGGGCGGCCTTGGAAGAGGCCGGCGTTGACTTCGTCGATCTGAATCACGACGAGTTCGTCGCCGTGCCCAACACAGGCGGCTGGACGAACCTCGCGCCGCTCTACCTCCCGAAAACACTGCTCGGCGTGGATTGGGTGATCTCCGTTCCCAAACTGAAAACCCATCATTGGGCCGGCGTCACCTGCTCGATGAAAAACCTCTTCGGGGTGATGCCCGGCGTCGTGTACGGCTGGCCCAAGAACGTCCTGCACTACGCGGGCATCCCCGACTCCATCCTCGACATCAACGCGACCGTCAAGCCCTCGTTCGCCATCGTTGACGCCGTCGTGGGCATGGAAGGCGACGGGCCGATCATGGGAACGCCGAAGGAGGTCGGCTGCATCGTCATGGGCCGCAATTTGCCCGCCGTCGACGCCTCCTGCGTGCGGATCATGAACCTCAACCCCTACGGCGTCTCCTACCTCGCCCAGGCCTCCGGACGCCTCGGTCCCATCCACGAATCCAACATCGCTCAACGCGGCGAGCCGATCGCCGCCCTGCGCACCCGTTTTCAACTCCTCGACGCCCCACACCTCAAATCCGTCGCCTCGGGTTAGAGTGACGTGAAGCCCTGGACGAGCCGCACTAATCTCGATACATGGGCGGAAGGGTCGGCGTTAAGTTCGGGGGTAAACATCCTCCAAACAGCCGCCCGGCCTGAAAGGCCGGTCTAAAATAGCCGTGGGCATAGCGAAGCGCCGCCCCCGGTTCGCGGGCGATCCAATCCCCCTTCGAGCCTGAAAGGCTCGTCTTGGACGTGTGCCCCCGGCGGGCCCAGACGACCCTTACAGGGTCGACTTTTCTCGCGGCGACTGCTAACCGGTGGCGGCGTCCGCCTGCGGCGGACTTGCCACCGGCTACGTTAGAACAGGCCTCCGGCCTGTGGAAAGTCCGAACGGAAGAACCTACGCACAATCCGGCGCCGACCTAGGCGGAAACAAGCATAGGGAGCCCTTGACGCGGCGTTCGTCGCAAGGTAGGAGCTGTATGCATGGTCACAATATACTCGCCGCCGTTCATCTCCCTGGCACTCGTGTTCCTTCTGACCGGGTGTTCGGCCCGTCACCACGCTCAAGACGTCCAGTCCGGTCTGGAGGGCGACCGTCTCACGGTCGGAAACGTCCAGCGCGAAATCCATAAGGGCATGAGCGGGAGCGAGGTTCTGGAGACCCTGGGGAGTCCCAACGTCGTGTCCACGGACGAGGCCGGTCGCGAGGTCTGGGTCTACGACAAGTTCGCCACCGACGTCGTCGCTTCCGGCAGTAGCTGGTCGATCTTCGGCTTGGGCGGCGGATTCGGACACAGTGGAGCGGGCGGAGGAGGAATCGGCGCCGGCGGCAGCGCCGGAGCCTCCTCCACGAGCCAGCGGACGCTCACCATCATCATCAAGTTCGACCCAGAGAAGAGAGTGCGTGACTTCGCGTACCACGCGTCTCGTTTTTAGAAGCCGAAAATGTCCCGACGGTCGATCGCTTCCAAGGTGTGGATCGGCGGACTTCTGGCGACGGGTGGCCTGTGCGGTTGCGTGCCGCACATCCCGTCCGATGCCCTGGCCATGCGCCCCCAGTCGCTCGAGTGGCGTCAGCGCAGCACGCGGCGGTTCTTTACCACCGATGAAAAGCAGATTCTGGCCGCGTCCGCCGGATCACTGCAGGACCTGGGCTTTACGATCGACAATACCAAATCGGAGCTCGGCCTGATTGTCGCCTCCAAAGACCGTACGGCTGTTGAAGGCGGACAAGTCGCGGGCAAGGTAGTCATGGCCATCGTCTTTCGGGCCGACGTGCCCATCGACCGCATCCAAAAGTTCCGTGCCTCGGTCGTGACCCATCCGAGCGGAAACGAGATTGCCGTACGGGTCACCTTCCAGCGAATCGTCTGGAACGACCGCAACGAGATTTCCAAGTTGGAGTTGTTGGACGACCCCAAGATGTACCAGGAGTTCTTCGAGAAACTGTCGCAGGCCGTCTTTCTGGAGGCGCATCAGATATGACACGGAGCGGTGCCGGCGTCGGTCTCGGCTGTCTGTGCCTGTGCGCCGTGCCGGCGTGTCAGTCCTCGAAGGCGGAGCTGCTCAAGGCCGACGCCAGCGCCGTCAAGCTCCGCAGCATCCAGACCCGGGCGTTCGACACCACGGACAAGACGGCGACGCTCCGCACGGCGATGGCCACGCTGCAGGACCTCGGCTTCGTCATCGACAGCGCCGACGACGTCATCGGAACGGTGAGCGCCACGAAGCTGGACCGATACGCCTTACGGATGACGGTTACGGTGCGCCCTCGCGGGACGACGCAACTGCTCGTTCGGGCCAACGCCCAATACGGCCTTCGCGCCGTGGAAGACGCCCAACCCTACCAGCAGTTCTTCGACGCCTTGGGCAAGGCCATGTTCCTCGCCGCCCAGGAAGTCGACTAGTCGATCTCATCGCGTCCAGAGCGACTTCGCCCGGGCGTAGTCTTCCGGCGTGTCGATCTCCACCGCCCGCAGATCCCCGATCGGGGCAGCAAGGAACACGTGTCGATCCAGAATGTCATTCAGCGCCGACTCAAAGAAGAAGTCCCTCTGCGTACGCTCTTCGTTATAGGGCCGCAGTGACTCGACCAGGCCCGCACACGCCGATGGATCAAACTTGGCGACTCCGATGAACTCCCCCAGCGCGTCCTGCGGAGGAACATCTTTGCCAATGCGTGTAATCCGCCCGGCACGATCCACGATGACCTTCACCTCCTCCGCGCCGCAGGGCTTGGCGTCCACTGCGAGCGCCGAGTCCGACTGCCGCAGCAGGAGCGAGAGCAGCGCCCGCTCAAACCAGACATCGCCGTTGAAGTAGAGAATCCCCTCGTCCAGATAGTCGCGGGCCAGCCACAAGGAATGCACCGTGTTGGTGGCGGCATAATCCTCATTGACGACGAGCCGGCAGTTCACGGCCTCACCGAGAACGGCGCGCTCCACCAAATCCCGCCGGTAACCGACCACGATGACGGCGTCGTGAATACCGCATTCGAGAATGGATTGGAGGATGTTCCCGAGCAGTGTCCCCTCCGGGCACGGCAGGAGGCACTTGGGCTTGTCCCACCCCGTCGGCGCAAGCCGCCGCCCCTGCCCCGCTGCCAGGATTACCGCTTTCATGGACCCGACTAGATCGACGCGATCAGGCCCGCGATCTCCCTCCGCAGGTCGCAGCGCTGGCCGCGCAAAATCGCGTTCACCATGTGAAAAAGGGGAATCGAAACGTCCAACGCCCAGAGGGTCTCGATGGTCTGCGACATGGCCACTCCCTCGACGGTCATTCGCACCTCGTCCAGCGCTTGCGGCAACGTCTTCCCCTTCGCCAGCAACATCCCCAACCGCCGATTGCGACTGTCCGGGCTGATGCAGGTGGTGATCAGATCGGCGGCCCCGGAGATGCCGAAGGCCACGCTTTCCGGAATCCCAAAAAACGACGCCACCGCGGCGAGCTCCTTCAGTCCCTCGGTCATGAGCACGCCCTGGACGTTGGCGCCCAGCTCAAGTCCTTCCGCCAAACCCGCCGCGATCGCCACGATCCCCTTCAAGGCCGCACAGATTTCGTGGTGCTGCGGATTGCGGCTCACCTCGAACGAGATCACGTCGTTGCGCAGCGTATCCTTGACCAGGGCGAGGTGCATCAGGTCCTCGCAGGCGAGGATGGCCCTGGTCGGCTTCCCCTGTGCCACCTCGTTGGCAATGGTCGGGCCGGTCAGCACGACCACCGAAGCGCCGGGGATTTCGCTGCGAATGACCTCGCTCATGGTCCGTTGCTGTTCGGCGTCGAAGCCCTTCGACACACTGAGGACCAACGGACGGACCGCGTGCTGCCCAAGTTCTTTCGCCACCGTCCGCACCTGCCCCGACGGCACGGCGAGAACGACCAGCGTCCGGTGGGGATCGAAGTCGGTCGCGTATTTTTCCTCGACGATCATGGACACCGGAATCGGGCGTGGGTTGATCGGCGACGGGCCGCTGCGGTTTTCGTTGAGCTGCTTGGCCGTCGCGGCGTCGATCGTCCACACCCGCGTCGGACGGTTCTTCGAAAAAAGCGCCGCCAGCGTCAGCCCCCAGTTCCCCGACCCGATGACGATGATCGCCTCGATCGAACGCATCCGCGCATCGTACGCTTGGCCAAGCCGTCCGACAAGGTTTCCGGGGGAGCTGGGGCTGCTCACTCCCTCAGGAGTTCCCGTTTCTGATAGGCGTCGAACTGCCCCTTAAGGCGGCCAGTGGTCGCGTCCGTTTTCACCCGGGAGGCGCCAGCCCACGGACACGCGCGTCCCCACAGGTAACGCACCCTAGAGTGTCACCGGGCTTGCGCCCTTGTTGTTCTACCCATCTCGGATCGATTCTTTGCACGGGGAGGGGATTGG
>CAYQZH010000162.1:0-9938 GCA_964421865.1 uncultured Phycisphaera sp. | reverse complement strand
CGAGGAGCTCCTGAAGCTCCGTCATGAGCGCTCCGATGTCCAGAAGGCTCCGCCCCGGTTCCATCTCTACGAGCAGGTCGAGATCGCTTTCGGGCCCGGCGTCGCCGCGGGCGACCGACCCAAATACGCGGACGTTCGTCGCCCCATGCTTGGCCGCGAGGCGAAGGATCTCGAGTCGTCGTTGCCGCAGCGCTTGTTGAGTCACTTTGACCTCAACTCCCTGCACCCTTACTGCCCGCTTTGAGTCGTGACGGCCACATCAAAATCTAGCAACACGTCGGAGTGGTCGAACGTGAACACGATCGTGTCGCCGCAGCCGAAGTCATCGCCGTCGCGGAGTATGTCGGTATTGGCTTCCGGTCCCACGTCGCCGACAATCTGAAGGCCGGCATTGTCGATGATAATGGCCTGAAGGTCGTCGCAATTCACGGAAAAGGACGACCGCCCTCCCGCGGCGAGCGTAAAGGCGCGCTCGGTGCCCGTCTCGACGAGGATTTCTTCGAGCGTGTCCTGATCGTCGTCGTAAAAGAGGGTGCCCTCCACCGCGAAGTCGCTGTTGTTGACCAGCTCGACGGTGACCAGATTGGGCTGCAAAGTTCCTAACAGCGGCGTAAGCGCATCGCATCCGGCGACCAAGACCAACAAAGTCCCGATCATGCAAAACTGTTTCCGCGCCATTTCGTCACTCTCCAAAATAAAACCAGCCTTCTTCTAGGGTTCTAAAGCCGCCGGAGACCGCGCCTTTCCCAAAGATGGGCAAGACATCCCACAATCATTCGCCCCGCCCTTCCTTCGGTCGCTTGAAGCTCGTGCTCTCAAGCGTCCCATCGCCCCGTTGTTGAAGTTGCTGAATCTTGAGTTCGGCCTTGGAGAGGATGTCGCGGCACTGTTTGACCAGGGCCATGCCTTCTTCGTATTTGTCGATGGACTCCTCCAGCCCGATCGTGCCGCGCTCGATCTGCTCGGCGATGGTCTCGAGCTGTTTGAGCGCCTCCTCGAACGTCAGTTTTTTCTTGGCCATGACTTGGGATTGTAGTCCGAACCGGGAGCGCGAGCGACCGGTCTCATCCTCGCGTCATTAGGCGCGCGGAGCCGGCCCCTCGCTTGCGCTCGGGGTTCGGATGGGCGGTTCGTCGAAAAGTTCCAACTGATTGATGTTCACCGTCTCCGACTCGAACTCCCCGTCGGCGAGTTGGGTGACCAGCCGCTGATCGTCCTTCAGCTCCCCTACCGACCGGAGAATCTCACGCCCTTTCTTCAGCCTTGTAATGGAGAATCCACGTGCCAGGACGTTCTTATGGCTCACGGCGGCGAGCAATGTCCCCTGCGACCGGACCCGCTCGGTCAGCAACGTCAGCCGGTGGCCGAACGCCGTGGGTATCGACGTGCCAAGCCGGGCGACATGTTCCCGAAGTCGTTGCACCCGATGGGCCGGCGACGTTCGATCGAGCCGCGCATCGCAACCCACCAAGGACGCCATCCAGCCGGCCAGACGCCGCGACATGGCCCAGCGAAGAGTGTGCTCGGCGTCGCCAAGGATGACCCCGGTCCGCAGCAGGTACGTGTGGGGGGCGATCCGCCGGATCACAGGTTCGATCGCATCCAGAGTTCGTCGAACGCCGTGAATCCGTGTCGCGAGTGAGCGCTGGGACCGGTTGGTAAGTTCATCGAGGACCTGCTCACGACGGCGCACGACGATCATCACGTCGCGCAGGGGTTCGCGCTTCAGCAGCCCCGTAAGTCGCGTGCCGCCGAGCTCGACTTTCGCGCGAACGGCTCGAACCAAACGAAGCCCTTGGGAGTGCAGCCCGTCGAGGACATCGTCCAGAACAGGGACAGCGAGTTCCGCCGCCGCCGTCGGTGTGGCCGCACGTACATCCGCGACCAGGTCGGCGATAGTCACGTCCACCTCGTGCCCGACCGCGCTGATAATCGGGATTCGGCTGGCGTGGATCGCACGAGCGACGATCTCCTCGTTGAACGCCCAAAGATCTTCGAGCGAACCCCCACCGCGGCCGACGATCATCACGTCGATTCCGCCGAGCGCCTCGGCGTGGGCGTTGACGGCATGAATGGCCGCTGCGATTTCGCCCGCCGCGCCGTCGCCTTGCACGCGAACCGGGAACACCAGCACTTCCACACATGGATATCGCCGCTCGATGGTTTGCAGCAGGTCCGCGATGGCTGCCCCCGTGGGGCTGGTCACGAGCGCGATTCGTTGCGGATACGGAGGGATCGCTCGTTTTCCCTGTGCCTCAAAAAGCCCTTCTTTTTGCAGCTTTTCGCACAGTTGTCGGAACGCGAGCTCGAGCGCCCCGATGCCGCGCGGCTCCAACCTTCGAATGTACAACTGGTAGCGTCCGGCCCGTTCGAAAACCTCGATCGTTCCCGACGCGAGCACTTCGAGCCCGTCCTTGGGCGCGAACTTGAGCTTGACGGCCTCGCTGCGCCACAGCACGCACGACAGCTCGCTCGTTTCGTCCTTGAGCGTCAAGTAGATGTGGCCGCTGGTGTGTCGTTTGAAGTTGCTGATCTCGCCGACGACATGCACGGTCGTCGGAAACGTGGCTTGGATCGCGTGTTTGATCCGCGCGGTCAGTTGTGAGACGGTGAGCACGCCGCTCCGCGTCGGCGCGGACTCGGCCTTCCGCAACAGGGACGACGCTGCGTGGTGGCTCTTGTGTTCCATCGGCGGCCCGAGCGTGAATAGCAAAAAATGCGCGACTTGGAAACCGCCGCACCGCACGTTCGTGTGGTTGCTGCACAGCCGCAAGCGCGCGGGCACGTTGGCGCATCGTGTTAATGTCACGCAGGTGTCACAGTGTTGCAGTCCCGTCGCGTGCAAAGTTGTCTCGCGGCGAAGATGCGTGACCGTGGGGTTGCGCGCTGCGATTTCGCAGGACGGCGGGGAACGCGCCTCGGAGGTTGCCTCGTCGGTGGTCCACGGCGAGAAAATTCTCCACGATGAACCGTCCGACGGGTCCGGAAATACCGCCCCGCACTGAGCTGGGGGTGGCGTTCGTTAACCTTTAAACGAATAAGTTATCTACAATGGATACTTCCAGCGGCTTCCAGGTTGTCCCCTGTAACAATGTAGAAAAACTTGTTGACAGGGGCATGGGGGTCTTGGTAATATCGGCCCCGTTGGAGCAGCGTTCGGGTTCGTCGTCAGATCCTGGTCGCTGTGCTCGCGTCGGCGGTGGTCGGTAGGGGGAACATGTATCGCCGAGCTTGAGCGTTGTGCGATGCGGTGCGAAGTGGTCGGACCGAATGCAAGAGGGAGGAGACGCGAACGGGGGAAAGGATTCCTGTCGCGTCGTCAATTGCGTGAGGGACTGGGATTGCCGACGTTGGCCGCAGCAAGTTTTGTGACGTCCCGTCTTCAGCGGGAAAGTGCAATGGCGTCTCGAGAGTTCGCGCGTGTCGATCGGATCATGTTACGTCGAGCGCCCATCGTTTCTCCCGGACGCAGCAACGCCTTCACGCATGTTGTCGGTGGACAAGGTTTGGCCCAGACGAAACTGGGGGCGTGTTCAAGCCCGGCGCTGCTCGGAGAGCAACGCGGGTGTTTGGGGTCCGGGGCGACGGGGTAAAAAATTTGGAAATCAGCTGCCGCAGGGGAGCGGGCGGTGAGTTCGGGATTCTTCAGGATTGTGGGTCGTTGGGAACGCGGGTCGTTTTCAACAAATGGGTGGAGGTAGAGGGCTATGAGTTTGGGAATTGGGAAGAGTGGATGGCGTTCTTTGGTGGGGGTGCTTGGGGTCGTGGTATTGGCCCTTGGGCTGAGCCTTAAGTTGGAAGGCGCGCCCTGGGCGCCTCGTTCTGCGCAACCGGGGGACAAGGCGACGACGGGCGTCGCTCGCGAGGCGACGGCCACGAAAGTGGAGTCGCTGTCGGCGAGTCAAGTCCTCCCGGCCGCGACCGAGGGAGACGCTTCCCGCGTGAGGGCGGGGACGATCCCGGCGGCCGGCTTCAGGGTGGTCAGCACGACGTACGTGAACTACCTCGATGACGAACCCTCGCGTCTTCGCAGGGCAGGAAAGCTCATCGGGCCGATGCCTCTGTGGGGTCAACTCGGCGGCGTCGCAAATGTTGACGTGCCTTGCGCGGTAGGTTTTTGCTCCTTCGACGTCGAATGCGACGACAACAAGCCGTGCACGCTCGACACCTGCGATATCGTACCCGGCACGGGCACGTGCACGGGAACCTGCAAGAACACTGCGTTGGTCAACAACGACATCGGCGGATGCGATGACGGAATCTTCTGCAACGGGCAGGAAACCTGCCAGAGTGGCACGGTTGCCGGGTGCTCGGGTGGGCCCGCGTCACGCTGTTGCCCCGGCCTCGCCGCAGTGTGCTGCGACGCCGGTGAAAGCCGCACGATCTGCTCCGAACACTTCCCGCGTTGCAGCGCGGATTCGGACAACCCCGGCGCCGGCTGCCGAAAGAGCGCGGATTGCAAAAACGGCACTTGCGAACGATGCCAAGTGTCGTGCGACCCTAGCGGGGTGGGTCACTGTAGTGTCACCCAAACTACCTCCTGTACCATTCACGCCAACTGCCCGTCAGGGGAAACCTGCGTTAACAAAACCGCCGGCGTGTGCGGCCCGGGTGCGGCGCCCCGCCATTGCACGCAGGGAAAGGTTGGACAAGTTTGTACCACTGACCCTGGTTGCAACGACCCCACTGGCGGCTGCGACGACGGTCGCCGATGTAACGGCACGGAGAGCTGCGAGCGCACCTGCGTCGGCGGGACGAACCACGGGAAGTTCTGCCCGACCGGCGACCCCGACTGTGTGGGGACTGGGACCCCCGGAGAGTGCCTCGGCCAGTGTATGCCCGGGGTTAACCCCTGCGGTGCGGGCGCCGACTGCGGTGACCGGAAGTGCGCCACCGGCACCCTTTTGTACTGCCTTTTTGATTCCGATTGCCCAGCCGCGAACCGGCCGTGCGTAGACCTCCCCAGTGCTAAGTGCTCTAAAGGGCGCTGCTGCTCGACCGCCTCGGAACCGGTCTGCTCAAAGCAATGCCTGATCGACGACGGGTCGCCCCTTTGTGCGGATGAGTGCCTGGCTGGCTCGCGGTGGTATGCCGGCGACGGCGGTGCCCAACCGGCGCAGGAAGAATGCGGCGGCGAGGATCCACGAAACCGTCCTGTCGTTGACGACTGGGGATGTCCCAGGTACTCCAGCGGTTTAACCCAGCTCGACGCCGCCAACCCGCCGATCTACCCCGTGACCGTGGGTCCGATCTCCCCTGCGTCATTACCCATCCCGCTTCCCAATGGTCCGGGCGGCGCCCTCGGCCTCAACGCGATCGGCGACGACTATACGACGTCCGGCACTGCGTACTTTGGCCTGGACGTCATCCGCTGGGTTGGCAGGGTGGTCTCGGGCGGGTCGGGGCGCATATCCATCGATTTTTATGACGCCAACGGTGTGTTCATCGAAGACATTGTGACCGGTGGGGCGACCAGCGAATTGGGCATCAACGTCGTGGCGAATTACTCCCCGACGTCGCCGTTGATCCTCCCGGCGACGGGGTACGTCGTGTTCCGGACGGCCGACGACTTTGCGCCCAACATGCGCTTCGAGATGATCTCTACTTCCGCCGGCATCTGTACGACCGGGAGCAATATCGGCCGTGCGTGCAGCTCGGGTGCCGACTGTCCGGGCTCCGGCACGTGTTCGTTGAACGGCCGCGGCAGCAGCGATCCCGATGCGTTATGGATCAACAGCTATCCGGGCAACATCCCCTCATTGGTTAACAACAACTTCCTCAAGATGTGCGACACCGGACCGCGTAGGAACCAGGAATGCAGGGTGGCCGTGGCCGCCGACTGTCCGGGCGGCACGTGCGTCGCGGCCCCAGGCGTCCTGGCCTTCGAGATCGTGGGCGACCAGTATCTTGTGAATCCGGCGGCCGAGCCGAAGGGCGCTTGCTGCCATGAGTTGGGCGACTGCGTCGATAATGTGCTTTCGTGGGTTTGCGCGTCGCCGGTTAAGCTCGGCGGCCTGGGCGGCGTCTATCACGGGGATGGCACTCAGTGCTCGAGTTGCAACAGCAACGCGAACAAGTGCCGCAAGTGCAGCAGCGGTGCGCAAGCGGCGTGCACGGGCGACGCGTTCTGTGCCGGACTAGGACAGGGGACCTGCGAACCGAACAGCGGGGCATGCGGAGGGAATGTCTGCTACTACGGTGTGATCCCTGTGATCTCCGAGCCGGTTGTACTCTGCCCGAGTGGGGTAAGTCAATGTACTGCGGGCGCGAACCCGAGCTGCGCTTCGCCGGTTTGTGAGGCGCTCCCCGAATGCGCCAAAGGCGCGTGCTGCCAGCCGACGACCGGGGAGTGCACCTTGGCCGCTAGTTCGTCGGTATGTACTACTCCTAACGGCGTCTGCACCGGTGCGTTAGCGCCATGGACCTGTTGCAGCGGCCCCAGCGCGGGCACGTGTTCGGCCGGTACGTGGAGCGCCTACGGGACGGATTGCAGCCCGAACTGCTGCGCGGTCCCCAATCTGGGGGTGCTGTGCATGGGCGGGAAGAACAACCTGCAAGGATGCACGCCGGGTTCGCCGGATCCCTGCCGCTTCTGCGTGGGCGGTACGCACAACGGCACGGCGTGCACCACGACCACGCCGACGTGTCTCGACCCCGGACATTGCAACCTCGTGACCGGAAAGTGCGACACCGGGCCGCTCATCGGAACCAACTGTACCGGGAACGCGGGCTGCTCCAAGAACGGCGTTTGCCGCGGGCGCTGCGTGAAACGCAGCACCGGCGGTGACAACTGCGAGGATGCGTACATCCACGTAATGACCGTGCCCGCCCCGGGCGCGGGAGCGAGGGTCGTCACGGTCAGCGGCAATAACGACGCTGCGAACAGCACGGCGGAGGAACCCGATACGTTCTGGGGTGTTCTAGCCGCGACCACCGATGAGCCGGGGTGGTGGGAGGCCTTCTCCATCGACAAATGCGCCCGGGTACGGATCGACCAGTGCTGCAGCGACCCGGTCCACCAGCCGCAGTGGGCGTTCATCGTTGAGGAGGGAGATACCCCCGGATGTGGAATGGGGAGTGTGATTGGAACTGAGGTTGATGCGTACGTGGCCGGTCAGGCCCCGTTCGCCCGCGGCGCCCCCTACTGCGACGAGGACAACCTGTGGCAAACGTTCGGCCTGCTGCAAGCTGGAACCTACTGGTTCCCGATCTACGCGGTTCTCGCCGGAGCTCACGGACCTTACCAGGTTCATTTTGTCATCGAGGGGTGCCCGGAGGCTTCCTGCTGCTACACGACGTGCAGCGCCGGCAGCACGAACAACGGGCAGCATTGCGACAAAAACACACCCTGTACGGGCGGCGTGTGCGTGGGCGGCGGTAGGGACACACAGTCCTGCGCCTCGAACGTAGACTGCCCCGGCGTGTGTACCGCGGGGACGAACATTGGTGCCGTGTGTGGTTCCTTGAACAACACCTGCCTTGGCGTGTGTGCCGCCGGGACGAACAATGGTACCAACTGTACTTCCAACGACACCTGCCTTGGCGGCGGCCACTGCACCGCCATCTGCAGCGCCACCTGCACCGCGACCTGTGATCCGCAATGCACAGTGAAGAATACGAACGAGTGCGACGCACTATTCGGCTTCTACCTCGGACTGCCGAACATCGCCGCCGGCGTTCCCACCTGCACAGGATCATGTAAGAGGGGTTCTTGCTGCACCGGTCCGGGCGAATGTAAGGACGCGCGTGAAAACCAAAAGGAACCCATGACCAAGGCCGCCTGCGATAGGCTGAACGGCAGCTTCACCGGCGGCGTTAACTGCAAGGGCGGACTGTGTGAAGACGGCACCGACGTTGGCTTGTCTTGCACCGCGAGTGCCGATTGTGCACAGCCCGGTACATGCTCCGCGGACACTCGCCCAGCGCAGAAAAACCAGGCGAACCCCTGTCCGGTCTGCCAGATCCTGGGCTCGAGCAATTGCCAGAATTGGGACAAGGCTGACGAGGCGTCCCCAAGCGACCTGTCGACCGGGTCGGGGACGAAGCAGTCCGACGACTTCGTCCTTAATGGCCCCGGGAACCTGAAAAGCGTGTGCCTGTGGGGCACGTACGTCGAGACCGACCTTAGAACGACCGACAACGACTGCGGAGACAAGTTTATTGCACCGGGGGGAACGGGAACCCTCCCTGACAGTTTCCGCGTGCGCGTCTACGCCGATCTCAACGGCCTGCCCGGTGCTTTGGTGAAGGAGGAGACGGTCTTGGCGGCCAACGTCGTTAAGGCGGAGATCTCCACTCCAGTGCTTCCGATCACGGCTGGCAAAATCTATGCCTACCAGTTGACGCTCACCAACGCCATCGCTTTGTCTGGAACTACGTGCTATTGGCTGGAAGTGACCAACAACACCGGGACGGTGCCGGGAGCTTGCACGTGGCACTGGATGCAGCTCGGTAAGGATTCCACCCAGGGGAACAACTATTCGGCGGCGGGCAGTGAGGTGAACGGTTATGACCCGACCGCGGCAAGGGGTTGGGACATGGCCTTCTGTCTGGGGAACCCAACCGGCCCCCTGGGCATCGTAGCGAACGCGGCGGGCCCGTGCGGCGACCGGCTGAAGGCCTGCTGCTCGTGCGGCGCGAGCGGGGTCGGTTGTTCGGTGTCGAACTTGGAAACTTGCGACGACGCCGATTCCGACTGGGATCAAGCCCATCTCCTGTGCGGCAGCGGGTGTTCTCCACCGTCCAACGACAACTGCGCCGATGCCCCGGAGGTGCCCGTGGGGTTGTATTCGGTGTCCAGTCAATGTGCTACGACGGACGGGGGAAACCCGGTGGCCAGCCGGTGCACTTCTACGGTGAACCAAGACGTTTGGTTCGATTACAGGGCGACCAAGGATTGCCGTCTGAGGGTTGATAGTTGTTCGTCGAGCCAGGACACCTATTTTGACTCCATGATCGCGGTCTATACCGATTCGAACAACCCTACGGTATGTCCCTGCCCCCTGGATCAGGCCTCGAACGACCGCACATTGATTGCGTGCTCGGACGATGACTGCATCATTCTGGGGCGCGCCTGTGGGGGTGTTGTGGAGACGGACGCCAAAGCCGGCAACTGCTACAAGATCCGCGTGGGCGGATTCCCGGGCAGCGATCAAGGGGGTCGCACCGCCGTGGACATCAGTTGCGGCGGACCGGTTTGCGGCGACGGACGGAAGAACGGCACCGACGAGTGCGACGCCAACGACCGAGAGGGGTGTACTAACACTGTCTGCACCTCTGCGGGAACCCCATTGGTCTGCTGCACCGGACCCAACGCGGGCACGTGCACCGGCAGCCTGTGCTATCCCCCGGATTATTCGGTGGTTGCGAGGAGGTGCACGTGCGGGGCTCCGAATCCGTGCGGAAATGGCGTCGTCAATCCTCCGGGCGAGGAGTGCGACCCAGGAGGTCCAGGCGGCGTTCCACCGCCAGCGCCGGCAACCTGTGGGGCAGACTCTCCGTGCATGGCCGCGGGTTCGACGATCGCGCAGTGCGCGCTCAAAGGCCTGCCCGCCGGCTGCGAGTGCCTTTGCGCGCCGTTCTGTCCCAACAATCATAAGGATTACGGCGAGGAGTGCGACCTTACCGACGACGACGCTTGCCCGGGCCGTTGCATCTCCGCCGGGACGTGCCAGGTCAGCGTCGCGGGCGTTTGTACGGCGCTCACATGCACGGCCGGGCGGGTGGGATCCTGCCCGTCGGGAATCAACGCGGACTGCGACCTCAGCGTGTGCAACGGCGGCTCGACCCCCGGTGCTGCGTGCGTGCGCGCTACGGGCTGCGTTGGTGCGGGCTGCAACAAGGACTGCAACAAGAACGACTGCAAGTGTCCTGCGCCGGTGTGCGGAAACGGCATTCTTGAAGACTCCGTCAAGGAGGAGTGCGAGTTTGGCGTCTGC
>CAYQZH010000161.1:0-10201 GCA_964421865.1 uncultured Phycisphaera sp. | reverse complement strand
GCGAAACACGGTCGACTCTCACAGCGGCTGGTACATGAATTGGGGGCAGGTCACCTTGTCGGTTGGTATTACAACGCCAACTTGTATGACGATGGTGTGCGGAAAGCCCATTGAAACGGGCTAGGGGAGGAGTTTGAGGTCGTGCGCGTTACCAGCCGTAAACGGCCTGGGGTGTCGCCTTCGGCGACAGAAAGGCCGCTAAAGCGGCCTGGATCGCGTGTGCGCTTTCCTACCACTCTGGAAGAACTTGGCGTAGTAGTGTTAGCAGGCTGTGGGAAGGCGGCAGCGTCACCCCTTGTGGGCGGCGCACCCAATGAACGGTCCGCCCGCTCGCTGGCGCCTGTCCGGGCGCGCTGGGGCTCGCGGATCTAATCGCGTCAGCCACGAGGCCTGAAAGTCCCCCGAGCGAGTCGGGATGTTCCGCCGACGAAGTCGGGGGTGACGCTACATCGGGACTTGCCGACCGAGCGTACGGCAACGAGCCGTTATGGGCGTGGGGCGGCTGGGTGGCGAGGGTGATCTCTCTCCGCTCGCCGATGAGACGGAGGTTCAGGCCGCCGGCGGCGTCGAGAGTGACCTCCCAGATTTGTCCGGGTTTGATCTTGACGGCCGGGGCCTCGCACTGGGCGACGCGGACGCCGTATTGCTGGGCGAGCTTGGGGTCGGACATCAGTTGCCAGAACAGGCTCCACAGGCGGGCCTGGAGCGGTTCCTCGGAGGGACTGCCCGAAACCACCGGGCGTGACGCGAGGTTGAGATTGGGGACCGAGGCCGCAACTTGCCGATCGCCGAAGATGCGGCGGAACACGGCCACGCTGCCGCTCTTTTCGGGATCGCCCTTCCCGACGTGCTCGTGCTCGAACTTGATGACCGCGGCCTCGACGTACATCAACTCGCCGACGACTTCGACGGTTTGCGGCTCGCTGAGGACGCCGTCGCGGCTGATTTCGTGCCACACGATGGCACTCACCGCCCAGCCTCGCTGATCGGGACGTTGGTCCAGCACGTCGATCTGGGCCACACGCCGCCAGGCGCTCAACCGGCGGATGTAATCGCGTAATTCCTGCCGCTGTTCTTCCAGCTCATTGACCTGGGCGGTGAGACGTCGGACCTCCAAGGTGCGCAGATGAACGACGGCGAAGATTGCCCCGCCGCCGACGAGGGCCGAACTGATGATGAGCCTCACGGACCGCATGGCCGGTCCTCCCCCGTTAGATTTCTCGGACTCCTATACACCTGGTCGGCACAAAGCGGTGCGGCACCCGCGTCGAAAGTTGTTCGACCGCGACGGGACCACTTTTTCGCGGGACGAAAAACCGTAACTCCTGCAACCAGCGAGTGTTATGCTCGCTTTCCACCTTTGTGCCCGGAGTTACCGGGGAAACGCCGGGGATCCTACGCCAGGATCGATCCAGCGTTGTTATCGGCGGTTGGCGGCTGAAAAAATGTGGGGAATCATCCCTTGAGCCGCTTGACTCGCTCCCCCCCCTCCGCTTAAATTAGCGTCGTGTGTGGTGCGGTGTCCGCAGCGTCACCCGGCGGCTCCCCGTCGGGGGAACGGGCACTGTGGTGAAGGGGGTCACCGGCACGGCTGACGCGAACCAGCCTCGAACTGGAGAGGGAAGGGAGAGTCGTCTTGGTTTCTTGGGGGACTTTCCCATTTAGCTAGGTCGGCGTTACTGCATAAGGAGGTAGGGGTGATGTTTCCACGCGGTGTTGCGGTGTGCTCGGTTCTAGCTCTGGCGGCTGTTGCCCAGGGTGGGGTGGCGGTGCAGCTTGTGCCCAATCCGAACCAGGCGCTCTATTCGCAGAACCAGGTCGTGCAGGTCGATGTGAAGCTGGCCCAGGCGCCGGGCGGAAGCGACCAGCGGTTGCGGATGGTCGAGTTCGATCTGCAGCTTGCCAACTCGTTCCTCACCGTGGCTCTACCGCTGACGCATACTGTCAACGAGCCGGGAGCGGGCGATGACATTCATTTTTGGAGTTTCGCCGCGCTCTCGACCTGCGTGAGCGTGCCGTCGTTCTGCGGGTTCTCCCATTTTATTGACGACAAGATGGCGGCCGGTCCGGTGGACACGCGTGAGAAAATCCTGTCGATCGCGTACCGTGGGCTGACCCCGGACGCGCAAGCACAGATTCTCCTGCCGGCGAGCGGTGCTCCGGTCACCGTTGGGAAGCTTCAGGTCACGATGCCGGCGGCCGATGGCAATTACACGCTGAACCTCGTGAACGCGGCCGCCACAGGCGCCGACCAGGGCGCGCGAGTGGACTTCGGCCTCGATCCGCACACGATCTGGCGGGCGCGGCTTGTGTCCCCGAACGAGGTGTCCGGCGGGACGTTCACGTTCCACGTGGGGCCGGTGACGGGCGCTTGCTGCGTCAACGGGAACACCTGCAACACCGGGGTGACGCAGGCAACCTGCACGAGTCAGGGTGGGGAATACCAGGGCGACGGCAGCACGAGTTGTGCGAATTGCCCGTCGGTGACGAATGCCAACCTCGTATCGTCGATTCCGGCGTTTACGGCACACGGGAACAACACGGTTCCGGCGGGCGGGACGCTGTGGCGTTCTGCGGGAAACGTCGCTCGCTTGACGTTTGACAGGGCTGTGGGGCTTCCGACGGCGGGACAGATCTTGATCCAGGAAATGTTGCCCGTGGGCGCGGCTGGAGCGGACCTTTCGGCGTCGTTTGCGTTCACGCTGGAGTTGGGTAACACGGTGTTGCGGATTCGGGATGGACTTACCGCAACCCCCACGAGTACACTAGGGCATCGCAAATGGTACGTGATTCGGAACACCGGGGGATGGGCCGGGGTGGCCAACTTTGAGGCGCAGTTCCCGTCGCAGGTCGGCGATGCGACGGGGGATAACCGTACGCTGCAAGCGGATATTGCGGAAGTAAACACCGGGATATCATGCCTGACCAATTGCGGCGACCAGAACCGCAAGGACGTTACGGGGGATGGTCGGGTGCTGCAATCAGACATTGCGGAAACGAACACGCGGATCTCGTCGCTGCCGGTTGCGAAGCCGAGCGGGTGGTAGGCCGCGCGTAGGCGATCTAACTAACGACCGCCGGGCGGGGACGACGTGCCCCGTCCGGCGGTCGCTTTTTTACGTGTGCGGCCGAGGGGGCGGTGGGTGACCAGACGCCTGCCTTCCGTGTGGGAGTTCGCTCGCTCCCGCTCGCGGGTCGGAGTGGGCGTGTCGCTTGCGCCTCAAGTTTACCCACAATTCGGTTGTCGTGCGTAGCGGTGTCCCGGCGGGACACGCTGAGAATAGCCCAGCCATTCATGGCTGGGTGGAACGCCGACGCTTAAGCCGAGTCCCGGAGGGACGGCTGAGCGATTCAGTCGTCCCTCCGGGACTCGGGATGTAAAACGGCTCGCTTTCCCAGCGTTGAAACGCTGGGCTATTGTCATCCGTCCCTCACGGGACGGCCCAAAGATGTGGGTAAACTTGAGGCTTGCGCTCCGGGTTCGGATTGGCGTGGCGTGACGCCGGGAGGCGCATCTCGTAGAATCCGACCGGCCTCGAAAGGGAGGATTAGCGTTGGCGACTGAGCACACCGTTTTGTTGGTCGATGACCATCCCCAGAACCTGGAGCTCCTCGAAATCTACATGGAGGACCTGCCGGAGGTGCGGGTGGTGACGGCGACGAACGGGTTGGAGGCGATGGCCAGGGTGGCCGAGGAGTCGCCGGACCTGATCCTGCTGGACATCATGATGCCCAAGATGTCGGGGTTCGAGGTGTGCAAGCGGATCAAGTCCGACCCGAAGACGCGGGACATCATCGTGGTGATGGTCACGGCGCTCAACGAGACCAGCGACATCGAACGGGCCGCGGAGTGCGGCACGGATGATTACATTTCCAAGCCGATCGAACGGAAAGCGTTGGTCGGGCTGGTGCGGAGCCTGCTCGCCGCGAGGGCCCGCGGGTAGCGACGGATTGCCGATTTCCAATTGTCGAATGTCGAATGTCGAATGTCGATTGTCGAATGACAGGCGTGCGACTGAGAAAGAGCCTGCCACCTTGTAGTCGCGCGTCCAAGTGCCCGCGTGTTGATCGGCCTGCGGCGGACGGTTCTGGGTGTCCGCTCGCGGGTCGGACAATCCGCTCCCTTACGGTCGCGGCTCTGATCGGGTTGCACGCCCGGCGTTGAGGGTCGAGAAGGCGGCGCCGATGAGGTAGGTCCAAACGGTGCCGAGAACGATCCACCAGGGCCAGGCGATGTAGACGGCCCCTTCCGCGTCTTGGTAGATCATCAGGGCGATGAGTAAGGCCACGGAAGTTAGCATGGCCAGGGCGTTGACGCCGTCTCGGCCGCGACGCTTCGTGGTCACGCCGAGTACGAACACGCCCAGCATCCCGCCGAAGACAAGTCCGACCCACTTGAAAACGGCCCAAAGAAGGCTCTCGTTGCAGTGCTGGAAGGCGAGAGCGACGAGGATGAGGACCACGCCGAAGGAAACGGTCAAGCCGCGGGCCACGCCGAGAAAGTGTGCCTCCGAACGCGAGGCCTTGACCAAGGGCCGGTAGATGTCCGTCACGGCGGTGGAGGCCAGGGCGCCGATGGCGGAGGATAGGCTGCCCATGGCCGCGGCGAAGATGGCGGTGACCATAAGCCCGCGAAGGCCTGTATTGGACGGAAGCGCGTGGGCAATGAAGTACGGAAGGATCAGTTCACGTCGTGCCAGCACCTCAGTGGGCAACGTCTCACTCGGTCGACTTTCGTAGTAGCCCCATAGTAGGGAGCCGACGAGGAGGAACGTGCAAACGATCGGCAGACCGGCGAAGGCGTTGAAGATCAAGGAGCGCTGACCCTGCCGCAGGTTCGGGCAAGTCAACATGCGTTGGGTGAGGTCCTGATCGGTTCCCATGGCGGCCATGGTGACGAAGACGGCGTTGAGGGTGAGGACCCAGAAGGACTTGTCATTGTTCGGGTCCAAGCTCCAGGTGAAGGTGTGGAACTTCCCGGCGTAATAGGCGTCACCGAAGTTCTGGGAGTAATGGCCCGGAGTGTAGAGGAAGAGGACGACGATGAGGGTGGCGGCGGCGCTGACGAAGACGAGCGTCTGGAAGGCGTCGGTCCAGAGAATGGCTTTGATGCCGCCGTAGGTGGCATAGAGCATCGCGACGCCGGTGGCCGCAATGACTACCCATTCGAGTCGCCATCCGAAGATTTCCGAAATCGCCAACGAAGCGACGAGCAGGCGGATGCCGCTGCCGAGGATTCGAGACGCGAAAAACATCAACGAGGCGATGGTGCGCGTCCAGGGTCCGAAGCGCTGGCCGAGGTACTCGTAGACGGTCGTGACCGCCCCGCCGTAGAAGGCCGGCAAGAGCATATACACGATCAGCACTCGACCGAGAAAGGAGCCGGCGTACATTTGCAGATACGACCAGTCGGTCGCGAAAGCGTCTCCGGGGACGGCGATCACGGTCAGGGCGCTGATTTCCGTGGCGATGATGGAGATGCCCGCGAGGAGCCAATGCTGCCGACGACCGCCGAGGAAGAAGTCCTCCGTGCTTCGCTCGCGCCGGCCGAACCAAAAGCCGATCGTGAGGGTCACGACGAAGTAGGCGGCGAGGACCGCGAGATCGAGCCAACCTAACGCCATCCGCAGGAGTCTCCGCGCCGAGTGGGTCGGATCGTACTAGGGATTCGGGGCGTCTGCCATTGGTTGACCGGGCGGGCAGAGATCGTCGGCGACGACCGCGAGTGCGTTCAGGATATCGCGGAGACCGGAGGGTTTGTTGCGGGCGCGCCAACACCGGGCGAAGGCGTCGGAGGCGCGAGAAAGACGCTCGGGCCAGTCCGATCGATCGGGTGTGGAGAGACCGCGCGGGCTCCCGGCGCGCCGGGATTTCATTTCGCCCGCGGCTCGGGCTTGCCTGGCGCGTGCGTACTTGACCTTTTCCGCGAAAAGCTCGGTGAGCAGGCAGGCGAGAGTTAGCTCGGTGACATCACGGGGATCAGACCCCCCGGGGGGGACCAGCGATTCGAGTCGGCGTAGGGCACGGCCCGCCGCTTCCGCCGCTCCTTCCGCCTCGTCGATCGCGGGGAGCGTGGGATCGTCGCGGACCTGTTGGAGCGGTTGCCAGAAGAGACGCCATGTTTCGCAGCGATCGGCGATGGCCGACGTCCGTCGCAAGTCGGCGATCAGATCGGCGTCGCCGAATCCCAGGACCGTTCGAGCGAAGCATCTGTCGAATTCGGGACCGATCGGATGATCGGCGTTCCAGGCGAGGGCGGCGCCGAGGGCGATTCCGTGCCAGGAACACGCGAGAGGGTTGAAGTGGCCGTGGTCGCCCCAGTCGGTGTTGAGCAGGCCGGTCGCGCCGTGTTTGCGGCCTGCCGCGGCGAAGGCGGCGATGTTGCGTTCGGCGAGGCCCATGGCGTTGATGATCCGCTTCCAGCCGGAAGTGCCCGGGCAGACCATGGTGTCGAGACCGGCATCGGTGAAGGCGCGAGTGCCTTCATAGTCCGTGCTGTGGTCGTAACCCCAGTGCAGAACCGTCAAGTCTTTCGGCAGGCGATCGAACAAATCGGGGTGATTCCGGACGACGTCGCTCCAGACCTGCGTTCGGCGTCCGCGAGCGGCGCAGAGGGCGTGGGTGCGCAGGATGTGGTCGATATAGGGTCCGCCCGGGGCGCCTGTGGCGAAGCGTTCGCGGTTTTTGCCCCTGCCCAAGTCCCACGGTTCGTCGCCGCAGATGTTGACGACGGGCGAGGAGAAGGCGTCGAGAATCTCCGACCAGATTCGTTCGACCAATGCGCGGGATTCGGGGTTCCTCATGTCGAGGGTGAAGCCGCGGGCTCTTTCGGGCCAAGTCATTTCCGCCCAAGATTGGGTCGGCTCAATCTCCGCGAGATGTCGGTACTTCGGTAGGGATAGAATGCGTCCCATGTGGCCTAGGGTGGCGACGGCGGGAACGAGGTCGATGAAGCGTTCGCGGCAATAGGCGTCGAGTTCACGGATTTCGTCGGGGGTCAGGCCGTCGTCGGGGCCGCAGATGTCCGGGTCGAAGTCGAAGACGAAGGCGTGCTCGATGTAGAGCTGCAACTGGTTGACCTTCATGGCGGCGAGTCGGTCGGCGACGGTCCTCAGAGTGTCGAGCGTGGGCACCTTACCGCGGGTGACATCGTGGAGGAGGCCGCGAGTGGCGAAGTCGGGCCGGTCATCAATGACACAGCATGGCACCTCACCCGCCGAAAAGTCGGTAAGTTGCGTGAGCGTTTGCAGGCCGTGGAAGCAGCCGGCAGGCGATCCGCCGAGCAACTCAATCTCATCGGTGCGCACGGTGAGTCGATAACCGTGACGATGCCCGACCTGCGCCTGGTCGACCGCGATGCGGACCGTCGTCGGGGCCTCGCGCGGGGTCGATCGTACGGGGCACCTCCTCTGCCACCGCCGTGCGGCCTGCTCGACGCGGGGATCGTCCACATGGACGCCCAGCCGATCCTCTCGAAAGACCCGGCAAACGCCCGTGTCTTCACGCATTTTCTTGGGGAGCGGAAGCAACATCGAAAGGAGAGGACCACGGGCCGGAGTCATAACCCAAGCTGTTGTGCGGCGGCATCCGCGGTGTGTTCGAGAAGGGTGGCGATGGTCATGGGGCCTACGCCGCCGGGGACGGGAGTGATGAGCGAGGCGCGTTCGATCGCGGAATCGAAGTCCACATCGCCGATGTTGCCCTCGTTGTAGCCGGCATCGATGACCACGGCGCCGGGCCTAATCCAGCCGCCTTGGACGTACCGGGGTTTTCCGACGGCGACAATGAGCACGCCCGCCCGGCCGATGACACCGGGCAAGTCGCTAGTGCGAGAATGGCAGAGGGTGACGGTGGCGTGGGCGTTGATGAGCATGGAGGCCATCGGGCGGCCAAGGATCGGGCTGCGGCCGACGACGACGGCCTCGGCCCCATCGAGCGGAACCTGGTAGTCGGCAAGGAGGCGCATGATCCCCGCGGGCGTGCAGGAGGGGAACGCAGGCATTCCCAGAATGGTCCGGCCCAGGGCTGCGGAGCTGACGCCGTCCACGTCTTTGTGCAGGGGGATGGCCTCGAAAGCCGCTCTTTTGTCGATCGGAGCGGGGACGGGATGTTGAATAAGAATCGCGTGGACGGCGCGGTCGGCGGCCAGTTGGTGGACCAACCCGACGAGTCGGCCGGTGGTTGTGTCGCGGGGGAGTTCGATGCGCCGCGATTCGATCCCCACTTCGCGGCAACGCTTGTCCTTGATGCGGACGTAGGCCGCCGAGGCCGGGTCGTCGCCGACGAGAACAGTAGCCATGGTCGGCGTAACGCCGGTTGCTTTTCGGATCGTCTCAACCTTGTGCCTCACGCCGTCGAGCATGCGCCGCGCCAGGCCCACGCCGTCGAGCAGTTTGGATCCGTGAGGGCGGTTCATCCCGCGAAGGGTACAGCGCGCGAACGGCAATGTCATGTCGCCGATCAATTCACCGCGGATGGAACTCGTTGCGGGTCGGGAAAGTCGCGGTAGAGGGCGAAACGAGCGTCGGTGACGGCGGAATAGACGCGGGCGTGCAGCCGCTCCAACTCCCCGCTCCGGCGGGCCACGACGCTGAAGGCCTCCTCCAGTTGGGCCAGCGACTCGGTGGAAATCGAAATATGGAACTCGCCCAGTTCGTTGGGGCCGAACCCGAGTTTGCGGCGCGTGAGACGAAAACCGGCGATCAGTTTCTCGCGGACAAGGTAACCGAGGTATTCGTCCACGGCGCGGGCGAATGCCAAGTCCTTGTGCGTGTCCTTGAGGTTGAACCAAATCTCATAGTCGTTCATGCGGCGTCCCCGGATGGATGGGAAGTATACGACCGCCGCACCGGTTTCCCAGGCCGTGAGAATGACACGGCCCGCACGCGCCGGAACAGCGGCGTGCGGGCCGGTCCATCGACTAACCTAACCGAAGTCGGCGGAGTCTACTTCCGCGTGCAGGTCATCTCGAAGCCCATGAACTCCTTGCCGTCCGGGCCCGGTCCGTACATTTTCATGAGGTGTTTGTTGTTGTCGACGAACTCCACCGTCCAGCGCCCCTTGGTCTTTTGTCCGACCATGGGATCGAAGTTCTCGCCGGTGTACGTAAACACCTTTCCGGCGGCGTCCGCCGTGCCGGTCATGCTCCACGTGCCGCAACCCATCGAGTCGATCCAGTAGGAGTGATAGAACTTCTGCAGTTTGTCGTAGCCGGTAATGCCGAATCCTTCAAAGGGCATTCCCATCATGGTGGCCTTGACATCCTCCTGGATGAAGCGGTTGCCCATAACCCATTTCCGATCAACCGTGCCGGTGGACTCCGTCGGCGGGGCGCCAGGCGCCATAATCATCTTGGTGGTGCAGGTGAAGGACCCGACGAGCGGCTTGAGGGCCTCGTGTTCCTTACCTGGGGCGGACATCTCCTGCATCATCTTCATCATGGATTCGGCCTCGTTGCCGCCGCCCTTGTCCCCCGCGGGCTTGTCGCCCGGCTTTGCCGCCGCAGGCGCGGCAGGCTTGTCCCCGGCCTGTTTGTCGGCCGGTTTGGCGGCGGGCGGTTGAGCGGCCGCGGGCTTATCACCCGCGGGCTTCTTCTCGTCCTTGGCTTGGGAAAAGGCGCTGTTGCTCCAGAACGCGGTCGCCGCGCAGAACGCCGCCCCTACCAGTACCCTATGCACTTTCATGGTCTACTCCTTTCGAGAGTAATCAGGGATTGTTCACGGACCGGCCTATCGGTTCGTTGGGGGAATCATATCCAAATCAACCGGGCAGAAAAGCCCCCCGCTCGACGGCCAGGCCGTTGCGTCGTCGGTGGGGAAAACCGTGGTCCGCCGCATACCTCCTTGCAAGCAAAACCGGCCCTCCCACCGTTCCCCAGTGCGAGGGCCGAAGGTCCGTCAAAGCGGATGATCGTGGGGCCCACTTGCTACTTGCGGATGACGACCATCTCGAAGTTCTGAAACTCCTTGCCGTCGGGGCCGGGGACGAACATCTTCATGACCTGCTTATCGTTGTTGACGATTTCGAGGGTGCTTCGACGCTTGACCAATTTGCCCTCCATGCAGTCAAAGTTCTCGCCGGTAAAGGTGAGGGTCTTGCCGGAAGCATCGGCGCTTCCCGTCATCTTCATCATGCCCGTGCTCATGCTGTCCATCCAGGACGACTCGTAGCGCTTTTGCCCCTTGTCGTATGCGAGCAAACC
>CAYQZH010000160.1:0-10249 GCA_964421865.1 uncultured Phycisphaera sp. | reverse complement strand
CGTGGGAGTACCACCACAAAAACCATTGTGCGCCGCGTCGTTGCTCGGGCAAACCAGGGTGTTGCAGAGGCAATGCGCGTTGGCGCCGCCGCAGCAGGTGGTCGACGGCCGGGCCTGAACGAGACAAACAGTGGCAGTGATGTCGTCTGAGTTGATAATGCCGTCGCAGTTCACGTCGCAGGAATTGACGCACCCGGCGCAATTCCCGTTGTTTACGCAATTGACCACGATCGACAGGTCGACGGCGCTGGGGAGTCCACCGCTGTTGTCGACGTCGCCGTTGCACGGACACCCGGACAACGCCGTGCTGCAGGGGTGTCCGTTATAGTTCGGACCTGACGTCGCACCCGAACAGACACCGTTGCTGTTGGTGTCGAACTTGGCGAAGTTTTGCGGCACGGTCTGCGTCGGCAGGGCCGTCGTCGCCACCGCGTTCCTCGGGTTGGGATGCTGCAACTCGACCATCTCTACCCTGATGGCGTTTAGCGCTGCCGCGGCGGTCGCCGCCGGCGCGGTCACCTTGAACCTGAGGGACCGAGTGGTCCGATCGGGGCTCAAGTCCGTGGAATCCCATACGATGACCGGAACCTGGACGGTCTGCACGCATTCAATGAAAATCAAGCCTGTACCGCGTGAATTGCCGCGTCCCGTGCCGTCGTCCCATCCGCCCACGGCAATCGTGTAGCAACTTCCCTGGGTTACAGGGAACATCACTTTGCCCGGCCCGCCGATGGTGCCGCAGTTATCATTACCGCAGGCCAGTTCTGTGCTTGCATCCGTTGGGCAACCACACGTTGCCGTTCCGCCCCCATATGCAACGATGTACGCGTCGTAATCGGCCGCTCCGCCGTCGGCCGAACACATACTGATGGTCAGCGCACCGTCGCATGTCGCCGTGTACTGATACCACACTTCATGATGAATCTTGCCGAGATTCGGATCAGCATAGCAGCCGTCATCGGTTGGACCGTCGGTGCCGGCACAGCGGTTATCATGGGGGTTGAGCCCGCCGGTCAGCGTAACCATGACATCGGGATGGTAGCACTCGTCGTTGGGAGGCGTCGGACCGCATGGAGCCTCGTAGAGCTCCATGCCGAGGTCTGAAGCGCCGGTAACGGGGGATTGCCAGGTTCTACCGCCATCCAAGCTCATGGCCAGTCGGTTATCCCCACCGGCGCTGCGTTCCCATCCCCAGGTGCTCGCGTGTCCGGCTGTGTGATTGACGATCGAAACCCAATAAGCCGCTCCAGCCTGAGCGACAAAGGGGTCGCAGAAACTCCCTTCGTATACGTACTCGGGTGTGCCGGGTGGGCTTGGAATGATCTGACCAGTGGTCGCACGTGCAAGGCGGTTGCCCAAGGATTGTTCCCAGGCCAAGCCTCCGCTGGGAATCCCATCGGCGTCGGCATAAATCCGAATCGTAAAGTCGTCCGTCGTTGGAGCAGGCGCATTCGAGTACCCCCCCCACCAGCGTAAGCCACTGATTCGAGTTGGTTGCGCGAATGAGATGCTATCAGCAACCACTTGAATGGGACCGGTTGGAGGGCCATCGGTATCTGAACTGAGGATCCCCACTTGGTTGGGTCCGTGGGTCAGGACTGTCCCCGCGCTGAATGCCTGGGGAATTGGCCTGCAAGCGGTGACTTCGATACGAACTCGATCGGTTCCCGTCAGCCCGTATTGGTCTGCCGCCGTCAATACAACCTCATAGGTTCCCGGTGGGAGGCCCGGAACCGATAACTCGCTTCCAGCGCCGACAAATCCACCAGGCAGAACCTGCCAGCTAAGTCGCGCGGCAGCTAAAGTTCCTTCCTCGGGATCGACGCCGCGTCCACTGAGAGTAATCTCGTCGCTATGCAAGAAGACCGCGCCGTCGCGCGGAGTGGTGATGCTCGCCATTGGAGGACGACAATACACGCGGAATGGTTGACTAACGCCTGCTCCCGTATTTATTCCATCCGTGGCGATGACGCGGATGAGAGAGCTTGGCGTCGGATAGTTGCAATCAATCTGCGTGGGACTAGGCCCGACGCTTCCCGGAAGGGAACTGATGTCGTCCAACCTGAAAACGGTAGTTCCATCGAACTGGCACGTGGCGGGAGCATTGCAGTCTGCGTTGGCCGTGCACGCCGCGCCGGTGTCCGTGCATCTCGGCGTGACGTGGGGATGGTTATGAGCCAGCGCACGCCAGCTATTTCCTAAGTTGTTGCTGTATTGTACAACGTACGTCAATTGGTCCTCGTCGGCATCGAATCCTTGCCACCGGATGGTCAGTTCATTGACAATAACTTGCCCAAGGTTGGGTTGCACAACGTTCACGGTCGGTGCGTTGGCCGTCACCACGCGCTCCGCGAGGGAGTTCGCAGCCTGGGCTACACGAACCTTGGCCGTATTGGCATGGTACGGCACCAGCAAAGCAAAGCTTCGGTCGGGGTTAGAACGATGGTGAGATCCTTCGACGGGATTGAACGGTTGGGAGAACAGAATCGCCCCGCTGCTAGCCACCAGTTGCAGCGTGTACTCCCCGTCCAGCGGCGTCGTCTCGGCTTGGTCTCTCAACCATCGGTCAACGCGCACTAGGTTCAGAACGCCTGGCGGAATGCGGTATCCCAATCCGAGCGTTGCACTTGGGGGGGTTGCGGGAATTACTGTTCCGGACAAGAAGAGGCTTTCTCCTCCGCCGGCGATCTGTTCCGCAGCCGTGGCGGCCGTAGCGGACGCCGCTCCGGGGGAAAGTACATTCATGATTGTGTTCCAGTTGTAATCCGAGACCCACTTGGGTCCACAATAGGACATAAAGTCCGAGGCGTCCCAGGGAGCAATGACCGTATCGCTCAGGCGGTCGTAGCCAAAAAGCGTGGCCGTGTTGCCGCAAAACTGCCCCCCATCATCGGCGTCACAAGTATTCCCGCCACCCGGGGCAATCTGACACGTGCAATAGGGATAAGCCGCGTTGATCCCATCAGGGCCTCCACAGTTGACGTGTTTCCAGCGACTGCCGGAATCTCCATTGTAATTGTGGGCAATTTCCTGGGCGAATATGGCGCCGCCACGCGGCGTGTAGAATGGTACATTGTTCGAGACGGCCGGATCATGCTGCATTTTCACAATGGCGACATTGGATCCCCCATACGCGGCGTACCCGCTCCAATCACCGGTATTGGCATCGGGATGCACCAGCCCAACCAGATGAATCGACGTCCCGAGGTCCTGGCATGCGTCGGGAAGATCCGTCCAAAAATAGCGCGACCGAAGCGAGTCAAGAATGTTGTCTTCGTCGTTGGATTCATAAGGGCCCCAGTAAAAGCCCTCAAAGATCCGGCAACATTGCAGCTCCTGCACAATGCCATCGATGGAATAGATTCGAACGTCCGGGACCGGAAAGAGCGTCTCCAAACGGGCTATGATGTCCCAGAATCCTTCACTGCTGGCCCGGTAGTTCGGTCCGGCCATGTCCACCGGTAGGACCATCACGCAAGGCGGAAGGACGGTTTCGAAGCTGATCGTGCGAGCCAATCGGTTATCGTCCGTACGAGATTCCTCCGGCGTCCCTTCGGGGTTGATTTCCGCCTCCAACGTGATCTGCCCCGACCGCCAAGAGGCCGGAAGCCAGAAGTTGAAACTTCGCCGCAAGTTCAGTCGATCAACCCCGCCGCCCGCGAGCACATCGACTCCGAGCGTAGCCGTGGGTCGAAGCGGCGAGCCCAGCCCGTCGCCAGGCGCGGCTCCCGGATTACCGTGGAGAAGGGCGGTCGTGACGTTGGCTACATCGAAGAGATCAGCCCGCGGATAGGCGCGGACGAGGGTACGCTTATCTTCAACCAACCTCACTCCCGGCGGGTCACCGGTGTCTTGGATTCCCTGGGTGATTTCCATTGCTCGCCAACGCAAGTTCGGGTGGAACGCCGCAGCGTCCTTGCGAACGCGGCGAATCCCCGTATGATCGCCGTCCTTCCCCGCAAAATAGCAGTGCTCGCCATCCAACCGCACGGAGTGCGGGCGTTCCACCGACACCACGATGTCGTCCGGCGACGGAGTCGCCGCGTTTTTGGGTGCGCGACGAATCCGCCCCCAGATACCGGCCGCGGCAGGGCGGTCGTGCGACCAGAATACGTTAGTCTCATCCACGTCCAAGCCGCCCGGTTGATAGATCAAAAGCGGTTGCTCACCGGCATAGATCTCGAGGACGACCCCACCGGTCTTGCCGACACGCTGAACCTTGGCGTTCGTTTCGGCCCAGTACACAAACCCGTCGTCGATGGCGAGATACCGTGGATAGCTCAGCCCGTCGGCGATGACAAACGAAGGGCGCACGGCAGCCGCCTTGGAGCGGACATAGAGCACGCCGGCGCCGACAGCCTGCCCTTCCGCCCAGAAAAGCCACGGCTCGACGTCGAGGTCGAAGCGGACGAGTGGCTCCACAGCCAGCGCGTCCTCGTTGACCAAGACCCCGGGCACGATCGTGTCGGTTCCACCGCCCGGCGTTTTGGAAACACGTTTTATGCCCTCGTTGTCCGCCCAGTAGACGTACTCGTCGTCTAGCGCCAGGGCCCGGACCGTTCCAAACGTCGGGGCGAGCGGCTCGGGAGTGCGATAGTTGCGGCCGACCCACAGCCGCCCAATCGAAGTCCCCGTGGACAAGTACACGTAAACGCCATCGGTCTTGGCCTTATCCGGTACGAAGCTGCAATCAACAACATTCAGGGTCAGAAAGGAAACGGGACAGGCCCCGCCCGCGCAGTGTCCATCCCGATCGTTCCCCCGGATCCGTTTCACGCCGGCAAAGTCCGGCGGCACGCAGAATTCACCGAGGCGAGGTTCGGTCCAATAGACCCAACCATCCCGCACAGCGATGGACGTCGGCGCTCCCTGCACAACCGAAAAGTCCTCCAAACCCGCTTCGGCCTGTTTAGTTCCAACGAGCCCCAGGACAACGCAGGCGAAGCCAAAACATGGTCCGAATGGTACGGCGGGTCGGTCTGCAATCATGGGATGTACCTCCTTGCCCGGGCGTTACGCCTTGGCTGGTTCCGAGATAACGGGTTCGGGCGCGGCACCCGACGAACTGATGGAAAACAAGATGCGGCGTCCGAGCGATCGACGCGACCGTTCTCTCCGGCGCGCCTCCGATAACGCGGCATTCTAACAAGTGACGATCGACTACGCAAGGGAAAAGTGCTGCTTTACGCGGAATTATTGAAGAGTTCTGACCGGGTCGATCGTTCTCACCCTGCTCCGCCGTTGTGTCTGGTGCGAGATTCCCATCTCGCACCCATCAGCACGGGAATCCCTTCTCCGTTGCGCGCTCGGCCTCCACCCCCGCGCTCGCTCGCGGTTCTCGACTCCACCGTCCACCCCGCGCGTTCCATGGATGGGCGAACCCCGTGCGGCCGCCTCGGCGGACATCCCGGATGCCAGAGCGATGGACCGGTCGGCCGGCTTCGCGCCTGGTGCGGATGGCCGAGCTTCCCACTCATCCTCCTCGGCGCCAGCCTCTTGCCCGCGAACGTGGAACGCAAATGTGGGCAACGGCAAGCTTTACAAATGGGGAACAGGGATCGGTTCGAGATTTGATGACTAAACGGTTTGCAGGACCCCGGCGGCCGCCAGAATCACGACCCGGGCCCGCTGTACCAGCCGCAACGGCAAACGGCGAGCGCGGGAAAACATCTCCAACGGCTCACGCTGTTCGTTCGAAAGAGTTACCGTCGGGGCCACTCGCCTGGTCGTATCCTCCTCAAGAATCCATACGAGCGACAGGCCGATATGCTCTATCAATTATGACGCACTACACATAGGTGTTGTTGTTTCCGGCGAGTTGATCGCGGACCCAATCCTCGGTGACGCCTTTGGTCCGAAGGAGCTTGGCCACACCGGTGGTCTCGTCACGCAGCAGGGCGAGCAACAGGTGCTGCGGCTCGATCTCGCCCGCGCCGAGGCGGTTGGCTGAATCGACGGCGAGGATCATCGTGTGCCAGAACGTAGGTGAACGGAAGGCCTTGGCCAATTCCTGTTGGTGCACCCACTCGAAATCGCCGTGGCGCGAATGGGCGAGGTCGTGGGCGGGATCGACGCTGGAACGCAACATGGCCAGCACCTTCTCGCGGAGCAATTCCAACTGCACGCCCTGCTGGCGGAGGACCTTGGAGGGGAGTCCGTCGGCCAGTTGCAGGAGAGCGAGGACGAGGTGTTCGGTGCCGACGTAGCGGTGGCCGAACTTGCGGGCCTCGGCGATCGCCAGGGCGATGACCTCCTTGGTCTCATCGGTCTGGGCCCGTCGTCCGAGGACGCCGCCGGCCTCACCGCGCCCCATCCGGGCGGCGACCTCGTCGCGGACCTTGTCCAGATCAACGTCGAGCAGCCGCAACGCTTCGGTGGCGACGCATTCGCCTTCGGCGATGAGGCCCAGCATCACGTGACCGGGGGCGAGATAGTTGTGGTCGAGCTTGCCCGCTTCCAGGTTGGCGAGGGCCATGGCGTGCCGGGCCCGATCGGAAAAACGCTCGTGCATCGGTGTTTCGCTCCGTTGACGCTGCGTCGACCCACCGCATCGAACACGCAACGCGATCACACTCTAAAGGACATCGCCCGATCCCGCAACCGCGAGTCCCGGCGTGTCGAGGCCCGGGTCAGGTTTATTGTCGCGCCCCCGAAATGGCTGGGCGGGACCTCCAGCAGTCAGAGTGTTTTTCAGAGCTTCGCAGTGCAACGGGGTGCGAGAAGGGTGACAAGCGGCATCGGCTACGTGGCACTGCGCAAGGGGCTGCGTCTGCGAAAGTTAGCGACGATGTGCGAGTCGCAACGACGGCGGACGAGACTGCACCGCGAAGGACTCGAACCTTCGACCCGCTGATTAAGAGTCAGCTGCTCTGCCAACTGAGCTAGCGGTGCCGAAAACGCGGATTGGAACACAAGCAGGCCATCCGGTCAACCCATCGCGGCCGTGTGGAGAGGTTCAACCGCTGGCGCGGACGCGCCAACGCGGTGCTTGAAGGGTGACATGCTTTGGGTTGAAGCGATGACCCATCGGAACACGGAAACGTGAGTCGGGACCAATCTTCCGGCGTTTCAGTATTTCGGCGTTTCCTGACTACGGACGCGAGGCCGTGCCGCTTCGCTGTCGGAGAGTCGCAATCACCGCTTCGATGTCCCGCTCGCGCATCTGACGAAGATCCTCGGGCAGTTCCGAGCGGCGGATGAGCCACTCGACCGCCTTGCCGCCGTCGAGGGGAATCACCATCTTGGCCACGTACGGGTCGGCGGCGGCGGGAGCGGGAGTCGAGCCCGAAGACTCGACGATCTTCGACTCAGGCCCTTTCGCCGCGGGGCGGTAGAACAGGACGCCCTCCGGTCCGACCAGGTACCCCAATCCGGTGATGCCCGAAATCGTGTCAAGAACTTGTTCGACGGGCAGTTGTTGGACGTTGAGTGAGAAGCTCCGTTGCATCTGCATCGGCAGCGACGTCAACGCACCCGGTTCGGCGCGCACCGCGATATTCACCGGCGCCCCGACCGCGTTCATCACCTCGAACAGCGGCCGGTTGTTGATCCGCAAGGAGATCGGCTGTTGCAAGCGACGGCGGACCTGCTCCTCCAACGGCGACACCACGATCCGCGGACCGGACAAGCACCATCCCCACCCCAGCCCGCGGCACGCCACGCTGAGCACTTCGTCGCCCGGTCCCGCGCCGACGTTATGGATCGCGTCGCTGAGCATCCGCCAGCCGTCTGGAACGGGCAATTGAAACTGAACTCGCCCCTGGAGCTTGGCGAGCGCCGCAGCGTCCAAGCCGGGCTGCATGGCGGACAGTTCCGACAGCATCTCCAACTCCGGCCAGGTCGGCACCCGTCCCAGACACAGGATCGCCTCCTTGGGGACGACCTCGACGCAATCCTGTCGCACCGACCACATCATCCCGAGCGGACCGAACAACCGCGTCAACCCTTCGCGGAGGGGCATTTGGGCGATGTCCACCTTTTGGATGAGCGTGTCCGGCCCTTGCGGGGCGAGCTGCATCACCTCCGGCGACATGACGACTCGCACCCCCGTCTGCTCCGTCACCACTGCGATCGCGTCGCTCAGCTTGACGTTTTCAAGCGTGATCTTCGTCGGCTCGCTCAAGGCCTGTTCGATCAACCCGCGAGTGTCGAGGAACGGCGTCGCCCCCGCTGCGACGAGCATCGTCCATACGTGTATGAGTGCCATCATAGTGACCTTACTCCCGTAAAACCCACCTGCCCGACCGTCATTCCCTGACCCCACGCTCGCGGCCTCACAGCGGCGCGCTCTCCTCCGACCCCGCCCCGATCGGTTCCACCCCGATCGTCGCGAAACCTATAGACGGCGCCGTCGGCGATGCCGCCAACGCCTCCGTCGGTCGAGCGAAGGAGACCACGTCGGTCGATCCCGTTTCGGGTGCGACCCTCGTCGTCGTCCGCGACGAAGGTCCGATGGCCACTCGACAGATCGGCTGAGGCGGAGGCGCGAACCACATCGTTGTGGTCACCGTGAGGATGATCGCCGCCGCGGCCGCCAACGGTAAGCCGATCCGCAGCAGGTAACGCTGCGGCGTCGCACGTCGCCGCTCGTCGCGGATCTTCGTCCGGACGCCTACGGTGAGATCAACCTCCTCGACCTCGTCGCTTCGGCCCCTCCATCGCCGCAGCAGATCGTCGATCTTCCGCGAACCCGTCTCGCCCTTGCCTTCCGCGGCGCTGGCCTGCGTTAAGGCAGCGTGAGATCGCCAATCCAGCTCCACGGAGCGCCGCCCCCATCGTTGAACGAGCCGATCAACGGTCTCGAACTTCGAGGCCTCTGATCGCAACGACTCCGACTGGGCCAGCGCATCATCGAGGCGGCGGCGCTCGGCTTCGGGAAGATCGTCATCGAGCGCACGGCTGATCGAGAACGCCGGATCGTCCGGGTTGTATGCGTCACGAGTCATCGTCGGGTACCCACCGTCCACAACTTCTTACTGATTCGGCCCATGGAAATGCACGCCCGTGAACTCGCAGAAACCGCCCGTCGATGTGGGACCGACTTTCCAGTCGGTCAGGAGACAGGCTGGAAAGCCTGTCCCACACGCGAGCTGCAACACCATACGGACGCTCCGCGTGATCGCGGCGACAACCCTCACAAGTGCTCCGCCAGCATCTCCTTCAGCTTGTTGCGGGCCTGAAAGACGTTCCATTTCACCAGCTCCACGCTGCATTCGAGGATCTCCGCCACCTCTTTCTGCGGCAGACCCTCCACGCTGAACAGAATCAACGCCAGCCGCTGCTTGTCCGGCAACCGCTCGAGCGCTCGACTGACGGCGTCGTGCAGTTCCTCGGGCAGCGGACCTCCCTCGTCATCCCCCTCATGCGTCAGTCGTTGACGCGTCGTCGGCCGCCGAACCTCGGCCCCGACTTCCAGGGCGTCGTCGAGCGAAGTCGCTGCCCGCGACGCCCGTGACCGGCGGTAGTTGAGCGCGAGGTTGCCGACCACCCGCATCAGCCACCCGCCGAATCGCGTCGGATCCTCGAGTTGACCGAGGTTGCGATAGGCTCGGACGAACGCATCCTGACTAACGTCGGCCGCGTCCGCCACGTTCCCCAGAAGTCGGTACGCCAGCGAAACCGCTCGCCGTTGATGGCTCCGAACCAGGCTTCCGAACGCCGCCGAGTCGCCCTGTTGCGCCCGGCGTACCAGGTCTACCTCGGACGACTTTGTCACTTCCACGTCGGTGTCCAAGTCGCTCGATTCCAAAGGGTTAGACACCCACCAAGCCTAACGGTTAGGTTCCGCCGAAACCCCTCTTCCTTCCAGGGAGATGGGTAGGGGTGAGGGTCCGCCTCAGCCCGATATTGTCGCCCTGTCTTCGCGGCTGTACACTGTTCGGTGTCCGTCAACTATCTCTCCCTGCCTGTACCAGGGGTTGCCGGGATCGGCCCTCCTTTCAAGTTGACTGTCGCAGGAGAACGCTCGTGAGCCTATCCGAAAATCATGATCCCCGCGGAAACGATGCCACCATCACGGTGAAACCATCCACCACCGAGCACATCGGCACGATGGTGGGACGGTACAAACTTCTCGAACAAATCGGCGAGGGCGGCTTCGGCACCGTTTGGGCCGCCGAGCAGCGCGAGCCGGTCAAACGCCGCGTGGCCCTCAAGATCATCAAGCTGGGGATGGACACCAAGCAGGTGATCGCCCGCTTCGAGGTCGAGCGGCAGGCGCTGGCCATGATGGACCATCCGAATATCGCCC
>CAYQZH010000159.1:0-10254 GCA_964421865.1 uncultured Phycisphaera sp. | reverse complement strand
GTCGAAGAACGGTCCGAGTCCCGGAGGGACGACTGAACGGCACTCAGCCGTCCCTCCGGGACTTCGTTGCTTGGGCATCCGCGTTCCCAGCGTTGAAACGCTGGGCTATTGTCAATCGTCCCTCCGGGACGAGCCTCGCTGGCATCCCGAAAGGCGCTCTACCTGTGGGTAGCAGTAAACTGACACAGCCGTGGCACACCAACCGTCATTCGGCGTGGCCGGATCGGTCGATGCCCGGCTCTATGTGCACGAGCACGTCCGCGACTTCGCGACGGCCGGCCATGATGCTGTCCTTCACCAGATGACCGATATGGTGGGCCTCGCGCACGGGCAGTTCGGGATCCACCTCCAAGTGCAGATCGACGTACAGTTGCGGCCCCATCTTTCGCACCAGCACCTTTTCGACGTAGCGGGCGCCCTCCACCTTCAGGGCGGCCGCTCGGATCGACTCGACGAAGGCCGCTTCGGGACGGGTATCCATGAGTTCGCCGACCGCGGTCCGTACGAAGTGAACCGCGTTGACCCCGATGACCATGCAGGCCGCCATCGCCGCCCAATCGTCGGCCGGTTCGTAACCCGGCCCGCCGACCAAGGCGATGGTGATGCCGATCGCCGCCGCGGCGGAACTGATCGCGTCGCTGCGATGATGCCAGGCGTCCACCATGACCGCCGTGCTGCCGCTCTTCCGAGCGGCGCGCGCTTCGTAGCGGTACATCGCCTCCTTCACCACCACGACGCCGAGCAGAACGAACAGCGTGTACGCCGCGGGGGCGTGATGCGGCGTGCGGATTTCATGGATCGCTTGGGTCACGATCGTGGCGGCGGCGGCCACGAGCATGAGGGCGACGAGCAGCGCCGCCAACGGCTCGGCCTTGCCGTGACCGTAGGGATGATTGGCGTCCGCGGGGCGGGAGGCGATCACCAACCCGCTCCACACGATCGCGGAGCTAAAGATGTCGCCCAACGATTCGAGGGCGTCGGCGATGAGAGCGTACGAATTTCCCGCGATCCCGCAGACGAGCTTCACGACGGCCAGTGCGCCGTTCAGTCCGACGCTGATCGTCGTAGCGCGGTAACCCGGCGCGAGACGGTCGTCCATGCACCTAGCGTACCACGCCACGGGTCCGACGCCACGGTGATGCGGACGTCGCCCATTCGACAGGATCGGCGGGGAAGTTTATGGTGGGCTGCGCCCGCGACGAGGACGACGGTCCGGCGTGTAACACGGCCAAGCGTCCCGGCGCGCCGGGAGCGCAGCGGAACGTGCCAATGATCGTCAAGATTTGTGGGATCGCCACACTCGAGGACGCCCGCTGCGCCCTTGACGCCGGCGCCGACTGGATCGGGCTGAACCTCGTCTCCGGCCCGCGGCGGGTCGAACTCTCGACGGCTCTAACGATCTTGGCGGCGTTACCCGACGCGTCGCGCGCCGTGGCCCTCACGACGTTGCAGGGCGCTCACGATCCCACACTAAACATCCTGGCCGACCACGGCGTACGACGACTGCAACCCTACGGGCAGGTCACGCCCCAGGCGATCGCAGCCCTTCAGGGACGAGGGTTGGAAACCATTTTCCTCCACCCGGTCGTCGATGAGCCATCCTTCGCGGGTCTCGACAAGTTTCTCGCCGCCTGCACCGACGCGCGACCGGACTACGTTCTCTTCGACGCCGCGGTGGAGGGACAACACGGTGGCACCGGTCGACGGGCGAATTGGGAAGCGATGGCGCGTGCCCGTGCGCGGGGACGATATGCCCATTGGCCGCCCGTCATCCTCGCTGGCGGCCTAACCCCCGACAACGTCGCCGAGGCCGTCCGCCTCGTCGCCCCCGCGGGAGTCGATGTAAGTTCGGGAGTGGAGGCGGTGCCGGGGAGGAAAGATCATGCGAAAATGGAAGGTTTTCTCGCTGCCGTGCGCGGATGCACTGCCGGGTGAGTTCGCGTCGTCGCCATTGTCGATTTGCGATTGTCGATTGTCGAATGGAAGGTCAGCCGAACGTATCAGGTCCAATCGACAATCGAAAATCGCAAATCGACGATCACCGCGTGTTGCGGAACCAAACCAGGGCGTCGTTGCTCAGGCCGCTCAGTCCCGATCGATCAAACGTGGCCACGATGTCGTTGGCCCCGTCGCCGTCGAGATCGACCACCAGGATCGAGTTGATGAACGTCGTTCCGGCGACCTCTTGCGGCGCCACGTTCGGGTCGGTCGTGGGCGGTGCATCGCCGGGTTGGCCCGGGGGTTCATCGTCGACGATCAGGCTTTCGATCCACTGATCGTAGACGCTCGGCCCGGCCTTTGAATCCATCCACAGCAGCCCGCCGCCCGCGGAGGCGACGACCTCGACCTGTCCGTCGAGGTTAATGTCGCCGATGGCCATCGCCTGTGGCGTTCGTTCGGTGAACTCGGCCAGCGTATAGACCCGCCAGGGAAGCTGCGGAAGCGGCGCCGTCGTGGCCTGCATCCCCGGCCCCTTGAGCCACTGGATTAACTTGCCCGTCGTGGAACGCACGACCACGTCGAGCAAACCGTCGCCGTCTACGTCCCGGACTTTGATGACATCCGCTTGGGTGGCGATTTGGCCCACCGTCCCCACCTGCCATGTTCCGTCGGAGATGTGAAAATCATCCTCCAGATCGGTCGTCGGATTCCTGAACCAACGGATGTTCATGCTCCCCGCGTCGGGGAAAGTCGCGACGATGTCGAGGTCCCCATCGGAATCGATATCGCCCAGGGCCACATCCTTGACCGCCGTCCCCACCGGGACGGCATTCGGGATCGGCGTGGCCACCCACGTCCCGTCGCGGACCGCGGTTCCGCCTTGATTGCTGAAGAGCACCACGTCCGTGGTCCCACCCTCACCACAGGAGGAGTTCCACGCGACGACGATATCCATATCGCCGTCGAGGTCGATGTCGCCGACGGCCATGCTCGTGAAGCCCCCTACCTCGGGCGTCGCAGCGTCCGCACCGTTACCCGCCAAGCGCGAGGCCTCCACCGGCGTCTCCGTCCATGCCAGAGGTTCATTCACCAACAAAGCGTCCGCCGGGGCCAAGTAGATCAACACCAATCCGCTCGCATCCCCCTCCTGCGGAACCTCGCTGTCCAAACACGCCGCACCCTCCTCCAGCGTCTGTTTGAGGAGCACCGCAATGTCCGGGGCGCCGTCGCCGTCGAAGTCGGTCACCGCCAATCCCGCGACCGACACAATCGGGATATTCCCGCCCAGCGTGGTCGTTTCAAACTGGATCGCGCCCGAAGCCGTCCGGCGCTGAAGGTGAATCTGCACCGGCTGCGACTGGTTCCACGCCGACACCAGGTCGAGCAAGCCGTCCCTGTCGAGGTCCTCCGCGACCACGAACTGCGGACCCGCGGAATCTTCGCTGCGCGGGTCGACCTGAATGGCGGAAAAGAAGCTCAACGTCCGCCCGGTGGCCAGGAAGTCGCTTGCGCCGCCCGCAGCGACGCCGGGGCCCGCGCCGTAATTCCCGCGACACCCCAACCAAGTTCCCACCGCGACGAGGGTCGCAGCCGAAACCACAGCGAGCACACCAGCGGTCGTACGTAGTCGAACCTTCATGGGCGATTCCCTCAAAACCGACGGTTCAGCAGTCTCCGAGTCAGCGCGGCCGCGCGCCGCCTGAGTTATCGGCACAGTTGGAAAGGGTCTTTTGGAAGCCGCGGCCCCACGGCTTTATCGAAGGGCTGTCCGATAACGCCGCACCCACGGAAGGGATACGGCCTTGGGCGGGACGCCTTCAACTGCGGGGCTTGCCAAAAAAGTCGCTTACAGAAGCCCCGGAGTCTTGCTGAGGGCCTCGATCATCTTGAGGGCCGCCGGTCCCGCCAGCACCACCAGAATGGCCGGGAAGATGAACAGAATGAGCGGGGCCATCAGCTTGACCGTTGTCTTCTGCGCGCGTTCCTCGGCCGCCTGGCGGCGCTTGATCCGCAACGCGTCCGACTGATTGCGCAGGGCCTTGGCAATGCTGGTGCCGAACCGCTCGGTCTGGTTGATCATCGCCACCAGGGAGCGGACCTCGTCCAGGCCGGTCCGGGTGCTGAGGTTACCCAACGCCTCCGCGCGAGGAATGCCCATTTGGCTTTCGAGCGTAACGAGCTGCAGTTCCTCGGCCAGCACGGGGTGAACTTTTCTCATCTCGTCGCCGACCCGTTGAAAAGCCGCATCCAGACCCAACCCTGATTCCACGGAGATCACCATCATATCCAGCGTGTCCGGCAGTCCGTTGCGAATCTTCTCCCCACGCTTGGCGATCGCCGAGCTGAGCCACAGGTTCGGGGCCAGGAAGCCCAGTCCGGCGGCGATCATGGTAATGCCGATGGCGTTCTCCACGTGCGTCCCCTTCGCCCACACGTACGCCGCGGCGGCTATCCCCACCAGCACGGCCATCATCGTCTTGCTCGCCAGGAAGGTAGTGGGGGCGGTCTCGGAGCGCAGACCCGCCATCGCCAGCTTCATCCGCAGCTTGGACATCTGCGCCGCGTCGTTCTTCATCGACGGGCGGATGGCCATCGGGGTGAGCGTGTCGAGGACCCGCTTGGCGACGGACTCCTTGGCCTGACGGCGCATTTCCTGGACCGCGCTCTGCGCCCGTCGCCCGGTCATACGCCGCCTGATGGCCTCATCGTCTTCCGTCGGCTTCGGCCAAAAGGCGTAAATGATCAGCATGATGCTGAGCACCACCATGCCCGCCAGTGCGTAGTAGTAGACGTTCATCGGCTCGACTCCGCGGATCGTCCCGGCGCGCCCCCGGCGCGCCGGGAGAGGCCTCTCACACCTTGATGTTCACGATCCATCGAATCATGGCGATGCCCATGAGCTGCATCCCCGCGGCGATCATCAGCATGATCTGCCCTCGCGGATCCTCCAGCAGCACCCGGGCGTAGTTCGGATTCAGGTACATGGACGCCACGAAAACAAGTGCGGGCAGGGCGAACAGGACCCATCCCGACAGTCGGCCCTCCGCGGTGAGCCCGCGGACCAGCCCGGCCAGCTCGATGCGTTCGCGGATGACGCCGCTGATGTTGTCCAGGACCTCGGCCAGATCGCCGCCCGTCTGCCGTTGGATCATCACCGCGGTCACAAAGAACCGTACATCGAGCGAGTCGACGCGGTCGGCCATCGACTGCAGCGCCTCCTCGACCTTGACCCCCAGGTTCTGCTCGTGGTAGACTTGGGCGAACTCGGTGGCGATCGGGGGGGGCATCTGCTCGTAGACCAGTTGGATCGCCCCGGCGAGGGAGTGTCCGGCCCGCAAGGCCTGACTCATCATCTCGAACACATCGGGCAGTTGGTTCATCAGCTTGGTCATCCGCCGTTTGCGGCGGAAGTTGAACGCCACCAGGGGCAGGACCATGACGGCCCCGCCGCATCCCAGGGCGGCGACGAACTTGACCTGCACCGCCCACAGCACCAGCACCGTCAGAACGGCCACCCCGCACAAATTGAGCAACGTCTGCGACGCCGACCAGTCCACGTCCGCTTGATCGAGCAGCGTTTGCAGCTTGGGGACGAACTTGAACTTCCCCACGAGCATGTCGGCGAAGGATCCCGCCTGTCCGATGGCGCCTCGCCGCATGATCGTGGCAGTGGCCTTATCCCGCTTGACGCGGTCGCCCCGAAGCCGCTCCTGCATCTTCCGCGATTCGGAGGATTTACTTTCCGCGAGCACCTGGTAGATGCCGTAGAACAGCAGCATCGAGCCGAGTGCGGGCAAAACGTACACCCAGATTTCGGACTCGCCTAGCAGCCTGGGCGTGGTCAGTTCGAGCATGAAGGAATCCCCCGATGGCGGCGTCGCGTCGCTCCCGCTTTGGTCACGCCGTGTCCCCCTCGTCGGTCATGAGCACTTGCCGCTGAAAAAGGCCTGGATCCACGTCGCAGCCGGAAGTCTTCAGCCGTTCCAAAAACGAAGGACGAATCCCCGTGGCGATGAAGTGTCCCTGCGCTCGGCCGGTGGCGGTCACTCCGATTTGCTCGAAGGCAAAAATGTCCTGCATCGTAATGATATCGCCTTCCATGCCCGTCACTTCCGTGACGCTGACGAGCTTTCGGGACCCGCCGGTCATCCGTTGGGCCTGGACCAGCACGTGGATGGCGGAGGCGAACTGTTGACGGATGGCGCGAACCGGGAGCTCGAACCCCGCCATCATCACCATGGTTTCGACGCGGGCCACGGCGTCGCGGGCGGAGTTGGCGTGGACGGTGGTCAGGGAGCCGTCGTGCCCGGTGTTCATGGCCTGGAGCATGTCGAGGGTTTCGGGCCCCCGGCACTCGCCGACCACGATGCGGTCCGGTCGCATCCGCAGGGCGTTGATGAGCAGGTCACGGATGGAGATGCGGCCCTTGCCTTCGAGGTTGGGCGGGCGGGTCTCCAGGCGGACGACGTGGGGCTGTCGCAACTGCAACTCCGCCGCGTCCTCGATGGTCACGATCCGGTCGGTATCCGGGATGAACGTGGACAAGTTGTTGAGCAGGGTCGTCTTGCCCGATCCCGTTCCGCCGACCACGAGAATGTTGAGATGGGACTTGACGCAGGCCGACAGAAAATCACGCATCTCCGGCGTCACCGACTTGAAGTTGATGTAGTCGTCCCAGGTCAGGGGGTCGGCGCCGAAGCGGCGGATGGACATGCTCGCCCCGTCGATCGCCAGCGGCGGGATCACGGCGTTGACCCGGCTCCCATCCGCGAGACGCGCGTCCACCAACGGGCAGGTCTCGTCGCATCGCCGACCGACGGCGCTGACGATCTTGTCGATCACGTGCATCAGATGGGCGTTGTCGCGGAACTCGACCTCGGTCAACTCGAGCTTGCCGTGTCGCTCGACGTAGACCTGCTTGGGCCCGTTCACCAGGATGTCGCTGATGGTCGAGTCCGCGAGAATAACTTCCAACGGCCCCAGACCGAAAGTCTCATCCAGGACCTCGCTGATGAGCCGCTGCCGCTCGTTGAAGTTCAGCAGCGTGTTCTCCTGGTCGGCGAGTTGCGAAACGACCTCCTTGACCTGTTGGCGGAGCGTCTCGTCGTCGCCGACCATGCGGGTGAGATCGAGCTGGTCGATGAGCTTGCGATGCAAGTGCATCTTCAGGGTGTTGAATTGCTCAACCTTATCCTTGGAGACCTTGGGCTTTCCCGGCGCGCCGGGAGAGATCGGCTTGGGCGCGCTGGGCGCCGGCGCGGGCGGCGCCGCTACGTTACCCGCTGATCGCTTACCGAACATCCGCACACTCCCCCAGGGCTAGATTCCGTAGCGAGGACCCCAACTCGGCGCCGTGAGACGACTCGCCGGTCCGCAACGCGCGACCGCCCGCACGAGGGGGGTCAGGTCTGGGCGAACATGCGACCGACAAAGCCCTTCTTGTTGCGCGCATCCTTATCATCGGTCGGGGAGTCGCCCCTATGCAGCCGCTCGGCAATTTCCTGGATGGCGCGACGGACCTTCGTTTTCGGACCGTGCGTCAGCAGCGGCTCACCGAGGTTGATCGCCCCGCTGACCGCCGGCCAATCGTCCGGTATGGAGGCGAACAACTCCAGCCCCAACGTCTCCGTGACGTTGGCGATGGATAAGTGTCCCGCCTCGCGTCCGACGCGGTTGCAGACTAACTTGGTCCGATCCAGGTTGTAGCCGTTGGCCCGCATGTTCTCCAGTACCCGTTGCGCGTTCCGCACGCACGGCACCAACAGTTGCACGACCAGGAGGTTCACGTCCGATAGCGCCAGGATCGACTTCGCCCCGATATCGGAGCGCAACGGTCCGTCGGCGACGATGTATTCGCTCATGGGCAGGAGCGTGGAAAACACGCCCATGCACGCCGCCGCGGTGATGTTGTCCGCCTCCGCGAGATTCGTCGGACGACTTAACACCTGGACGCCGGTGGCGTGCTTGGAGAGCGCTCGTCCGACCACCGACGGTTCCAAGTGTTCCGGGGAACCGCACAGGTCCGCCAGGGTGTAGATCGGATCGACATCCAAGAAGGTGGCGACCTGCCCGAAGCGATAGTCGAGGTCGACGACGGTCACGTGGCCGGACGCGAGAGCGGCCAGCTCCACGCCGAGATTGGCCGCGAGCATCGTGGCCCCGACTCCCCCGGCCGTCCCGACGACGGTGATGAGCCGGCCCTGCGTCACCGACGCCACACGGTGACTGGCCATCCGGTTGATCGCCTCGCCGAGAGACTCTCCGTCGATCGGTTTGGGGAGAAACTCCTTCACGCCCAGGCGCATGACCTTCAGAATCAGGGGTCCGTCGGTGCACTCCGAAGCCGCGAAAATGGTGAGATTGCGGTTGGCGCCCGCCACGTCGCCGATGATCGGCAGGACGGCCTCCGGGTTCGGGTCGAGGTTGACCAGCAGAATATCGACGGGGAATTGACCGACGGCCTGGGCGAGCAGCGCCGGCTCGTCCACCTCCGCGAGGATCTTCACCCCCTCGAACTTCAGGAGCATGGCGCGGAGTTGCAGCGCGAACTCTTCGTTCTCGTTCAGCACGATGAACTTGAGGTCTTGCCCCATCGACTCTCCCGGCGCGCCGGGACTCCCGCCGCGGCCCCTGGACGTGCCGCGGTCTCGCCCGTCAGAGCCGTGGGCGCAATAGCCCACGGACCCCTTCTCACCGGGCTCGCGCCCGGTGCTCTGACGCCCCTCGGCCTTTCGCGACCGCGCGCGTGGGTCCCCCGCCTGGGCGTCACCGTCCCTCGGCCGGAGGATGGCTACCTGCTCTATCTATCGGCTTGCGGGAGCGACACTTTGCGAGTCCCGGCGCGCCGGGATCGCAGCGTCCGTATAACGCGGGATGCTAACCGTGGGCAGGATGTGGTCTCGGCGCGCCGGGAGCGGGACGCAAAGCCGTCCCATAAGTTCGAATCCCGGCGCGCGGGGAGGGTTCAGCGCACGTCACGTCCGGCCGCATGTCCCCACGGGCCGTGGACCGAAAGTTCGTCCGGCGCTGACTCGATCCCCGGGCCTTTATGCCCCTTGCACTTCGACGGACAGTTGGCCCCCTCGCACGGACACTTCCCCGAGCCTTCCAGCAACCCCATGGCATACAACTCATAATCCGTCGGATCGTTTCGACCCTCCTGCGGCAGCTTCACCGTCTGATGCGCATCCAACGGGGCGACGATCTCCGGCGTCACCAAGATGACCAGTTCCGTCAACTGACGACGGAAATTGACCGAGCGGAACAGGGGCCCGAGGACCGGCATGTCGCCGAGGCCCGGGATTCGCGACGCAACCCCGCTTACTTGTTCGTTGAGCAAGCCGGCAATGGCGATGGTCTGCCCGTTGCCCAGCTCCACGGTCGTCTCCGTGGACCGAGTCACAAAGGTCGGAATGCGCTCCCCATCCAACGTTGTGCCGCTCGCAAAGTCCAGTTCGGACACTTCCGGAGCGACGCGCAGTCGGATGCGCTGTTGTCCTTGAACCACCGGCGTAAAGTTCATGCGTACGCCGAACTCTTTGTAGTCGACTGCGGGCGGCTGGTTTGCCCCCGTGGGAATGGGGACCGGGAATTCACCGCCCGCGAGAAACGTTGCCGTCTCGCCGCTGATCGCCACCAGGTTCGGCTCCGCGAGAATGCTCAACAGGGAATTATTCGCCATGGCCTGGATGAACAACTGCATCTGCGCCCGCGGGAAACCCAACGAAAGCGTCGAGGTGCCCACCAACGGGATCCCGGGTGTGACAAACGGTAGGTTTTCGGTCACCAATCCGGCGCCGGCGCCGATGTCGATCGGGTTAATGCCGCCCAGCGAATTGACGAGGAATCCATCCTTGAAGTTCTCGCCCGCGAGGAACCCGTTGACGCCCAATTCGCGGGACGCCGCCCGGCTAACCTCGGCGACCACGCATTTGAGCATCACCTGCTGCTCCCCGGCGACTTCGAGGTGGTTCTGGACCTTGGTCGTGGGCTTGCCTCCGGTCGTCGCGGGGATGAACAACGCCGCCAGCTCTTCGATGCGCTGGGCCCGCTGCGCGCTGCTCACGGTGCCGACCAGCACGATGTTGCCCAGGACCGACGTCGCTTTGGCGCTGGAGAGCGGATCGATGCCCTTCAGGGCCTCGTTGAGCTTCTCCAGGTCTAGCTCCACGGTCACCTCGAACACGTACTCTTTACCGTCCGTGCCGCTGAGCACCACGGTCGTGCTGCCGAAGGCCCCGCCGGTGATGAGCATCCGCGTGGGGCTCACCACCTGGACGTCGGCGATCTGCTTGGCGACCACGTCCGCCCGTT
>CAYQZH010000158.1:2192-10287 GCA_964421865.1 uncultured Phycisphaera sp. | reverse complement strand
CTCCGACCGCCGAGGCTGCTCTGCCTCGGCGGCTGACGGCGACTTTTTCAGGGACGACGAAGTAGTCACCGAAAGGACGAGCATGGCAGGGCGGCGACGCCAGTCCGTGCTGAGAACTCCCTCGCCCTTCCAGGAAGCAGTGAGGGAGAGGGATTTTGAGATCACTCTATGACGGGCGCGGCCATCCCGCGCAGTCACGACGGTTGCCTCGGGCCGACTCGGACGACCCATTCGCCGTCGCTGGGCTCGACGTGGATGGTCCGTCGCCCGGCCAAGACCTCATCGAGCATGAAGCCGACGGTCGGGCCTCGCCAACCGCAAAGCAACTCCACCTCCGCCGGGTCGGTCGGTTGGCCGACGGTGCGGTGGCGGATGAGATCGCGCAACGACTTCTTCGTCGCCACCAAACTGTAGGCCAAGTCGTAGTCCAAGCAGTAGCCGCGGACCACGGCGGTCGCTAGTGCGACCAGAACGGCCTCGCGCGGCGCTTCCACCTCGAACGGCTTGGCCGCCGGCCAGTCTTCCGCGGGAGTCTCCATCGCCTTCCCTACGATCATTCCCAGGGCTTGGACGTTCTTGTCGCTCATGTTCAGCCCGCGTAGTTCACGCAGCTCGGCGAACGAGGACAACCCGTGCCGGGCGATCTCGACGAGAAGATGGTCCTTCAGAACGACCCGCGCCGGACGGTTTAGCGTCTGGGCGAGCTCGTCGCGCCAGAGCAGTAGACACCGCGCCACGGCGAGGTGCCGACCCTTGAGAATGCTGACCCCCTTCACCCGCCGCAGCTTGTCCTCCTCGACGCGGGCATAGAGCGACATGTCCTCGAAGCATTGGAACTCCTCCTCGGCCCAAGCGACTCGGTCCGCGCGGACCAATCGCTCGTAGAGCTTCCTGCGCACCGCGAGCAGATAGCTCACGTCCTCGGCCGCATAGCGCAGTTGGGCCGCGTTGAGCGGGCGTTTCCGCCAATCGGTGAGCGTCTTGGACTTGTGCAGGCGGACGTGCATCGTCGACTGGATCAACTTCTGCAGACTCAAGGGGTACTCGTATCCGACCAACCCTGCCGCCACCTGGACATCGAACACCCGACGAGCGACCGTCCCGGTTCGGCGGACGGCCATGGCGAGGTCCTCTTGGCCGGCGTGGACGACCGTCTCGACTTGCGGGTCGCATACCAGTTCCCAGACGGGCTGTAGGTCGAGCTTGAGAAACGGGTCGATCAAGAGGACCGAGTCTTCAGCCGCAAGCTGGACCAGACACACTTCCGGCTCGTAGCGGTCCTCCATGACAAACTCGGTGTCGAAGGCGAAGCGTCCCTCGGCCCGCGCCCGCGCGCAGAATTCGTCGATCTGCGGCTGCCGCTCGACGACGACGCTCTCCGGAGTACCCGCCCCTTGAGGCATGGGCGAGCATGGTAACCGCAACTCCGCCCAAACCCGAACCCCAAAAGCGGGAGACAATCGGAACGATGCCGGCCTGCGGAGATGGTTCTACGGGTGGGGGCGGGTGACCAACGAAGAACGCCCGGCGGGATGCCTGCGGTTGACCTTCAGCGACTACGCATGCGAAGTGATCGCCGCGTTGAAAGAGGCTCAGGCCGAGGCCGAGCGACCGCGGCGCGACGGGATGGAGCGTCTTCGCGGCCCCAGAGGGTGACGCGGTGGCCGACGATCTCGGCGATCTGGCGGATTTGCTCCATGAGTTTGGCGAAGTTGTGGGGCAGGACGGCCTGCGGACCGTCGCCTCCGTGACCTAAACCGAAACGACCCGAAGCTACGGTCACAACACCAAAACAAGTAGGGTCGGTTCTCCAAACCCACCTTTTAACGCGAGGCCCACCCCGTCCTACGGGCTCACGGGGTGGCACATTGGCCGCTAATCGCGTTGCAGGTCTGCGGCGCAGTGCATCTGGTCGCGTGGACGCACGCTCCCGTGTTGCAGGTATCAGTCGTGCATTGAATGCCGTCGTCGCAATCGCCGTTCACCGTGCAGAGGTCGCATGCGTTGCCGACATCGTCGATGTCCGAGTCCGCCTGGTTGGGGTTCGCGATCACCCGGCAGTTGTCGCATGGGTCGCCGACGCCGTCCTTGTCCACGTCCGCCTGGTTGCCGACACCTGGGGCTCCTGCCTGTGCCAGCCCGTTCGCAACGCCGGGGCAGTTGTCGCATAGGTCGCCGACGCCGTCCCGGTCACCATCCGCCTGATGGCTGTTCTTAATCGTCTTGCAATTGTCGCACACGTCGCCGACGCCGTCGTCGTCCACGTCCGCCTGGTTGGTGTTTCGGTCCTCCGGGCAATTGTCGCACGCGTCGCCGACGCCGTCATCGTCACCATCCGACTGATTGGAGTTCGTAATCGTCTTGCAATTGTCGCACGCGTCGCCGATGTCGTCCTCGTCCGGGTCCGCCTGGTTGGGATTCGCGATATCCGGGCAGTTGTCGCATGGGTTGCCGACGCCGTCCTCGTCATCATCCTCCTGAAGGTCGTTCCAATCCGTCTTGCAATTGTCGCACGCGTCGCCGAGGCCATCACCATCCGAATCAACCTGGCTGGGGTTGGTACCCGGACAATTGTCACAACCATCGCCCGCACCGTCCCCGTCGGTATCCGTCTGACGCTGGTTGCGATAAGACAGGCAATTATCGACGCCATCCGCGATGCCGTCCCCATCCCAGTCGTTGTTGATTGGGCAGTCGCTCCCGACCTGCTCGACCGTAAACGTGCGGACCACCGACCAGCCCGTCCACTGTTGGCCCACGAATGCCTGCACCCGCCAGGTCCAGGTGCCGCGCGTCTGGAGCTGGTCAACCCAGTCGGTCGTTTCAACGTGATATTTGGGCGTGACAATATCCTCCAGGTCGAAAGAAGCCCAAGAAGCCCAAGCAGACCCCGGATCCTTCACCTGGAGATAGTAGCGTGTCGCGTCCGGAATCTCCGTCCATTCGAAGTCCCAGATGAGTTTGTTCGACGTGAAGATGCATCCGTTGTCCAGAACGGCGCCTTGCGCCGGCGAAATCAAACCGGGGGCAATACAACCATCCTGGTTGACGGACGACCCGGTCGGCGTACCCGGACACCGGTCTCTGTCATCCGTGACGCCATCTCCATCCGTGTCCGGATGACTGCAATGCTTCCCATCGCCGATATACCCCGGCTTGCACGCGCAACCGAACGTTCCCGACGCGTTGGTGCATGTCGCGTTCTGGTCGCAGCCGGCTGTTCCGTTGGCGCACTCGTTGATGTCCGTGCAGGTCACGCCGTTACCGGTGAAGCCTGTTTTGCATTGGCAAGTGAAGGCGCCCGCCGTGTTGGTGCAGGTCGCGTCGGAGCTGCAGTTGTGCGTTCCCTTGGCGCACTCGTCGATGTCCGCGCAAGTCACGTCGTTAGGGGTGAAGCCCGACTTGCACTGACAGGTAAAGTGCCCCGCCGTGTTGGCGCAGGTCGCGCTGGAACCGCAGTTGTGCGTCCCGTTGGCGCACTCGTCGATGTCCGTGCAGGTCACGCCGTTGCCGGTGAAGCCCGATTTGCACTGACAGGTAAAGTGCTCCGCCGTGTTCGTGCACGTCGCGTTGGGACTGCAGTTGTGCGTTCCGTTGGCGCACTCGTCGATATCCGTGCAGGTTGCGCCGTTGCCGGTGAAGCCTGTTTTGCATCGGCAAGTGAAGCCGCCCGGCGTGTTCGTGCACGTCGCGTTCAGGTCGCAGTCGTCCGTGCCGTTTGCGCACTCGTCAATGTCCGTCGCGCAATCGGTTCCCGTCCAGCCCTCGCCGCATGCGCAGCTTCCATCCGGGTTGCAGGTTCCGTGGCCGGAGCACGTCGTGGCGGGATCGCAGCTTCCGGGCGGTCCGCCCGGCGGACCGCTCCCACCCTCGCTCGCCAACTGAAAATGCGCTACGATCGCTGTTGAATCCGTGGGCTCGACCGTGATCGGATTGTTTTCAGAGACCGTCGTACCGGACCAGGCGTCGAACACCCAGCCGTCTGCGGGTACGGCGGTCAGTGTAACCGCCGAGCCGTTGGCGCTCTGCAGAACCGTGCCATCGCCGCTGACGGGGACATCGAGCAGGGCGGGCGTAGCTGGGCGCGTTCCACCTGTTTCAGGCCCGCCCGCGCCATCATCCCCGGGCTGGCTTGTCGTCGAGGGAAGCTGAACACAGGCCCCCCAAAAAAAGGAGAGTAAAATCGACCAACCTGCAATCCGCATTCGCATAGCGCCGCTCCACATCTCTTCTCAAAAACCCGGGCCGGCCCCAGCGCCCGCGCGACAGATGCGACCGTCACTGGGCGCGCAACGAAACCCGTGAGTGTGACCCTAGCTGAGTTCGATCCGCAAGTCAAGGGGGACTCCAGTTTTCCTTCGCCGAACCCGAAAGGGAGCCGACGGCGGTGAGACCTATAATCCGTTGGAGCATCAACGGTTCGAAGCGGCGCCAAGCAAAAATCGTGGAGGACGCCACGGTCACACCCATTGATGCAGCGATCGCTTCGTAGCGACTGTCCTCGGCCCGCGAACGATGGTGGTTGGCGAGGACTTCGACCTATGTCGCCCAGCCGCCGACGGCGGCGCGACGGGGCGGAGCGTCTTCGCGGCCCCAGAGGGTGACGCGGTGGCCGACGATCTCCGCAATCTGGCGGATTTGCTCCATGAGCTTGGCGAAGTTGTGGGGCAGGACGGCCTGCGGACCGTCGCACAAGGCGCGATCCGGGCAACTGTGTACCTCGACAATCGCGCCTGCCGCTCCCGCGGCAATGCCCGCCAGGGCCAGCGCGGGGACCAAATCACGCTTCCCCGCGGCATGGGATGGATCGACAAAGACCGGGAGATGGGAGCGCTCTTGAATCACCGGTATCGCGGACACATCCAGCGTGAAACGCACCTCGTCCGCGAAGGTGCGAATGCCGCGCTCGCAGAGGATCACCCGATGGTTGCCCTGACTCAGCACGTACTCCGCGGACATGAGCAGTTCAGTGATCGAGGCGGCGAGCCCGCGCTTGATGAACACGGGCTTGTCCGTTTTGCCCACTTCCAACAGCAGGTTGAAGTTCTGCATGTTGCGGGCGCCGATTTGGAAAATGTCGGCATACTGGTAGACGATGGGCACGTCGCGCGGATCGACGACCTCGGTGATGGTGGGCATGTCCAGGGCCTCACCGGCCTCCTTGAGAAGTTCCAACCCTTCCTTCCCCATGCCGCTGAACGAATACGGGGACGTGCGCGGCTTGTACGCTCCGCCGCGGAGGATGGAAGCCCCGGCGTCCTTCACGGCCTGACCGACACCGAAGAGGATTTCACGGCTCTCGATCGCGCACGGACCGGCGATGATGTTCACATGGGGACCGCCGACGCGGATGCCTTTGATGTCCAGAATGGTGTCGGCTTCGTGGAACTCGCGCGAGGCGAGTTTGTACGGCTGGCTGATCGCCATGACCTCGTCGACGCCCGGCAACTGCTCAAGCTGCTGCTGCGCTTCGAGCGTGCGCTTGCCGATCGCGCCGACGATGGTGCGGAACTCCCCCTTCGAGGGGTGCGGGATGAGCCCTAACTCCGCGACGCGTTCGACGACGCGCTGGACTTCGTCGTCGGTCACCCCGGCCTTCATCACGACGATCATGTCCATACCGCGGTGTCTCCTGCCTAAACCCTCTGTCTGCGGGGCGGCGCGTGGCGTAACTTCCGTCCACGCATGGACTTAGATACGCGCGCACGAAACCGCTACTCTACCTAGATGGTCTTGCCGAGTCAAAGATGCCAAGTCCACCGGCACAGCTTTGTACATTATTCATGATATGCTCGTAACCTTCTGGTTTTAAGTAGGTTACGATCCGATGGACCCTGACATCGAGTGAATTCCACGTCGTTGACATCGACGCTGCGTTGGGATAGAAACGAGGCCGTTCACGGGAACGAGTCTGTAGAGCGTTTGGCCGTGGGACGCGGGGCGCTCGCGGCCCGTTGGGAATGCGGCTTCTTGAGCCGTGGCGGACTTCCGGGATCGTAGCTAGGCTCCGATCCCGGAAGTTTTTTTACGACGGAAGCTCCAATGGCCGACTCCACTATTACAACCACAACCCGACGCGACAAGAGCGTGATCCAAACCGCACACGCTGTGGCCAACCGCCGACTTTGTCGCGAGCACTACCGCCTCACGCTGCGCGTTGCGAGCCTGCCTCCGGCTAGCGCGGGACAGTTCGTACACCTTTGCCCCGACTCGTACAACGCGGAGGACCACGGTAGGTCCGACGAACGGTCGCGCAGGGACTGGGTCGGCGCGTTTCGTAGGCCCATGCTACGCCGAGCTTTCAGCATCGCAGGCCTGGGGCGGTCGCGCGACAGCGTGGACGTGGATGTGATCTACCGCGTCGTCGGAGCGGCCACGGGTTGGATGGAGACGCTACGCGAAGGCGATCCGGTAAGTTTGCTCGGGCCGTTGGGTAACAGCTTTCCCATTTCGGATCGCAAGTCCGTTTCCTGGCTCGTCGCGGGAGGCGTCGGGCTCCCGCCGATGCTTTGGCTGGCCGAGGCGCTGCACAAGACTAACAAACGCATTGTCGCATTCTGCGGAGCGCAGACGCACGACCTGCTCGCCCTGACGCTCGAACCGGGCGCGCCACCGGACGCGAGTGCCAAGACGGCGACATCCTCGGCGAAGGAGTTTGCTCGCTGCGGCGCCGACGTGGTTCTTAGCACCGACGACGGTTCGCTTGGGTTTCGGGGCTACGTCGGCTCCGCGATGGCCGCCTACCATCATCAGGCCAACCCCGTCGCCGCCGATGCGTTGGTCGTCTACACCTGCGGCCCGGAGCCGATGATGCACTTTGTGGCCGAGTATTGCATAGCGCGGCAGATCGAATGCTACGTCTGCGTGGAGCGTAACATGGCCTGCGGCACGGGGATGTGCCAGTCGTGCGTCGTCCCCATCCGCGATCCCAACGACCCCGCCGGCTGGTCCTACCGCCTCTGCTGCACCGACGGACCGATCTTCGAGGCCCGCGACGTTCTCTGGGAAACCCCAAGGCGACTGCCGATTCTCGAGTGTCGAGTGAATGGGGAAGGCACGGAGGCACGAAGCCACGGAGCCACGAAGGGAAGGCGAGAAACGGCAAAACGCCGAAACAGTCGCGCGACCGGCTTTGATTCGGCTTCGTTATCCACTTTACAACTCGGTAAGTACTTGTGTCGCATGGAGTTGAGGTTTTTTAACTGGGTTCGTTTGGTACGGGCGCTTTTTTCCAACGCTTCATCACCCCCGTCGAGCGCTGCGCGCAGACCGAGCGCGGAGGCGCTCCTTCCAGCCATATAACTTGCGGGGTGATCGGCGGCGGAGGTGCGAGCGATCGAGGCGGTCAGAACTCGCCAAGAATTCCGCGTACAGCGGCACTTTTTGCTGGCGTATTCGACGGGCACTCGTTAGAATACCGGGTTATCGGAATGGTGTCGGAGCGGGAAACGCCCGGCGGGCCGGGACTCCGATGAAGTCCAATTCTCGAGGCGAAATGTGATGCCGTCTTTTGGGAAGCGTGGGAGACCTGGAGCCATCGGTGGACCCTTCATGAGCTACGTCGTTACAGCCATGCTGACAAGATCGGGCTGATAACGCCAACGCACGCCTGCTGAAAGGGCCGTCCGGAACTTGTTTCCGCCGCGGGGGTATTCGCCGGCAGGTTGCCTTGTTCTATTGACTTCGGCGTGGTAAACTCCTCTAATTCATACCCATACCGAATCGCGCATGTGGCGGGGAGACCTGCGGAAAGGAGCAACCAGATGTCCCCGAGACGTCGTGTCTTCAATTGGCTCGTCGGTGTAGTCGCGTTGTTGTGGCTCGCACCCGCACCGGTTCGCGCTCTGACATCATGTGTGAGTTTGCCCGACGGCGCCGCCTGTGACGATGGCAGCGTATGCACGACGGGGGACTTCTGTGAGTCGGGCGTGTGTATTGGGGGGGCCTTCGCGCCCGCGACGACTGTGTGTCGGGCGTCAGCCGGAGCCTGTGACGTCGCGGAGAACTGTACGGGCACGAGCGCGGCCTGTCCTGCGGATGCGTTTCAGCCCGCGACGTTTGTGTGTCGGGCGTCAGCCGCCGGGGGCTGCGACGT
>CAYQZH010000158.1:0-2092 GCA_964421865.1 uncultured Phycisphaera sp. | reverse complement strand
CGTTTCAGCCCGCGACGTTTGTGTGTCGGGCGTCAGCCGCCGGGGGCTGCGACGTGGCGGAGAACTGTACGGGCACGAGCGCGGCCTGTCCTGCGGATGCGTTTCAGCCCGCGACGTTTGTGTGTCGGGCGTCAGCCGCCGGGGGCTGCGACGTCGCGGAGAACTGTACGGGAACAGGTGCAGCCTGTCCCGCCGATGGCTTTGCGACGGCGGGAACGGTGTGCCGTACGGCCGTCGACGTGTGCGACGTGGCGGAGACCTGTACGGGGACGGGGGCAGCCTGTCCCGCGGACGGCTTTGCGGCGGCGGGGACGGTGTGCGATGACGGCAGCGCCTGCACCACCGGGGACGTGTGCACCAATGGGGTGTGCGGGGGCACGGCGGTGGTGTGCAACGACAACAACGCCTGCACGGATGATTCCTGCAACCCGGCCAGTGGTTGTGTACACGCCAACGTGAGCGGTCCCTGCAACGACGAGAACGCCTGTACGACCAACGACGCGTGTTCCGGAGGCGCGTGTGTCGGTGGAGCACCTCCCAATTGCAATGACGGAAATATTTGCACTAACGACTCCTGCAATCCGACGCGCGGCTGTGTCTTCGTCAACAACAACCTGTCGTGCAGTGACGGCAACCCCTGCACGACCAACGACCTTTGTGCATCCGGCGTGTGCGTAGGCGGAGCGCCGACCAATTGCGACGACGCGAACGTATGCACCGACGACGCGTGTGCCCCGCCCAGGGGGTGCACGCATACGAACAACGTCGCTCCGTGCGACGACGCCAACGCCTGCACCACGAGCGACGTGTGCACCGCGGGGGTCTGCGGCGGGACGGGGGTCGTCTGCCCCAACGACAGCAATCCCTGCACCAGCGACTGCGACACCACCACGGGGGCGTGTGTGTTCACCCCTCTCGCCGACGGTACGGCCTGCAACGACGGGGACCATTGCACGGCGGTTGAGGAATGCGTGAACAGCGTGTGCGTCGAGGACGTGCCGGACGCCAACGATCCCTACCGCTGCGTGGGTTTGGAATGGCGGCAGAGCGGACCGGCAAGGTACAACGTGGGCGATACCGTACTGCTCTCGTTGTACGCCGTCGCGGACGGATGTAACACGCCTTCGTCCGGCTGCCCCCTCAACGGCCACCCCATTTGGCACGTCTACGCCATTCTGGGATGGAACCCGGCGACCCTTCAGCTTCAGACCCCGACGACGGGGAATCCGAACCCGGCCGACCCCTGCGACGACGTAAACTGCGCGGTTTCCTGCCCGGCCGGTGCGTACAATTGGTTGCGCTCGGGATTCCCGGATGATTGCGGTTCGGACCAGCTCAATCAACCCTGCGGCGCATTCCCATCGAATGACGGGGATGCGTTCTATGTGTCGACTGCATACACGACGTGCACGGCAGTCCCGATGGCATGTGCCACTCCTTCGGGACTCGAGGTGACGACGTTCAAGTTCACGGTGTTAGGCATTCCTGCAGGAGGAGTGACGCAGGTGGGCCTGTTGCCGTGCACCGGCAACTTCACCAAGTCACTAGTGTGGAGCCGAATCAATAGTCCACCCGGATACCGAACCATCGACGTCACCAAGTGGCTCGGCCCCGCCGTCACCATCACCGTGGCTTGCGACAGCCATGACGACTGCAACGACGCCAATGTCTGCACCAACGATTCGTGCTCCTGTACGACTCCAAACTGCGGCGGTACGTGCCAACACGTCATTGACCCGGAATGCGGCTTGGGGCCGCCGGGGAACATCGTTTGGGATGCCGATCCGCCTAGCCCCGATCGCACCACTCGGTCCCTGAGGTTCCGTGTGGAGGGCAAGCCGCACGGCTCGCTTGAGGACGCCATCAGGGTGGAGTTGGTCGAGTTGCAGCACCCTGACCCCAGGAACGCGGTGGCGACGGTGGCACTGCCGACGCAGACCGTGCCGCAAAACTTCTCCACGTTCGACACCAACAGCAACGGTGTCTGTTCGGGCGCCACGGCAACTCCGAACTATAACGGACATCCCTGCAGCACGGACGCGGATTGCCTCTGCAACACCCCGTCTTGCCCGAGCAACGACGCGGCGCACAA
>CAYQZH010000157.1:0-10322 GCA_964421865.1 uncultured Phycisphaera sp. | reverse complement strand
GCGGGCAGATCATCCCCTGGAACTTCCCCATGCTCATGCAGGCCTACAAGTGGGCGCCGGCGCTGGCCTGCGGATGCACGAGCGTTCTCAAACCGGCTGAGCAAACCCCGCTGACCGCGCTCCGCATCGCCGAGCTGGCGATGGAGGCCGGTTTCCCCGAGGGCGTCGTCAACGTCGTCCCCGGATTCGGCCCGACGGCGGGAGCGGCGATCGCCAACCACGGCGATATCGACAAGGTCGCCTTCACCGGCAGCACTGCGGTGGGCAAGGCCATCCTCAAGGCCGCCGCCGAGACCAACCTCAAGCGCGTGACGCTGGAACTGGGGGGCAAGAGTCCCAACATCATCTTCGCCGACGCCGACGTCGACACCGCCGCGAAGTTCGCCTACTTCGCCTTGTTCTTCAACATGGGCCAGTGCTGCTGTGCCGGCTCGCGGCTCTTCGTCGAGGACAAGGTCTACGACCAGGTGCTCAACATCCTCACCGAACGGGCGAAAAAGCAGAAGATCGGCGACCCCTTCGACCACGCCACCACGCACGGGCCGCAGGTTTCCCAGGAGCAGTGTGACACGGTGATGCGGTATATCTCTGCGGGTCAGAAGGAGGGAGCGCGCTGCGTAACCGGCGGGAAACGCGTGGACCGGGCGGGCTACTTCATCGAGCCGACGGTATTCGACAACGTGCGCGACGAGATGACCATCGCCAAGGAGGAGATCTTCGGTCCCGTCTTGACCGTTCTTCGCTTCAAGGACGTGGAAGAGGCCATCCAACGGGGCAATAACACGACGTACGGCCTGGCGGCTGCGGTTTGGACGCGGGACATCGGCAAGGCTCATCGCCTGGCCGCGGGTCTGAAGGCCGGAACGGTCTGGATCAACTGTTACAATGCGTTCGATAACGCGGCCCCTTTCGGCGGCTTTAAGATGAGCGGCATCGGGCGCGAATTGGGCGAATACGGCCTGGCCAATTACACCGAGGTGAAGACTGTCGTCGTGTCGATGAGTTGATTCAGGCGCGGCCATGGGGACATTTCACGTAAAGTGTACCGTCGCAAACGTCGCCGATCGCAAGCGATCAGTGTCCGTCGCCAAGATCCTTGTAGATCCAGGCAGCGAATACACGTGGATACCCGAACCATCCCTGGATAAAATCAACGTGGCACGGGAGAAAAAGGACCTTCTTTTCGTCATGGCCAATGGCCGGACCGTTACGCGAAGCGTGGGATTCGCGGTCGTTCGTGTCGATGGTCACTTTACCGTGGACGAGGTCGTGTTTGCCGAGAAGGGCGACCTAGCCCTGCTTGGCGCTCGTACGCTGGAGGGATTGAACCTCCGCGTGGATTCACGGGCCAAAAAGCTCGTCGCGGCCGGGCCGATTCCGGCTGCGACGGCCGGAGCGTAACGATGTCGAGGGGCAATGAGAAAGGCAATGCGCCTCCCGGGCACTGCTACTACGGCGAGCAGGACGAAAACGGCATCGACCTGTCGCTCATCCGCGAGAACCTGAAGCTGACGCCCGTGGAGCGCATTCGCCGCGCGGACACTGCGGAGCAAGAGGCCCTGCGGCTGCTGGAGTATGGCAGGCAACACCGCGAAAACACCCTTCGAACGCCTCGTGCGGCTCCTCGCTGAGTGCGGCGTCGAATTCATCGTCATCGGCGGGCGTGCGGAGACGTTACGGAAGCGCGCGGGTGACGTTCGACACGGACCTTTGTTACCGCCGGACGGCCGAGAATCTTCGTCGTCTGGCCGCGGCGCTCGGTGCCCTGCGCCCCACGCCCCGCGGCGCGCCGCCGGACTTGCCCTTTCGGATCGATGCGGAGTCGCTCGCCCTCGGATGCAACTACACGTTCCGCACCAGCGAGGGCGATCTGGACCTTTTGGGCTTCGTCGAACCGCTCGGCGGGTACGACGAACTGGACAAGCACGCTGAGACCGTGCGCATCGGCGATACGGCGGTCAGGGTGATCGGACTGGACGACCTCATCCGCATCCGCGAGCATCTCGGGCGACCTAAAGATCGGGATTCGGTCCTCCACCTTCGGGCGATTCGACGCCTCCGCGCTGCGAAACCAAACGAAGGGGGCGACGTCCCGTCTCGGGAGAATCAGTGACGCTTGAGGGCAAGGGCCTAACCTTCGGCGGGTTGCCGTGTCGAAACTAGGGATGGTTTGAAGGGACTCCATGCGGATCGTGGGAGACTTGGATATGTTCACTCGCGCCAATCTCGTTGGCCTGGCAGCAGGCTTGGCCCTTACGGGGATGGGCTGCTCCGGCGGCGCATTCTCGTTTAACTACTACGACGACCCGCCGCCGCCGCGGCAAGTGACGGTGGTCCAGGTCGAGCCGGGGCACATTTGTACGCCGGCGTGCGTCCATTATTACGACGGCGCGCGATACGTGGTGATCCGCGGTAAGCACCACCACGGGCGCGGCTGCGGGCACATGTTCGACGGCTCGCGTTGGGTGGTCGCGGTGGTGAGAACGCCGGCGCCGAGGGTCGTCGAGGTGCATGAGGCCCCAGCGGCGCGCGTTCATCCCGGACCGGTTCGGGTCGTAGAGATTCCGCCTCCGCCGGGTCCGGTCAATATCTACGTCTTTGACCGCCGCGGGACCAAGTGGCTCAGGATCGCCAAGGGGCATGTCCACGGTCCCGGTTGCGGACATGTCCACGTCGAAGGACATTGGTGCATGCCGTAGGGTCCATCGCGTGACGTGTGTCCGCGTAGTGTGCCCGATAGGGTGAGCCGCTCGAACTGACTCGCGCTGAGGGGCAGGCCCGCTCCTTGCCTGCTCCCTGATCCGCCTGCGGCGGACGGCTCTGAAGAAACGGAAAGTTCAGGTCCTTGTCGAAATCGCCGGACTGCATCGTCGTCGGGGGCGGCGTCATCGGTTTGACGATCGCACGACGCCTGGCCCGCGAGGGGCTTGGCGTCACACTTCTGGAACGTGCCCAGGTCGGACACCAGGCTTCGTGGGCCGGGGCGGGTGTCCTTGCCCCACCTAACCCCCACCGCAAGGATGCGGCGGCCGTGCTTCATCTACGCAGTTTGTCGATGTACCCGGACTTTTGTGCGGGGCTTCTCGACGAAACCGGGATTGACCCGGAGTACGAACGGTCCGGCGAGCTGGAGTTGGCGTTCGACGACCAGGGGCTGTCGATTCTACGGTCGGATGCCCAGGCCGGTCGCGATCACGTCATGCCCGACGGTCAAGCCGCCGATGAAATCCACTCCGCCGAACAGACCCGTTTCCTCGAACCGCTCGTATCGCCCAACGTCGTCGGGTCGATGGAATGCCGCGAAACCGCGCAGGTGCGGAATCCGCGATTGCTACGTGCGCTCCAATCCGCGTGCACTCGGGCGGGCGTCGATATCCGCGAGAATACCCCGGTGCGAGGTTTTCTCATCGACGACAACCGAGTCACCGGCGTGCCAACGGAAACCGGAACGGTCTCTGCACCGAACGTCGTACTTTGCGCCGGGGCGTGGTCGTCGCAGATCGGCGATCGCCTCCAAACGGTGATGCCCGTCCACCCCGTCCGCGGGCAGATGGTGCTGATGAAGCTCGACCGGCGGCCCTTCGAGCGGGTCATCTCGCGGGGCAAGACCTATCTTGTCCCGCGCCGCGACGGGCACGTGCTGCTCGGGGCGACGGAGGAGCCGGGGGCCGGGTTCGCCATACGCAACACGGCCAAGGGCATCACGGGGTTGATTGAGAAGGGGTTGAAGCTCGTCCCATCGCTCGCCGACGCCCCGCTCGAGGTAACGTGGGCCGGGCTGCGACCCGGAACGCCGGACGACAAGCCCTACATCGGTCGCGTACCAGAGTTCGATGGTTTGATCGCCGCGACGGGGCACTACCGATCCGGTCTAAGCCTCGCGCCCGCAACGGCGGAGGTCGTCGCGGCGATCATCGCCGGTCGAGCCTACGACCTCGATCTCTGCTGCTGCCTCCCCGGCCGCTCCCTCTAGTTTTGCTGCCTTCGCTCAGTCCCTATGTCCCTCCGTCCCTTCGACGTAAACTTGACACCGTCGAGTTGCCGGCCGACGCTGGGAGCAGGTAAGGAGACGGTCGGCGCATGGATGCGGTGCTGTGTGGGATTGATCCGGGGCTGGGGGTGACGGGCTACGCCGTCCTACGGTCGAACGGCGATCATCCGAGCGTGCTGGACGCCGGCGTGTGCCGCTTCGATCCCACGCTCCCGTTGCCCGCGCGCCTCGCGGCGGTCGAGCACGACATCTCCGCGATCCTCACGGAGCATCGCCCGGAGGTCGTGGCCGTCGAGCAACTCTATTCGCATTACAACCATCCGCGGACGGCGATCCTGATGGGTCACGCCCGCGGTGTGATCCTCCTCGCGGCGGCGCGGCTCGACATCGAAGTGCGCAGCTACTCCGCGACGAGGGTCAAGCGCTATTTGACCGGCAATGGCCGGGCGACCAAAGGTCAGATGCAACGCGCGATCCAGGTCACGCTAGGTTTGCTCATTTTGCCGGAACCCGCGGATGTGGCCGATGCTCTGGCGATCGCATTGTGTTGCGCCGGGGACGTCGCAAAGCGAATGCTGAAGGCGGAATTCGGAATGCGGAATCACGGGGAAGCCACGGCGCCACGAAGCCACGAAGCCACGAAGGGGAACCCCTCTCCCATTCGACAATCGACAATCGACAATCGACAATCCCGCAGGATCGTGCTTCGATGATTGTCCGTCTCACGGGAACATTGATCGAGGTGAACGAGGAGTCGATCGTCCTGGATCGCGACGGGATCGCCCGCGAGGTGCTGGTGCCGCATTTTGCGATCTCAGAGTTGGCCGCCTATCGCGGGCAGCTCGTGACCCTGCACACCATCCAGTTTTACGAAGGCAACCATTCGTCGGGCCACCTGGTGCCGCGGATTCTGGGGTTCCTGCATCCCGAGGACCGCGAGTTCTTTACGCGGTTCGTGAGCGTCAAGGGGATCGGCCCGCGGAAGGCGATGAAAGCGTTGGCCGAACCGGTGCGACGGATCGCCTCGTGGATCGAGTCCGGCGATGCCAAGGCCCTGGCACGCCTTCCGGGAATCGGCAACCGCGCCGCGGAACTGGTCATCGCGACACTGAAGGGCAAGATGGCCGACTTGGCCCTGGCCGGCGACGCATCTGCCCCAAGCAAGGCCGCCCAGCTCTCGTCGGCCCAGCGCGACGCGCTGGAGGTCCTGGTCGCCTGGGGCGATCCGCGCGGCGACGCGGAGCGTTGGTTGGAGCGGGCCGGGCAGTTGCACCCCGATCTGAAATCGCCGGATGAATGGGTGCGAGTGGCGTACAGGATTAAGACGGGAGTGGATGGGTGAATGCGGAATGGGGAATGCGGAATGCTGTTGTCATGCTGAGCGAAGCGAAGCATCTACGCAATGCGACGAGACCCTTCGCTACGCTCAGGGTGACAGCCGCTACGCTCAGGGTGACAGCCGCTACGCTCAAGGTGACCGCCGCTACGCTCAGGGTGACCGCCCGGCGGCAGCCATGACCCGTGACCGCGTCATTACCGCCCAACCTCGACCGGGCGATGAGCCTGTGGACTCCGCTCTGCGCCCCAAGCGCATCGCCGAAATGGTCGGCCAGCGGGCAGTGCTCGAGAAACTGGAAATCGCCATGTCGGCCGCCAAGCAACGCGGCGAGCCGCTGGAGCATATCCTCCTCGACGGCCCACCGGGTCTGGGCAAGACGACGCTGGCCAACGTGATCGCACGGGAGATGACCGACAAGCCGCCGCGGATCACTTCCGGCCCGTCGCTTGCCAAACAGGCCGACCTGATGGCCTTGCTCACCAATCTCGAAGCCGGCGACGTGCTCTTCATCGACGAAATCCATCGCCTGCCGACGATCGTCGAGGAGTTCCTCTATCCGGCGATGGAGGACTTTCGCGTCGATTTCACGATCGAGGGCGGACTGAGCGGACGGGTGGTCAATTTCGCGCTGCGGCGGTTCACCTTGATCGGGGCGACGACGCGGGCGGGGATGCTGAGTGGTGCCCTCCGTGATCGCTTCGGCCACCGATACCACCTGGACTTCTACAACAAGGACGATTTGACGACGATCCTGCATCGCTCCACCGCGAAGCTCGAGTTGACCGCCAAACCCGGTACGTTGGAGGTGATCTCCACCCGTAGCCGGGGTACGCCGCGGGTGGCCAATCGTTTGCTGAAGCGCGTCCGCGACTACGCCCAAGTCCGCGGCGACGGGGTTCTGACCAAAAAAGTCGTCGATGAGGCCTTGGACATTCAGCAAGTGGACGCCCTGGGTCTGGATGAACTCGACCGCGCGTTCTTGGCCGCGCTCATCAAGGTCTACAACGGCGGCCCGGCGGGCATCGAAGCGTTGGCCGCCACGATGGGCCAGGAGCGCGATACCCTCGAAGACATGGTCGAACCCTATCTTTTGCAAATCGGTTTCGTCATCCGAACTCGCCAAGGCCGGCAAGCCACGCGACCTGCCCACGAACACCTTGGATTGCCCTACCACCCCGCCGACGACGGCAAACCGGCCCCCGACGAAGCATCGTTGTTCTAGAGACCGTGTGTCGCTACGCCTGTCGGAAGCGGGCAGAGCCTGCTATAATTGAGGATGTGGCGAAGGTGTACCTTGAAACAAGTTTCTTCAGCGCGTGCGTCAGTACGCGCAGGGACGTAAACAGCGCGTTCTGGAGGCAGACGAGCCTATCGTGGTTGAAGACGCAGCGGAGGGCGCACGACCTGTTCATCTCGGATATCGTGCTGGCGGAATTATCGAGGCCGAGCTATCCGCAGAGTCGCGCCGGTTTGGAGTTCACCGTGGGGGCGTAGGTTCTCTAAGTGAACGAAGACACGTTGGGCCTCGCCCGCGTTCTGATTCGCGAGAAGGTCATGCCGGGCCCGTTGGAGGGCGACGCCCTGCACGTGGCGCGTGCGTTCATTACGGCATAGATTACTTGCTCACGTGGAACGTGCGACACTTGGCAAACCCGAACCAACGGACCCACCTGGCCGCGGTTTGTTATCGGCTGGGCAGGGTCCCGCCGGAGATTATGACGCCAAACATGTGGTGGGAACCTGGAGATGAATCATGAGCGATCCGACGAGCAGAGACTCTACGCAGAACATGGTGGATGAGGTCAGGGCGCTGCGTGCGGAGGTGAGCCGCGAAACCGACGGCTTCGAGCGGATGGGCGAGCACCTGCGCCAGATTCGCGACGAGTATCGGAACCGCTCCGGTCGATTCGCCGGGTTGGGAACGGAGCCCGGCGAATCCGTTCGCCAGGCCATCGCCTCGGCGCCGGACGGGGACTCGTGGGACGCAGTGGCGGACGTGCGAACGCTCCGCGGGCAAAGCTAGCCGGTTCTTGAACGACGCAGAGGTACCCGATAGCAACTTGTCCTCTTGCCCTACCCCGGTTCCAAAGATGGAAAACCCGCCGACCAGACGACGCTGTTCTAGCTGCTGCTCTGACCGCGCATCGCCGCTACTTCTCGGAAGTATTCCACCGTTTTGCGCAGGCCGTCGGGGAGGGAGACGCGCGGGCGCCAGTTGAGGTGCTCCCGGGCGCGGGTGCAGTCGGGGCGGCGGCGGGTGGGGTCGTCGTGCGGCAGCGGCAAGGGCTCCACGGGCAGCTTGCGGCCTAGGATTTCGCCGAGGCAATCGACGACCGCATTCATGGAGCGCTCGTCCTCGGACCCGACGTTGACCGGTTCGGATGCGTCGGGGCCGTCCTACCTCATCAACGCGATCATCGCCTCGATCATGTCATCGACGTAGCAAAAGCATCGCGTCTGCGTTCCGTCGCCGTAGATGGTGAGTTTCTCGCCGCGTAACGCTTGCACGATGAAGTTGGATATCACTCGCCCGTCGCCGACGGCCATCCGCGGCCCGTAAGTATTGAAGATGCGAAGGATGCGCGTATCGACGCGGTTTTGCCGGTGGTAGTCCATGGTCAAGGTTTCGGCCACGCGCTTGCCCTCGTCGTAACAGCTTCGCAGACCGAGCGGATTCGCGCCTACTGCACTATGCGGGGTTCGGAGCTGCTGGAACTTATCACCGACGCCGGGGTATCAGGCGGAAAGCCGTTGGCATCGCGCGACAGTGGACAACGACTGTTGACCGCGATCCGGGAGCGGAAGGCCGACGGCGTGGTCATGCTCAAGCTGGATCGGATGTTCCGCAACGCGGGCGACTGCTTGACGACCGTAGAGAAATGGGAGAAGGCCGGGGTCGCCTTGCACGTCGTGGACCTAGGCGGCAATGCGATCGACACCACGAGCGCAGCGGGCCGGTTCATGCTCGTGGTGCTGGCCGGGGCCGCCGAGATGGAGCGAAACATGACCCGCGAACGCACCCGGTTGGCCATGGCCGTCAAACGGGGCAACGGCCAGCGTATTGGGACTGTTCCGTACGGCTACGACCTTGCCGACGACCGGAGAACGCTCGTCCCGAACGAATCCGAACAGGTCGTCATCACGTACATTCAGTCTGGGCGTTCCGAGGGCTGGACCCTGGAACGCATCGCCGACGAACTAACGACCCAAGGCGTCCCGACCAAAACCGGAAAGTCCGCAGCCTGGACCGACCAAGCCGTGGCAAGAATCGAGCGTCGAAACCGCGCAGCGTCGGCCCGACAAACCGCCCTTCTCGACGGAATCCCGCGCCAAGAGCTATGAGGCGACGCTGTGGGCCGCCGCCGACACGCTCCGGGGTCAGATGGACGCCGCGGAGTACAAGCACGTCGTGCTCGACCTCATCTTCTTGAAGTACATCAGCGACGCCTTTCAGGAGAAATACGACGCTCTCAAGGGCGAGCCCCACGCCAACACGGAGGACCGCGACGACTACACCGCCGCCAACATCTTCTGGGTCCCGCCCGAAGCCCGCTGGTCGCATCTACTTAAGAACGCCAAGCGGCCCGAGATCGGCAAGGTCGTCGATGCTGCGATGACCGCGATCGAGCGGGACAATCGCGGCCTTAAGGGCGTTTTGGGCAAGGACTACGCCCGTCCAGCCCGGGACAAGACCCGACTCGGCGAATTGATCGACCTGATCGGCAACATCGGCCTAGGCGACAAGGCTAGCCGCTCCAAAGACATCCTCGGTAGAGTCTACGAATACTTCTTGGGTCGCTTCGCGGCCGCGGAGGGCAAGCTGGGCGGCGAGTTCTACACCGCACAGTGCGTCGTCAAGCTCATCGCCGAAATGATCGAGCCGTACAAGGATCGCGTCTTCGACCCATGCTGCCGCTCCGGCGGGATGTTCGTGCAATCCGAGCGATTCGTTCTCGCCCACGGCGGCCGCGTCGGCGACATCGCCATCTACGGGCAAGAGTCCAACTTCACGACATGGAAGCTCGCCAAGATGAATCTCGCCATTCGCGGCATCGACGGCAATCTCGGCCCGCAACAGGCCGACAGTTTCCACAACGACGTACACAAGGATCTGCGAGCCGACTTCGTCATGGCCAACCCGCCCTTCAACGATTCTGATTGGGGCGGTGAACGGCTCCGCACCGACGCCCGTTGGAAACACGGCACCCCGCCGGTCGGCAACGCGAACTACGCCTGGATTCAGCACTTCATCCACCACCTCGCCCCCCACGGCATTGCCGGTTTGGTCATGGCCAATGGGTCGATTTGGTCGAACCAGTCCGGCGAAGGCGACATCCGCAAGGCGATGATCGAGGCCGACTTTGTCGATTGCATGATCGCATTGCCCGGCCAGCTTTTTTACATCACCTAGATTCCGGTCTGTCTTTGGTTCGTTGCTCGCAGTAAGAAAAACGGCAAGTTCCGCGATCGTCGCGGGCAGACGCTTTTCATCGACGCCCGCAAGCTCGGCGGCCTTGTCCATCGTCGGGCTCTTCTCGTTGTGACAGGTGAGGCAGACCTTCTCATCCATGACGCCCGATGGGACCGGGTCGCTGTCGTCGGATCCAGGCGCCCCACCCGCCGCTGCACCATCTGGATCGCCACGCCCCTGCTCGAACACACCGATGAAACCGGCCCCGAGCGCGCGGAGCCCCGTCCCCTCGGACCCGGCGTCAACCGGCCATCGCCGCATAGGACATGACCAACAGACGGCTTTTCCAGGGACGACTATTTAGGTTTCGATGACGGTCAAGGTGACGCCGGGCCGCACGTCCGCGACAGGATTCGAACCTGTAACCTTCGGCTCCGGAGTCGAGGTACGCGCGACGACGTAAGGCCACAACCTTCGTTCTAAGCATACCACGCGGGTTTTGGGTTTGCAAGTGTTGCGTCCGTTTTACCCATTTTCACCCCATTTCGTATCACTGATACGGTGCCTCCGACGGTTGTAGT
>CAYQZH010000156.1:0-10530 GCA_964421865.1 uncultured Phycisphaera sp. | reverse complement strand
CGAAGCCGATGATGAACCCCACGTGGCGGTCGTCCACCATGGCCACCATCATGGTCACGTTGTGCCGACCGCGGAAGCGGCGGCGGAAGAACTCCACGTCGGTCCGGGGGTTGAACACTTCGTTGTAGAGCTCGGTGATGAGCTCGAGCTCGCCCGGCCCTACGGGGACGATCTTGGCATTGGCCATCTTGCTGGTCTCTGCGGCCCTTCTCGGAACCCGCCCGGCGCTGCTCACGCCGCGCGCCCACCCTGGTCGTCTATCGTAACACGCGGGAGTCAAAGTTGGAACTGCGACGGAATCCGCGAGTGAAACCGAGAGTCCGAATAACAACGCGCTTGTTGCGCACGGACTGAGAATAGGGAATCAGGAGTAGGTCTCACATCGGGGTTCTAAACCCGCAGGCGCGCACCACACACCAAGACTTCTTGGCCTCAAAGAGTTGGAATCCCCCCGCCGCGACCGCCGCTACCATAACGATCCACCGATACCCGGCAGCCTCGGGCAACCCCGTAACCCAGCAGCCCGCGCCGACACCGATGCACAGCAATCCGGTGATGCCCCGCGCGATTCGGCCTTTTCGATCAATGTTCGCGCGCACCCTTACCTCCGATCGAAACGATCGCCCGGTACCCAGCGCGTGTTGTATCGCAACCGCCAATCGTCCTCGCTATCCAGAATTGTCCGAATACCCGATTGGTCCTCCGTCGGCAGGGGATCAACCATGTCCCCCTCAACGACGTTGTGGTCGGCGTCCTTGTCCCAGCCGACGGAATAGAGAAAGAAACTGCGCACCATCCCCGGTTGCAACGGGGGGAGGCCGGCGGCGTCGAACTGTAACGCGAGCGCGTCGCCCGCGTTCACCATCGCCAGTCGCCCGTCGCGCGCCGTGACCAAATCGAGCACATCGCCGTAGCGGGTGCACCATCCCTGCGGGGTGGTTCGCCAGGGCGGATACTCCGACACTTGGTCATAGTCCGGCGTCGTGGGGTGACCGGGGCCGCGGGAGCGGCGTTCGGAAAAGCCGCGCCATCGCAGTTGAGCAACCTTAGGCATGAGCTGGTGAATCTGCGCAGCGGGCAGCGGGCGCCGTTCGAGGAGCGCGACGCGGTCCCAGCGGATCTCGAAGGTCGTCGAGAGCCGCAAACGCCGCGCATCCGTGGGCAGCTTCCCCGTCAGATCGCAAAGAATCGTCTTGGTTTTCCCGGCCGGCATTCCAACCACGATGCCCAGCGGGACCCAGCCCTGGGACGCACTCTCCGCGCCAAGCGTGGGAGAGATGATCGTCAGCGCCGAGTTCTGCGACATGGCGATGTTCCGGCTCGCGTCGCCGTATTGGAGCCACCCGGTCATGGCGAGAACCAGCGGCTTGTCGGCGTCGAGCGGGCCAAAGTCGAAAGTGAGTGTCAATGGATGGCACATCCCCCGATACGGCGAGGGCAGCGGCAGTCCGGGCGGGGCAAACTCGCCGTCGATCTCGCGCAGGGCGTTCGTGCGGTCGATGCCGTCGTCGCCCTCGGCCCGGAGCAACGACCTCCGCGAGCTCATCGCCCAAATTTGCGATGGCGGGAACGGCGCCGGCATGAGCTTATCCGTCGGATGCACCTCGACCTCTCGAGCGTGATCGACGGCGACAAGTTTTCCCTCATCTAGGTAGAGTATCTCGCGGAACTCCTCCGTGATCTGGAGGGAGTATCTTCCGTCGCGCGGCGGGAAGGAGTCGGCGTCGCCGATCCAGACATATTCGTCCGGGTCCGCCGGGAGCATGACATCCCGTTGCAGCGACAGCCCGATCGGCGAGTTGCCGAGGATGTCGGTCGCGAATCGAAAGCCGCGTCCGTCCCATGCGTAGAGGAACGGGCAAGAACCGGTGGCCACGTTCTTTTCGAGGATCGTCATGGTCTTGCGACCCACGGCCACATCGAGCGCGTTGTCGATCACGCCGTTCGTCCAGAGCGTTTGCACCGCGTCGAGTCGTTCTCGCTTGCCCACTCCGATTTCGATGGGCAACTCGCTGACGCCGCGCGTCGCCCAGAAGTCCTTGTCCCGCACTTCGACGTGCGTCCCCAGGCCGGTCGGATTCGTCTTGCTGGACACGAGTCGGACCTTGAGCTGCCCGTTGACATTCCCTCCGTCGTTGCGAAGGAACCGGGAACCTCCGGCAGTGATGAGCAAGAGATCGGTGTCGCCGTCCAGGTCCGCGTCGGCGGCCACGATGTCCGCGACTGGGGGAAGCGTCATGGAGGTCACGCCCGTCGCTTGACTGAGGTCCGGCCAATCCTTGACCTCGGAGTCGCCCCCCGGGTTCCGCCAAAGCCGCACAGCACCCTGGTCCGTCGCGTCGCGTTTCGTCCCCACCGCGCAGAGGTCCAACCACCCGTCGTTGTCGTAGTCCGTCAGCAGGGCCCACGACACGACGATCGGGGAGAGGTCGATCCGCTGTCGAATCGCGGTTTGTCCGAGGAAGATAACGGCCTCACGGTCCCCGATCAGCACCGTGTCGGGATGTCCGTCGTTGTTTAGATCGTTGACCAGCGCCCGCTTCGCGGCAGGCCAGGGTCCGGGCGGGTTCGGCATGAGCGCGAAGCGACCGGCACGCTGATTGTTGAACACGAGGGTAGGTTCGGCGCCGCGTACAACGACCAGATCGACGGCGATATTGGAATCGAGATCGGCCGCGGCGACGTCGACGACCGGTCCGGCCACAACCATGCCCACTTTCGCGGTGACATCCTCAAAACGCCCGTCGCCGTTGTTCTGCCAAAGGGCCGCCCCCTCCGGTCCGCCCATGAGCAAGTCCAAATCGCCGTCGTGCTCGTAATCCACCCAGCGCGCGGCGCCGGCCTTCACTCCCCGAAAACCGGCGGCCTCGGTCACGTCGGCGAAGATCGCGTCGCCGGTTCGTTTCAGTAGACGCACTCCGTCACGACCGATGAGGAGTACGTCGTTTTTCGCGTGAATCTTGGGATCGTATTTCACGCCGGGCGGAACGTCGTCATGGAAGTCGCCCACCACCCAGGACTCGAATCCCGGCGCGCCGGGACCGGGAAGTTTCGGTTCCACGGGCGTGCGTTCGAACGCCCCTTGTGCCGACATTCTCATCAGGGAAAGAGCGCCGTCAGCGTCGGCGACAAAAAAGACACACCGCCCGTCTTCCTCCACTTCGATCACACAGACCGCAGCGCCGCCGCGGCTCGCGTCGCCGGCAAAGACCTGCTGCGTCGCATCGCTGAACCGAACCTTGTCCTGAGTCCCGAAGGAGTCGAGGAGCGGACGGTCTTCCCGTCGAACGGGTGATGGCGCGGCTTCGGGCAACGTATAGATGCACCTTTCCAGCGCCTCGGTCGCACGGGTCTCATCGCCGAAGAGTTTGCGAAGCCGCATGAACTCTAGATTGCGTCGTTGATACTCCGCGTCGTCGCCCGCCTGACGAGCGTAGTTTGCCAGTTTGTATTGCGCGCTGGCATGTTGGGGATCGAGCCGCACGGTCTCCTTGAGTTGTTCGATGGCCTTCTCGTGCTGTCCCGCGGCTTGATAGGCCGAGGCAAGCTGGAAGCGCATCGCTACCGTTTGCGCGTCAAGTCGAACGGCTGCGACCAGAGGCGGAATCGCCTGTTCAAACCGCGACGCATGGATGTGGCACAACCCGATCAGATAGCTTGTCGCCGCCGACTCCGGCTGGACGCCCTCGGCCTTGGCGAGCGCTTCCAACGCCGCGTCGGGTTTGCCCGCAATCAAATGGGCACGGGCGAGGTTCCGCCAAGCCTGCACGGACTTCGGATCGAGCTTGAGGGCCTCGTTGAGCGTCTCGATCGCTTTCGCGGACTCACGGTTTTCGAGATACGCCTTGCCGAGGTTCATCAGCCGCACGAAATCGCCCGCGTCACCCGCCCGGACGACCGCCGCCGACAGAACGGCACAAATCAAAGCGCGACCCGGCAACTTGTGGCACTTCATCCCAACAACCCGGCTCACCCCACTCCACCCCACACTTTCTCACGCCACATGCAACGCATCCGTTATAGGGTCCATGCAAGAAAACGCCAGCGGCGTACATGAATCAGTAGCCGGGGTGATCGTATCCATCGTCGGCTTGGGGTAAACCAATGCGCAATCGAGCGGCCTGGCGCCTTCTGCGCGTCGTTGGCGCGGCCGTTGTCGTTGTGAACCGCGTCACGAGCGCCTCCGCCCAGACCACGTACGTCGTCGAACTCCTCGACATGAGCTTCTCCCCGTCGGACCTGAAGATCCATCTTGGCGATACCGTCCATTGGGTGTGGGTGTTCGGGTTTCACAACGTGGAGAGCGGCACCGTCGTAGGCTTCGACACGATCCCCGACGGCCGCTTCCGCTCCGGCGATCCCAACTTCGACCTGACGTTCGACCTCGTGTTTGACCGTGCGTTCCTTGACGCCCATCCCGCCCCGGATTCCGTGTATGACTACTATTGCGCCGTACACGGGTCCGTCGGAATGGTGGGCACGATCCGGGTGACGGTTCCCGGCGATTTCAACGGCGACCTGTTCGCGGACCTCGACGACTATGCGGAGATCGCGGGTTGTGTGGGCGGTCCGGATGAAGCGACGCCGCCCAGCGGATGCTCATTGCTCGCATTCGATCGCGTGGAGATGGACGATGACCGGGACGTGGACCTTCGGGACTTCGCCGCCTTCCAGCTTGCCTTCGGCAGGTGACTCGGAGAACCGTGTCCCACCGCTGCGTGAGCGAGGGAGTGCGGTCGCGAGCGAGCGGTGCCGACTCACGATGCTCAGGTCGCCGTTCCGTTTCCGAGCCCTTTGCGGGGCGGTATTGGCTTGGTGCGCCTCGGCGTCGGCGCAGACCACGCGAACCATTGAACTGCAAGCGGTGTCTTTCCTACCATCCGACGCGACCATCCGCGTGGGCGACACGGTGCATTGGGTTTGGATCAGCGGGTTCCACAACGTGGAGAGCGGAGCGGTCGTGAACGGGCGCGGCGTACCCGACGGCCGGTTTCGCTCCGGCAACCCGACGGGCACAGCGGGTACAACCTTCGACCTCACTTTCGACCAGGCTTTTCTCGACGCCCATGCCGCGCCAGGCCGCGTGTATCCGTACTACTGCATCGCCCACGCGGGCATGGGAATGACCGGGTCGATCAGCGTCGTCGATTGTGTGACCGACGCGGACTGTTCGGACGGAAACGTCTGCACAGACGATGCTTGCACGGACGGCACCTGCCGGAATCCGCAGAACAACGTGCCTTGTGACGATGGAAATCCGTGCACTACAGGCGACGTATGCTCCGGGGGGGTCTGCTCGAGCGGCGCGACGGTCCCCGGTTGCTGCCGTACGCACAGCGATTGCAACAACGGCAACGTCTGCACGGACGATCTATGCGACGGCGGCGTATGCCGCCGCAGTCCCGGTCCGGCCGTTCCCTGCGACGACGGCAACCCATGCACGATCAACGACGCTTGCACCGGCGGGGTCTGCGTCGGCACACGGCAGGCGGCATGTTGCCGCACCGGCGGCGAGTGTGATGACGGGAACGAATGCACCGACGATCGGTGCCATGCCGGCGTTTGCTCGCACGCGGCGAACACGGCCTCGTGCGATGACGGCAATCCCTGCACGCCCCACGATGTTTGCGCGGACAGGCAATGCCGGGGAGTGGCCGTCCCGGATTGCTGCCAGGCAACCGAAGAATGCGATGATGAGCCTTGTGTGCAGACGGCGTGCGTGAATCACCGCTGCGTTCGGACTCCGCTTCCCGACTGCGCGCCATGCGACGGAAATTTCGAGTGTGACGACGACAACATCTGCACCGATGATCGCTGCGTCGACCACGTCTGTCAGAACGCCAACAAGGCCGGGCCGTGCGATGACGGGGATCCATGCACGCGGGACGATGCGTGTTCCGCCGGCGCGTGCGCCGGCACGCCGATCGACGGGTGCTGCGCGGGTCCTGCGGATTGTGATGACGGCGATCCGTGCACCAGCGATGCGTGCGCCGGAAACGCTTGCATTCACACCGCGATCGCCGGTTGCGGCGACACGGTCAACGACAACAACGGCGGCGAGGGTGAACCCGGTTCTCCGGTCCCCGACGATCAGGGAAATGGATCTCCGCCGACGCCGCGGGCTGGAATGTGTGGCTCGCTGGGGACGCTCAGCAGCGTCCTACTTCTGGGGCTGGGTCTTACCCGGTTGCCGCTGGGCGCGCGACGCCGAGCTTCGTCCGATCACTCCCGTGCTGGCCGACGCGGCGTCGCCGTGGAGAATGCGTGGTGAGACGCTCCGCGGGAATTATTCTTGGTTCATGGATACTGGCAGCTTGGACCCTCGCCGACGACCAGGATATGAAGAAGCCGTCGCCTGCAAACGTCGGTCCCGCATTCGCAACGTCCAACCCGCCCACGTTCGAGTATGTGGGCACCAAGAAATGCCGGATGTGCCATGGCCGGCAGTACGAATCATGGCGCGAGTTGGCCAAGGGACATTCCTGGGACGCGCTCAGACCCGGAGTGAGTCCGGAGTGGAAGAGCAAGGCCGGCCTGGAGGTCAACAAAGACTATACCACCGATCCCCAATGCCTCTCCTGCCACAGCGTGGGGTACGGTAAGCCCGGCGGATACGCCATCCCCGACCCTGGGGATCGTAAGTCCGTGCGACGGGCCGCCGCCCGCGAGGGCGTCGGTTGCGAGGCGTGCCACGGGCCTGGCAGCGGCTTTGTTCAGATCATGGAAGAGGTCTACCGAACCGGGCGAACCTATAAGCCCGAGGAGCTGCGTGCCGCCGGACGCCACTCCGTCGGCGCCGACGTCTGTATCACCTGCCATAACGAAACCGCCCGATGTCTGGCCTCGCCGAACGCCGGTGACGGTAGAACGCACATGGGTGCCGGTCTCAAGATGGAGCCAACCGATCGGATCGGATACCATGCCCACTTCCCGCTCGTTCATCGCGACCCGTCCGAGCACGAAGAACGGTCCGCGAAATCGGACGCAACGTCGAAAGGTGATTGATGTCTTACCCCGTTCCCAGAGGAGTACGTATGTCAACCCACAGCATTCGAACCCCGCGTTTGGTTCTCCCGATTTGGGCCGCGACGGTCGGCCTGCTTGCCGGCGGCCTCGCCTGCCAAGTCAACGTTCCAGTAAGCGAACCGCCGCCGCCAAGCGACGGAACCGTCTCTTTTGCAACCCAGGTTGAACCGATCCTCGTCGCCAACTGCTCCGGCTGCCACAGTCCGGGCGGAGCGGCCGTGGTGAACAACGGCATCGCCATGCACCTGACCGAGGGTGAGGCCTACGACTCCATCGTCAATCAGCCCAGCGGGCAAGACGCCACGTGGACCCTCGTCGTGCCCGGCGATTCCAGTAGCAGTCTGCTTTACTTGAAGGTGAGCACCGACAACCCCCCGGTCGGGGTGCGGATGCCGCGCTTCGCCCCTCGGCTCTCTGGCGCCGAGATCGGGTTGATACGCGATTGGATTGACCAGGGCGCGTTGAACAACTAAACGCCCGCTTCATCCAACGCAGGAATGTGTCCCCGCGGGCCTCCCCAGTGACTTCATGCGAGCCGAACGGCCCTGACGACGGGCAAGGGGGCGGGGAAAGGAAACGGAGTTCCCGGGACCGGCACGTACTGACGATACCCTCAGCGGCCTCGCTGAAGAGTTTTTTCTGTTCTTTCTATTGCGGGCGACGACGGTTTCCCGTAGACTAATCGCTCATGACGGGTTGGGGGGATTAGGGCTATCGGGGCGGTGCACCCCCACGCCGGCGCATGAGCTGGTCGTTCCCGGGAGCGTTTGGGCGCCGTCCTGCACGCCGCGGGGCTTTCCACCATGATGGGCCTAGGTTCTCCGCGCATCCCGCGCGCCCCTTTGGGCGCGGTGGTTCGTGCTGAAGACGCATTCTTGCACCGGCGAATGTTGGTGCGCGGTCATAAGGAGACGACGGATGATCACGGGTTGGGGGCGTTTGGTAAGGCAACGCGTTAGCTTCCTTTGGGCAACCGGCGCCACGCTCGCCCTCGGCGGCGTCCTCTCGGGCGTTCCACCCCTTTCCTATCGCGGCCCGGATCCCACGCAGCCGGACTCCGCGGCGCCGCCGGTGCGCGCCGAGCAGCCGGTTCGACCCTTCGAGGCTGAACCGGTAAGCCCACCGCCGAATGAAGCGCCCTCTCCCAACGTCGCTTTCGTGAGCGGTCCGGACCTCGTCCTTGGTAACATCTATTTCTGCGAAGAGCTGGGCCGCGAAGGCCCCCTCGGCTCGGGGACGATCGGAATGTCCTGCTGGACGACCGCCTGCAATAAGGGGGACCAAGACATCGACTGGGTTGCGTTGCCCAGCATTTCGCATCCGGAGATCTCCGTCAATCTATTCCGACTCCGCAAACTGGACGGAAGCGATCGACTGGAGCAACTGGGGCAGTCGTGGCTGAAAGATGGGTTCGGGACCGAGAACGCGAACGACTGTGGATTCGGGTGCACGGGAGGCGACTTTAGTCATGACGGTCCCGGCTGCTCGGACACCTACGCCGCGTCTCAGTTTGTGCCCTGCGACTTGGGTCCGCGAACGATGATCAATCCGTACACCGGCGTGATGCCCGCCGGCGACAGTATCGGGTCGTGCGACCGATTCAACATGTACCCTTCGAACGACCACCGCGACCACGTCCACAATCAGATTTCCCATCGGCTTCAGGTCAAGGATGTCGACCTCATTCCCGCGCTGAACGTCGGCGCGAAGTACTTCTCCGAAGCTCAATACACCACGTCGAACGAGTTCACTCGGGGTAACGGCAACCAGAACAACAACGTATCTCACCGTCAGGTGTTCGTCGGCGGCGCCGACGCTTGCAGCAGCGCTTTCCTCTTCACCGACTATGGGGAGACCGTCTCCGAGGAGCCGGCGGTCAATGCCTGGCCCGGCGCCGGTCAGACGATGATCGAACCGGCCCCACTTGCCGACGGCCGGGCGTTCCTGGCCTACAAAGTCACCAACCTGGGCAACGTCTGGCGCTACGACTACGCCCTGTACAACATGAATATGGATCGCGCGCTGGGCTCGCTGAGCATCCCCGTCCCGGCGGGCGTTGCCGTCACGCACACCGGCTTCTACGCCCCGCTGAACCACGCCCCCGAACCCCAAGCCGACCCGATCACCAACACGCCCTGGACGGTCTCGACCGCGGGCGGTGCCGTGACGTGGTCGACCGACGCGTTCGGGGTCGATCCCTTCGCCAACGCGGTGCGCTGGGGCACTATGTACAACTTCTGGTTTGAGGCTTCGAGTCCCCCGCAATCCAGCAACGCGACCGTCGGTCTCTTCAAGACCGGCGGGATCGTCAGCGTCACGACGGTCGGACCGTCGGGGGTCATCGACTGCAATAACAACGGCATCGCCGACCGCTGCGATATCGACTGCCTCTTGCCCGGCTGTTCGGTCCTCGGTTGCGGGACCAAAACGGACTGCGACGCCAACGGCGTTCCCGACGACTGTGAGCCGGACTGCAACAACAACGGCATTGTCGACCGATGCGATATCGTCAGCACGTTCAGCCAGGACTGCGACGCCGACGCCGTTCCCGACGAGTGTGAACCCTTCGTGGACTGCAACGACAACACCCTTCGCGACGACTGCGAGGTGTACGCGGACCCGACCCTCGATCGAAACAACAACGGCCTACCCGACACCTGCGAAAACCTCACCGGAGCGACGCTCTACGTCGACGGCGCCGCACCCGGGCCCAGCGGCGACGGAAGCGCCGCCCATCCCTTTCATCGGATCCAGGAGGCGATCAACGCGGCACGGGAGGGTGATACGATCATGGTCCGGGACGGCGTCTACAGCGGGTTCCAGAACGTCGATCTCTTCTTCAACGGCAAGGTGGTCACCGTCCGCAGCCGGAACGGACCCGCCAACTGCATCGTCGATCTGCAAGGCACGTTCATTTTCGCCTTTTTCCGCGGAGGAGAAGGCCCGGGAACACGCCTCGAGGGCTTCCATATCGCCAACATCGCCAGCGGTGGGGGATTCGCCCCCCCGGGCATCATCGCCTGGGGCAGTCCGACGATCTCAGACTGCATATTCACCGGTGCCGGTCCCTCGGCCAAGGGCGTGCAGCTCCTGGACAACAGCCGCGCCGTCTTCGAGCACTGCCATTTCACCGGCCTCCTTCGCGCGATCGAATGTCAGACCTGCCGCGCCGTCGTCTCCAATTGCCTCTTCACCGGCGGCAAGACCGCCATTGCGGTGTCTGACGGGAACGACACGCAGGATTGCGCCGGCGCCTCAAGCCCGCGCATCATCAATTGCACAATCACCGGCGCCCAAACCGGTATAGCGGCTTTCCATGGCGCCTTTCCTTCCGTCGTAAACACGATTGTCTGGGGAAACACCGGGTTGCAGATCTCGGCCGCCAGCCCCATCGTCGTTTCCTACAGCGACGTGCAGGGCGGCTGGCCTGGGACCGGAAACATCAACGCCAATCCGCTGTTCGTGAATGCGGTCGGCGGCGACTACCGGCTGTCGGCGGGGTCG
>CAYQZH010000155.1:0-10562 GCA_964421865.1 uncultured Phycisphaera sp. | reverse complement strand
GACTGAGGTATTCGCAGCCCGCGGGCGGCAGATCGACCGAACCGCCGCCGTTGTCGGGGACTACGCACGGGTTCCCGCCGGGACCGGCCACCACCCCCGGAATCGTCGGTATCGTCAGATGGCACTCGTTAAGCTGCCGGCAGTCACAACTGTTCACCGTGACCGCTCCGGTAAACGGATTCAGCTTGCCGCACCGCGCGAGGCACTCGTCGGTCACGCGGGTACCCGTATCCGGACAGATAACCGGGTTGCACGCGGTATGCGTCGAGTTCGGCTCGCAGACCGGCTTGGGCACGCAGTCGCACGAGTAGTTATTGTTCGCCACGTCAAAGAACCGCGTGCAGTTTTCATTCGCCGGGCAGTTGGTTGGGTTGCAGGTCGGACCGGCCGCAGCGAACATGTCCACGGTACAGCCGCCGGGGGTATCGCAATCGCATCGCTTGACAAAGGGCCCTACCGGACCGGTGCCCCATACCGTTGGTAGGCATTGTGTCCCGACCGGGGTCGTGCACGTGCCGGTGCAGCCGTTCTGGGCGGCGTTCACCTTGCAAACACAGGCCGTATCGCTCGCGCAGTCAGAATCCGCGCAATCGACGGCTCCGTCGCAGTCGTCGTCGATTCCGTTCGCGCATAGCCCGGTTTCGGTGAACGGCGGCGCGCCGCAATCCAGCGGACAAGTGCATTTGTTCTCTACTGGAGGCTCACAGAACGTGTTGCCGCAGATGGGGTTCCCCAGAAGGCACGGGTTCGGGGAACACAGCGTGCCCGGCCCTTTCCAGAGCCCGACACATTGAGTTGCGGTGGTCACCTGGCACGTTCCAGGGGGCGTTTGAACGCAGCAGGCACCGACTTGCTGGTTGGGGTCGGGTGGCCGCTTGTCGGCGTTGGCGACGTAGATGCCGTGAGCGGCGTACCGCGCCTGCTCGTCGGTCAGCGGTTTCTGAAAGTTTGCGTCGGAGAAGCACGGGGTCAAGCAGCCCGGGCTGTACAGCCCGGGGTAGAAGTCGGACGAACCGATCGAAACCATGTCCGGGGGACTCAACAACGCACCGTTGCAATTGCTGTCCACCATCGTCCCCAGGCTGATCGTCAGGAGGAACCCCAGATCGGTGTGCGACCACCATCCGCCCGAGGCTAGGTCTACACGGTGCACCACGGATAGCGACGGACTGCCTACGCGCGTGAAGGTCAATAGTGCGCGAACCGGAAGCACGGCATCGTACGTTCCACCATTGAAGCACTCGTGTCGGATGGTCATGGTTCCCACCGGCTGGGCGCCGCCGACGACGTCAAGACATACCTTCACATCCCAAAATTGATCCGCAAGGGTCCCGGTCACCTTAATCGGGGAACAACTCACCAGGCTCAACGCCACGATCTCAATAGGAATATCAACCGAGCCGGGGCAGATCGGGTTGGCGGCGGCTTTGCGACGCACGATCGTGTCCACCGGAGATAGCGGCGGAACCTGATTGTTCAGCAACTGGCTCCCCATCAGCTTGATGCCGCTGAAGGGGTTGGAGCCAATGTAAAAGAAATCTGCGGGGATCGGGACATAATCGTACGTGGCCCCACACGGCGTCGTCCACAGGTCATCCCCGGCCGGAATGTTCGTCCCCGCGGCCGGCCGAGCGCCGGACAACCCCCCGATCAACAAGGCGGCAAGCACGCTGCCTGTGCGCCTTGGGCGATGCCCGCGCAAATGAGAACCCCAAGCTCCGAACCGCACACCGCTCGTTCCATCGCTGCTACGCATGGTCAATCCCTCCCCATTTAGTCGACGCATGATACGACGCTCCCATCTGAGCCCTTCGCCCCCGCGCCCGGCCGCATCCCTGAAGGTGCGACAGCGAGTGACCGGCGATTCGGCTCACCCCGATTTGCCCGAACGTACACGAATCCGATTCTTCGATCTCGGGTTTCCTTCGGGGGCCACGGTGAAGCGCCGCGATCCCGGCCTCGTCCGGCGAGGTGGGCAATCCCACCCGCCCGAGTGCCACCGAACCCGAGTTTGACAAAAAAGCTGTTCTTCGCCCGCGAACGCAAGGTCCGCCTCCGAATCGAACGGGGGCAACCGCCTCAGGGCAACGTGTCAAGCGGATGACACTGCCGTCGACAGTGAGCCGCCGTCCGAGCAGCGTAGGCCCCGAACCGCACCCGCGACGTCGGGGGAGATGGAGCCGACACGGCTACCGACGACGCCGACCGGAAGTCGCCGGGACTTCCCTGATAACGACAAACGCAAACTTCGGACTACTTTCCGCCCATCCGGCCTCGCCCGATAAGGCTAGCCTAATCCTTCCTGCTCCCGATTGCAACAAGAAAAACGCGAAAAGTAACGAGATTGTAAAGAAAAGTATTACTTAAAATATGACCGTCACAATCGCAGAATCCGATCCATGTGCGTCATGAACGTCGAACGGTCCGCCGAGACCGACTGAATGGAGTTCGCGTGGGCAAGCCAACCGGGCGCGTCCGATAGATACCAATATTACGGGGCCGGGGGTGTCCCCCTCCCCCGCGAACACGAGTCGTCCAAAACTAAACGACTCCCGGCTTCATGGAGGAAGCGGGTGACGAAGGTTAGTCGAACACCTCGATCCGCCGGGGTCCGCAACTTCGCGGCCATTGCGGCGACGGTACTGGCCTTGCCCATCCTCGGCGCCTACTCCGACCCACCGGCGATCGAGTTCGCCCTGGTTCCCGCAACGGACGGACAACCGACGGGTCCCGCTCACGACTTTCGCATCAGCCGCTTTGAGATCCGCAACGACCAGTTCGCCGCCTTCCTGAACGACGCCTTGGCCAACCTGGACAACGAGAAGGGCCGGTACCTTTACTTTGACCTCGACAGCGGCAACGTTCACATCGGGGCCGACCTCGTGGGGCAGGCGGATGCCGGCGGAACCGGGCCGCTTCTCTTCGACGCCGCGATCAACGGGCGTATTGTTTACCTCAACGGCTCGTACATCGTCACCGATCCCGTCTTCGCCGCCCACCCCGTGACCGGCGTCACCTGGTACGGCGCGCTGAAGTTCTGCAACTGGCTGACCCTCGCCTCCGGACTCGACGCCCGTGAACTCGCGTACGCCGAGGCGCCGGCGGCGGACCTGAACGGGTGGCGACCGGTCACCATCAGCAGCGCTGCGTGGGCCGTCCGTGATCTGACCGCGGCGGAGCGCGACGCCCTGCTGCGGAAACTCGGCTACCGCCTGCCGATGGACGGCGGCGCCGACGGTTCCGACGCCTACAACGAATGGTTGAAGGCCGCCGCCGCCAGGCGAAATCCCCCCGACACTCTTGTCTTCGACGCTCTCTATGGATTCGGCCGCAACGACCCGCCGACGCCCGCCGACGCCAACTACTTCGCCAGCGGCGATCCCTTTGAACCCGGCACGACCCCCGTCGGCTTCTACAACGGCGTCAACCTGCTCACCGACGGCACGCCGACCCGCGACACGGACAACGCCTACGGGTTGTGCGATGTCTCCGGGAACGTCTGGGAATGGCTTCAGGATCAAGGCCCCGCCGATCCGACCCAGCGGCGGAACCGCGGAGGATCATGGCTCAGTCCCGGCGCGCCGGGACTCAAGCTCATTCCCGGGTCGCAGCGCACGGCCTCCGCCGCCGTCTCCACGACGGGATTCCGCATCGTGCAGCGGGTCGTGGATGCCATGCTCGTGACACCACAGGGCGATGTCGTCGCCGCAGGTCCGTGGGGCGGTCCGTACGTGCCTTCGATTACCGCTCCCATCGTCTATGGCCTCAGCAACGTCGTGAACCAGCCGATCGACTTCACGATTGCGTCGGACGCGGCCTGGGTCACGGTGGAACCGAACGGCGGGTCGATTCCCGTGGGCGACTCGACCGAGGCCCGCGTGTCGATCGCGCCCCGGTGCGTCGATCTTCTCCCTCCGGGTGACAACGGCGCCACGCTGCGGATCGCGTTCGGACCAAGCCCCAGGACGATCGAGCGACGCATCCGATTAACCCTCACTGAGCCGCTTGCTCTTACTCAGGCGGAGAACCTGGACGCGGGGATCTTCGTCGGAGGCGCGCCCACGCCGTTCAGCGTCGTCTACACGCTCGAAAACGCGTCCGACCAACCGATCGAATGGTCAGCCGACTGGGAGGATGTGTCCCTTCAACCCAGCGGGTGGTCGTGGCTAACGATGAACGGCGGGCCGTCCGCCCAGGGTGAAATCCCACCCCACACGGCGGTGGAGATCATCGTGGGGATCGACCCCATCGCCGCGGCCGCACTTCCCGTTGGTGTCCATCAGGGCCGCGTGACCTTCACCGACGACTGCACGGGGGAGACGTTCGTTCGCGCCGTGACATTGCGTGTCACCGCTCCACTCGCGGTGGCGCCCGCGGAAGAGTCGATCTCGACCGGAGTCTTCGGCGGACCCTTTCAACCACCGGCGCACACGTTCACTCTGACGAACCTGACGAACGCTCCGCTCGACTGGACGGCGGCCATCTGCGTCGATGCTCAGACCTGCACCGCGCCGCCGGAGCCTCCGTGGCTGATCCTGGATCACACAACCGGCACACTTTCCGTGGGCGTCGGCATGGACGTAGCCGCGACGCTCACCGCGGCCGTCCGGACGCTCGCCGTCGGGCGGCATTCGTTGATCGTTCGATGGGCGACGGCCGGCGGCTTCACCGTCGATCGCGTGGTGACGGTCGATGTCACCGGTCTACGGCTCGAACCCGTTGACGACGGCGAGTTTCGCGGTCCGCTTGGCGGTCCTTTTGTGCCGGAATCCCTCATCTATACCCTGCGGAACGTCGGCCTCGAGGAGATGTTCTGGACCGCCGGCGTCGTTCTCGATCCATTGCCCGTACCGCTCTCCGGCCTCCAATGGCTTCAGGTCACACCGCCGAAGGGAACGATCCTCGATCCCGACGGCGTCGCCGAGGTGGCGATCACTCCGGCGTCGGACGCCGCGACGCTCCCGCCCGGAGCCTATCTCGCCACGGTCACCGTCAGCGCCAACGGCAGCGTTGCGACGCGACGCATCACGTTGATGGTCGGCGGCGAGGGCTTCACCGTGCCGACGGTCCCGATTCCGTCGGAAGACGTGCAGACGGGCGGCCCAAACTACTTCTATCGCATCGGCAAGTACGAAGTGACCAATACCGAGTTCGCCCGCTTCCTCAACGACGCTCGACGACACAAGACCGACGAACGAGGGCAATACCTGTACCACAACATCGACTCGGGCCGCGTCTACATCAACGACGCGCAGAATGGTTCCGAAGGGACGGACGCCCCGTCGGCCACACTTGTCACCTCCATCTACAGCGCGTCCGTGGGTCGGATCATGTACGATGCGGGCAAAGCCATGTACGTCGTCGCCGCCGGTTTCGACGATCATCCCGTGGTCGGCGTCAGTTGGTACGGCGCGGCCAAGTTCTGCAACTGGCTGACGCTCCTCGAGGGGATGCCGCCGGAGCAGCGGGTCTATGCGGAAGGTACGAGTGCCGTTGATTGGCACTCCGTGGTCTTCGACCCGGCCTCGCCCCTGGAGAACAAGACCGGGTTCCGCCTGCCGATGGACGCGGCCGCGACGACCGCCGCTGCGTACAACGAATGGTACAAGGCCGCGCCGCGCAAACGCTCCGGTGGTTTTAGCGCCCGCTACGGCTTCGGGCGCGACTTGCTGACCGACGCCGACGCCAACTTCCTGCACAGCGGCGACACCGCTGACGACGGAACCACGCCGGTCGGCTTCTTCAACGGCATCAACGTCTTGTCCGACGGCGAGACGCCCACCAACGACACCGATAATGGCTACGGCCTCTACGACCTCTGCGGCAACGTCGCCGAGTGGGTCCACGACTTGGATCGCACCGGCCCCACGCCGCTCGGTACAACTCGCGGCGGGCACTTCAATCACCCGATCAATTTTACTCCCTTGCGAACCGACGCCCGTGAGGTGCTGCCCGCCGACGCGGCGTTGGCCTTCGTCGGCTTCCGCGTGGCACAGAGCCTGACGCCCATGCCGCTAACCGTCACGCAGGACGATGACGCGGTCCGCGCCGATGGACTCGTCGGCGGCCCCTATTCGACCAACGAGTTCATGCTCCACCTTCACAACGACGCAAGCTACACACTCGACGATTTGACCGTCAGCATCGACGCACCCTGGTTGGAGGTCGCCGGCCTGACACCGACGCAGGTCCCGCCCGGGTCCACCGTCGATCTGCCACTCCGGCTGACCCCGGACGCAGATGCCTTGTCGGTTTCCCCACAACCCCCCGGAAACCTCAACCTGGTTCCCGCGACCGATCTACAGCCCGGCGGCCCCGATTACGAGTACTGGATCAGCACCACTGAGGTCACCAACGATCAGTTCCTCACCTTCCTGAACGACTCCCTCGCGAATCCCGCGAATGGCCGCGGGGCTTTCATGTATCACGACCTCGACTCCGGCAACGTCTACCTCAACGCCGACGAAACCGGCGCCGCGGGGACTGACGCGCCTTCCGCCGTCCTAACCGCTTTGCTCTACGACGCCTCGGTTGGCCGCATCGGGTTCGTGAATCAACGCTACGTCGTCGAGACCGGATACGGCCGGCATCCCGTCGTCGGCGTGATGTGGTACGGTGCGATCAAGTATTGCAATTGGCTCACGCTCTTTGCCGGGCTGCCCGAAGGCGTCCGAGCCTACGACGAGGGCCCCGACCCCGCCGACTGGCATCCCGTGACCGTGACCACGGCGGACTGGCTCCTGCGGGGCCTCAGTTCTGGCGAGCGGGCCAACCTCATCGCCCGCACCGTCGGCTATCGCCTGCCGATGGACGATGAACGGACCACGGAATCGCCGTTCAACGAATGGTACAAAGCCGCCTCCGCCCGCACCGCCGCCGATCCCGGCGCGCCGGGACTGTTCGACGCCCTCTACGGCTTCGGTCGCGACGTGCTCACCTCCGCCGACGCCAACTACTTCGCCAGCGGCGACATACAGCCCGATGCAACCACTCCCTCCGGTTTCTTCGATGGGGTCAACAAGCTCCTCGACGCCACGACGCTGACCGTCGCGACCGCGAATCGTTACGGACTCCTCGATGCGTGCGGCAATGTCGCCGAATGGACGCAAGAATTCTTCACGCCCGGCGATGCCTCCCCACGCGCCACCCGCGGCGGAAGCTGGCTCGATCCGATCGACGCGGAAGCCCTAAGAACGCTCGCGCGAATCGCGCTCCCGCCGGACGCGGCCAACGGCTACACCGGCTTCCGCGTGGTCCGCGGTACAGGGCACGTCGCCACTGTCACCGTCCGCGACAACATCGCCCGAACCACTGAACGTCGGCAAATCATCCTCGACCTCCACGAACCCCTGACCGTCACCCCGCCCGGCGGACTCGCCGTCGCCGCAACCTACTGCGACGACCTGAGCGAGAGGTCCATGGTTTACACGATCACGAATGAGTCGGCCTCGCCCATGCCGTGGACCGTCAGCGTCGATCCGCCGGTCGATTGGCTCACCCTCGCCGGCCCGGTCCTTGGCGAGCTTGCTGGAACCATCAACCCGGCCCCCGACAACGTTATCGAAGTCACCGTCTCGACAAATGAGGCCGCCAACCAACTCACTTCCGGCGAATACTCCACGGGCGCGGCCTTCGTGAATGACCGAACCGGACAACGCTTCACTCGCCCCATCCGTTTGACCATTGCTCAACCCATCCGCGTCGACGCGGCCCCGGAGAATCCGCCTTCTGATCTGTCTGTTTTCTGGGAAGGACCGCTCGATGGGCTTCCCGTTTTTCGGTTCGCCCTCGCCCGCGCGGACGGCGCCGACGCGAACTGCGCTCTGAACTATCAAGTACGGGCCGTGGCGCCGTGGCTCACCGTCACGCCGACCGATGCGCTCACCGGCCCGCTGCCGGTGCCGCCCGCTTCGCTCACCTTCGAGGTTCGCGTGAATGAAACTGCCGAGGCCTTGCCCGTCGGCGACTACGCCGGCGCGGTCGAGTTCTCCTACCTCGATCCGCACAACCAGAATCCCCCTCCGCCGATCCGCCGGACGATCAAGCTCACGGTGAACGATCCGATCGTCATCGCACAGCCCGCGGAGCCTTGGATGATCTGCTGCGAAGTGTCGATGGAGAATCCGCCGACGCAGACCTATACGCTTACCAATCACCACGCTGCCGCCGCGATTCCCCTCGTTGTCGGCGCGGACGTGGATTGGATCGACCTGACGCCCCCATCGCTCGTCATCCTCCCCGGTGGAACGTCCACGGTGACGGCGACGCTCAATGAGCACGCCCTTCACTCTCACGGCGAGTACCCGGCCACACTACGATTCGACGATGTCGCCACGGGACACGTTCAACTCCGAAGCGTTCGCTTGCGCATCACCGAGAATCTCTCCGTAACGCCCCTGACCGACTTCGAAGCCGCGGGCCCGAGGCAAGGGCCCATCGCCCCCGCCTACGCGGTCTACCGCCTCACCAACATCGCCGGACAAGGGGCGGGTGACATCCAATGGCACGTCGCCGCGGATCAGCCGTGGGTCACGATCAACGGGGGCCCGACCGCATCGGGGTCGCTCCCCGACGGCACGTCGATCAATGTGGTCGTCGCGATCGACCCCGCCGCCGCGCCGCAGCTCCCGCCCGGCCTCTCCGAGCAGCGTTTCAGTTCGATCATATCTTTCAACGATCAGACCAATGCCGAGACGGCGACACGAAGCGTAACTCTCACTCTGGTCGCCCCGAAGTTTACGCTTGACGAGGCCCTCGTGCCCGCCAGCGTTCGCCAGCCCGCCGGACCGACCTATTCCTTCCACATGGGCCGATTCCACGTCACCAATGCCCAGTTCGTCGCCTTCCTCAACGACGCCCTCGCCAACGGCGACCATCCCCGCGGGCAATACCTGTTCTTTCACACCACCACCGGCGACGTGTACCTCAACACGGTCGCGACCGGTGAGAGCGGCGACGACCTCGGCGGTAGAACGGTGAGGATGTTCTCCCCCGGCGCGTCGGGCCGAATCCAGTTCCTCAATGGACAATATGAAATCGTGCCGCAGACCGTGGATTACTCGTCCCATCCCGTCACCGGCGTCAGTTGGTACGGGGCCGTCAAGTTCTGCAACTGGCTCGCGCTCGATCAGGGGATGCGGCCCCGTGAACGGTGCTACGGCGAAGGCCCCGACCCCGTCGCTTGGAGACCGATGACCATTAGCGCAACCGATTGGGCTGCACGCGACCTTACCGACGACGAGCGCAAGGCTCTTGTGGCCGATTACCGCGGCTACCGTTTGCCGATGGACGACGGATACAACAACCCCACGCCGACCATCGACTCCGCGGACGACTACAACGAGTGGTACAAGGCCGCCGCGTGGAACGAAACGCTGCGCCAAAACACGCTCTTCGGCTTCGGACGAAGTTCCCTCACCGGCGCCGACGCCAACTTCCGTTGCAGCGGCGACGGCTTCGAGGACGTCGTGAACTGCCTGTCCGGCGGCACGACTCCCGTCGGGTATTACGACGGATCCGTGAAGGCCGGCGCCTTTGCAACGGGCACCAATGACAACACCTTCGGCCTCTACGACATGACCGGCAACGTCCACCAGTGGTTGCAGGGTCGGTACGCTCCGCCTACGACCATCGACCGCCGCACCCTCCGCGGTGGAAGCTGGAACGACCCCGTCAACGCTCAGAGCCTTCGTGCCGCGTCCCGCACGCTCTTCGCCGCGCCCTCCATGACGAGCAACCAGATCGGCTTTCGCGTGGTCCGCACGCCTGCTCCGCCCGCCGCCGACTTCGACGCCGACGGCGACGTGGACCTGTTCGATTTCGCCCCGCTCACCGCCTGCCCCACAGGCCCCAGCGGCTCACCCTCATCCCTCTGCACCGGTTTCGACTTCGACGGAGACGCCGACGTGGACCTCCGCGACTTGGGCTCGTTCCAAAACAAGTTCACGGGCCGCAAGTAACAGTCCGACAGCCGGTGCCAGCCTCACTTGCTTTTAGACAATACATCTGGCGTTCTCGGTCGCCGGGCGCGGGAGAACCTACGCCCCGTCCGATTCGATTGTGACTGTGATTTGGAAGGTGGCGAATTGGTCCTGGTAAAGCTCAGCCCGCTCCTTATGCGTCACGAGCAGTAACGCCACTCCGGTCTCGTGGGCTTCGAGCGTCCGCAGGATGGCCTCTTGCGGCTGCAAGGTGGTGAGCTTGAGGATCGCCGCGATCACGCTCTCGAACGTGTTGACGTCGTCGTTGTGCAGATGGACCTTGTAGGGCGGCAATTGCTTAGGCCGGCGCTTCGGGACGGCTGGCTTCTTCACCGGCGACGCCGCGACGGCACACCCTCGGTCGGTTTCCGTGGACTGCGTGGTTTGAATCTCGTGATCCGCCATGGCCGACTCAATCGCCCACAACACTCCTGCTGATCCTCAAAAGTATAGCCCGCCCAAGCCCTTGCGCCAAGCGGACGCTGGAGCGCAGGACGCAGCCGACTGCATCCCGTTTGGGGTGGCGAAAATGCCCACGGGATGTCATTCTGAGCGCAGCGATGCCATTCTGAGCGGAGCGAA
>CAYQZH010000154.1:0-10696 GCA_964421865.1 uncultured Phycisphaera sp. | reverse complement strand
AACTCCGTCACCTCGCCGCCGCCGCGATCCCGTTGCTGGACACGGGATAGATGTGTAGATACCAATGCCCGGCGGGGGAGAGGGTAGGGTAAGGGGGAAGTCCCCCAAAGGGTGCATCTTGATGCACCTTTTGATGCACCTTGTCGTGCCATTGACGGACGCCGCAATGGTGCATTGAAATGCACCCTATCCATGAAAGGCTCTCTCGATGCAAGACGACGTCGGAACGTTTTTGAACCGTTCCTCGGGGGTCGTGGGGCACGCCACTGACGTCCCCGCTCTACTCTTCCCCGGTCTTTTCCTCGGTCTTGACTCATCCGTCCACCGGCATCGGGCTGGTTCTTCTCGACTTGTCCTGAGCCTCGAAGGGACGGCCCATCCATCCCTTCGGGCTGGCGCGGATCCGATCTTCTTGTCGGTTCGCCACGGGATCCACGCGGCCCATGATCTCGTCCGGTGCGGGCGGCCCACTTACAAAGAGGTCTGAAGGCCCGACTTACGTCAGGACAGCGATCCTATGGGTGCTCGGGCTGGCCCGTTCCCGGACGAGACCTTCCTGGTATCCCCTTCGCCACACGCCGCAAGCCTCGTGGACGCTTCCCGCGCCCCGGACGCGGCGGCGGAGTCTCCGTGTAGTCGATCCCTGGCATCGTTCGTACCCGCTCGCCCGCCGGCATCCGCGTGATCTGCTCTCGAACCTCCCGCGTCACCGTGGCGATTGGCCGACGAACGTGATCCAACAATTGCAGATAGCCCTTGAGCGTCGCCCGGGCGCTGTCCGGCACGGTCACGTCGTTCGGCGCGACCCACTGGTTCAAGAACCACCGACCGCTCGCCCCGAACAAGTCGGACTCGCCGTGCACGATCCCGTGGCGGTGCAGCACGGCGTGAATGCGGTTCTTCAAACCGGTCTGCAACCGCACCAGCGTCATGCGATAGCGCAGCCACTCGCGCTGCGAACGAACCTCCGGCGGGGCCAGCCACACCTCCCACCAGCGTCCGCCTACGGCGGATTGGCTCCACAGCTCGGACAACAAATCTGCGTCGGTCCGAGTCGACTTGGCCAGACCCCGCGCGTCTCGCCACGCGGCCACCTTTCCTTCGCTGCGCTCTAGGACAAGCTTGCTGCTGGCCAAGTGCGGCTCCAAACCCGCGGCCGACAGTTCGTCGCTCAACCAACCCCAGCCGAAGGTCCCTTCCAGCACCACCGGCGCTCCTTTCGGCCACGTTCGCAGTTCTTCCCGCAACGGCCAACGATCCGCGTGCTCCAGCCGTTTCCGCCACATGACCTTGCCATCGGCGGCACGCGCCGTCGCCGTGCTGAACGTCCGATGGCTGTCCAACCCGACCTTGGCTCCTCGGTCATCCCTGTTCATGGCGGTCTCCTGAAAAACAAGACCAACCGGACATCCTAACCGTCCGGCAGGAAACAGCCTTTCATGGGATTACGGAGAAACCAGGCAGACGTCCTGGACGCTTCGGCCGGTGAGGCTGGCGAGGGCGATGGTGGCGAAGGGTTTGTCGGGATTCCCCGGCTTCCAGCAGATCAAGCGGTCGCGCAGCTCCGTCGTGGCCACGATCAGGTCGGGCGCTACTTCGACCCGCCGGAGGGTCTGACCGCCGGCTTCGTAGTTGCATTCGAAGCTATCGCCAAGCACCTTCGCGTGAACACGATGGGACGTGTCCGTGAAAATCAACCGTCGCACGCCGTGCGAGGACAGCAGCCAGATGGACTCCACTGCGCGTTTCTGCCCGCGATAGAGCACTTCGGGCTCCGTGTCGCGATCGCCCGCCCAATGAAGGATGTCGCCGTCGCTGTTGCCCGCAAAGAGCCCGTCGGCCGTCGGACAGAGGCCGGTGATGAGCGAGTCGCTGCCGATGTAAACGTGCCTCGGTCGGTCGGTCGCATCATCAACCGGCCAACGAATGATCCGATCGTCGATGGAGCAATACAGGTCGCCATCGAAGGACTCCACCTCGCGCACCGCTTTGGCGCCCGCTATCATGGATGCAAACCTCGGCTTGCCCGAAGTCGGGTCGCCGAGGTTCCACTCGTGGATGCCCAGCTCGGAATGCGTCGCGAAAAGGCGATCGCCGACCAAGACGGCGGCGTTGAACCCGCCGCGGACGCGCGACGCGCCCGAGACGAGGAAGGTCGCTTCGGGCGTGCTTCGGTCAATCGGCCAGAGGTAAACACCCGTCGCCGCGCCGACGACCAACACCGCCCCTCGATCGGGCGCGGTCGCACAGCGCACCGACCGGGCCCATCCGGCATCCCCGTCGATTTTCAGCCTTCGGCTCGGCGAATCGAGCGCCTGCGGGTCGAAAAACAGCAACTCCTCCGCCGCTGCGACGACGAGCCATTGCGTCCGCGTCGTGGGTTCTTCTGTGGCAAAGAGGGCTTCGTACAGTTGCCCGCGCTGTCCCTCGGAAAAGGTGCGGAGCAGGTCGGGCAGCTTCACCTCCGGCGAGGCCGCCGCCAGTTCGTTCAATCGCGTCAGCAACGACGCGAGCTGATCGACGTGCTCCGACCTGGCTTTTTGCAGGGCCTCGTCGAGCTGTCGAGCGGCCTCATGCTCGGCGCGGCGAGCGGCGGCGGCTTGCTGAACCTGTTGAACCTGTCGCAGCGCGGATGATTCGAACCGCCCCGTCGGGCGGCGTTCCAGGACCAGCCCGGCGGCGAAGCAAGCGGGTTCGACCGCGTCGGCGAGAGCGTTCGATATCGCATCACTCGTTCGAGCATCGACCAGCGCAGCGGCGTCCTGCTCGGCGGCGAGCTTGGCCAGTCCTGCATGAAGCGATGGCTGCAAGTACGACGCAAGTCCTTCGGCCTGTGCGACCCGCCGGCTTCCCAGAAGATGCTGTTGAAACGAAAGCATCTCGCCGCGTTCGGGGATGATCGCCAGCCGCGCCTTGACCTCGGCCTTGCAGGCGAAGCCGTCCCGACTGGCGAGATTCTCCGCGACGAAGGATACGTCCACCGGCGTAACCCGAACGAACATCACCGCCTGGGCTTCGTCGGAACTGACGCTGCCGCCGGGACGGACGACCTCGTGGTCGCCGGTCGTGCGCGAGATCAGCGCCGCCCATTGGATCGGCAGATCAAGCGACCGCTTAAGCAGTCCGAACAGTTCCGACGCGGGGACGTGCAAGGCGACGTTGTCCGTGCGTTGGAGAAAGGACTGTGGATCAAACTTCGCGGAGATCATCGGGATTCACATCGTGGCCCAGCCGCCCTCGGCTGGGCATCGTAGCCCAGCTGCCCTCAGCTGGGGTTCACAGCGGAGGGCCGCTGTGCCACATCGCGTGCCACACCGCGTGCCACACCGCGCCGCATAAATGCGGCGGCTCGGGGAGAAGACACTGCACGCCGGCGATTCTACTTCCGCCCTTCGACGAACTTCTCGTAGCGGACCAAGTCCGACGGATGCACGGACGGCGGGGTTTCACCAATCACCGCGAGGACGTCGGCCTGGGTGATCGGTCGGGCCGCTTTCCCGCCGATCGCCTCCAGAAACGGCCGCTCGGCCGCCTGTTGGGCGATGCTCTTGATGTCCGCCCCGCTGTACCCTTCTAACCGGTCGCAGATCGCCCCGAAGTCCACGTCCTCCGCCATCGGTCGATCGCCGAAGTGGATTTCCAGCAAACGATACCGCGCCGGCGCGTCGGGCAGTCCCACGTACACCAGGGCGTCGAGCCGCCCCGGACGTAAAATGGCTTCGTCGAGCAGCCACGGTCTATTGGTCGCTCCTACGAATAATAGCGCGCGATCGGCCCTCCGATCAAACCCTTCCAATTCCTGAAGGATTTGGGGCACCACCCGCTGCATGACGGTTGAACTATCGCTTTGCCGCTTGGGGACGAGGGCCTCGGTTTCGTCGAGGAAGATGACCGAGATCGGTTCAGCCTTGGCCGCCTCGAAGAGCTTGCGCACGTTCTGCTCCGCCTCCCCCACCCATTTGCTCATCATTTGCGCCGGGCTTACAAGAAAAAACACGGCGTCGATCTCGTGGGCGACGGCCTTGGCGATCATGGTCTTGCCCGTCCCCGGCGGGCCGTAGAGCAGAATCCCCCCGCCGACGCCGATCCCGTACTGCTTGGCCAGTTCCGGGTGCTGGAAGGGGTAGATCATCTTCAGGCGGATTTCCTGCTTGACGTCCTCTAAGCCCGCGATGTCATCGAAACCGATCTCGGGCTTGTCCTTGACGATCCAATCCGCCGCATCGGCGCCCGACTCGTCGACGCCCGCGCGTTGCTTTGCCCCGTCGGGCCTTCGTCCCTTCGTCCCGGAACCTGCCCTGTAAGGGTCCCTTCGTCCCGGCCCTCCCCCGTGCAGCCGATCGCAATCCTTGGCCAGCTCGATGAGTTCTGCCGCAAGCTCCTCGTGCTGACGCCGGGCCTCCGCCGTCTTGGCCGCTTCAGCGAGTTCGATCATGCACCCGGCCGCATCGGCGAGATACGTCTTGGCCGCCAGGTACTCGCCGTTCTTATACGCGGCGACGCCCTTGCTCTTAAGCCGATCAAATGTCGAAAACGAAACGCTCATACCTCGCGTGTAAATGTAGCATCACCCCGCGCGGGGGACGAGTTGTGGGGTGGGCATCGCCCACCAAGGTGCCCCGTGCCGTCGGTCGTGCCCACCCCCGCGCCTGCATGGAACCGTCATTCGATTCTACCCGCCGGACAGGGGCGCCGGCGATCGACCCGCAGCCCCGAACACCATCCCGATCGCGAGCAGAACCGCCGGGTGGTAACCAACATTTGCCGATCTTCGCCGTGGCATGATGGTTCAGGCGTGCGACCGCGTTGCCCCAACCCCCTGGAAGGTCCGCGAAAAACCGCCCCCCCTCACCGCCAGCAGAGGCCCCCAACCGCCCCCGCGGTTCTTCGCACGCCCCTATCATAAGGGCCTTTGCGACCCCGTTCAAACGTGGTACCTGGGGCCCGACGGGTGGCATGACCAAGCGAGGCGCCGCCATGCGGGGCGAAACATCCCGGCGCCCAACTGCGTCGGGCTTGGGCACGCCACCCGCCCGTGAGGCCGGTCCCGACCGCGTAGCAGCCCGTCGTGAAACGCCGGTTTCGCTCCGTTCGTCCTGATTACGCGGCGGATCGGACGAAGGGGCCCGAGCGCAGTCGGGCCTCCACTGTCGGCGCCCCGAGGCGCGACGCGTCGATCCGTATTGTCCCTAACGCGGCCCAGAGAAGCGGGTGGGTGAAAAAAGAACCGGCTTTCTCGTTCCCGGTTCGGAGAACGAGAAAACCGGTTCTGGTTGGATCCGGTGGTCCTAGTACTTGTCGTAGGTATTCGCGGGGTTTCCGCTGTCGTCCGGATCATCGGTGTTGACGATGATTGCGCCGGTGGTGGAGGAATAGACCCGACCTTTCCCCTCAAGGGGAGAGGAGTTTTTGGGCACGTGGGGTCCGCTGTGCGGATCACTCTGCCGTGGTGGCGCGGCGCGACTATCGGAAGTCGAAGTTGCCCCGCAGGAAGCTCCCGTCATGGAGGCGAATGACCAGTTGTCGGCAGGTGCCGCGCCAGGACTTGTCGGTCTTCCAGTTGTAACTGTAGCGGTCGGTCAGGGGATCGTACGACAGGCTCCCGCCGCCGGCGCCGACCGTCGGTTCGTCGCCGTCGCGCAGTGCCGCCGAGCCGCAGGTCATGGGCGAGGACATCGGATAGCCCGCGACCATGATCCCCAGCCCGAAGTCGCCGTCGAGACTGAACTTGACCACCGCGGATGCGCCGCCGTTTTGCCGATTCACCGCTGGAAGTCCGCCCACCGGGGAGAGGAACCCCGAAAACGTGTACAGCGATTCACCGGCGCAGACGCCATTGTTGCACACGTCGGAGTCGGTGCCGTCCCAGCCGTCATCACAAGGTGTGCCGTTGGGCTTGGAAGCGGCTAGGCATCGTCCCGTCGCGGGATCGCAGGCCGCGTCGTGGCACGGGTCGAGCGGCGCGCAGACGACGCCCCGACAAAGGTCCTCATCCCCGACGCAAACACCGTTTTCGCAGGCATCCTTGAAGGTCTTGGGATCGCCGTCGTCGCACGGCGTCCCGTCGGGTTTCGGGCGAACGATGCAATCCCCCGTCGATGGCTGGCACATGCTCACATGGCATTCAGCCGGCGCGACACACCGCACGCCGGGACAGAGGTTATACGTGCCCGCGCAATCGCCGCTACGGCACACGTCGTCGAGGGTGGCGGCGTTCCCATCGTTGCAGGGCGTGCCATCCGGCTTGTTGGGGTTCGAGCACCCACCCGTCCGTGGATCGCACGTGCCTGCGGAATGGCAGTCGTCGAGCGGTCGGCAGGACACCGCGAAACAGAGATCGAACACCCCCGCGCAGTCGCCGTTGCGGCACACATCCTCCAGGGTGGCCGAGTTTCCGTCGTTGCAAGGCGTGCCGTCCGGCCGGTTCGGATTCGAGCACGCGCCGGTCCGCGGGTCGCAGGTCCCGGGCTTGTGGCAGTCGTCGAGCGGTCGGCAATCCACGGCGAAACAGAGATCGAACACCCCCGCGCAGTCGCCGTTGCGGCACACATCCTCCAGGGTGGCCGAGTTTCCATCGTTGCAAGGCGTGCCGTCCGGCCGGTTCGGATTCGAGCACGCGCCGCTCCGCGGGTCGCAGATCCCGGGCTCGTGGCAGTCGTCGAGCGGTCGGCAGTCCACGGCGAAACAGAGGTTGAAAACGCCGACGCATACACCACCGACGCAGACATCATTTTCCGTAGCGGTGTTGCTATCGTTGCAGGGAGTACCCTCGGGTTTGAGGGGAGTGGAGCAGAGTCCGGTGGGCGGGTCGCAAGTGCCGACGTCGTGGCAGTCGTCCAACGAAGGACAAGCGACTCCAAAACAAAGGTCAACCGTGCCGGTGCACACGCCGTTCACGCATACGTCATCCAGCGTGACCGCGAAGCCGTCATTACACGGCGTGCCCACGGGTTTGAAGGGAGTCGAGCAAAGACCGGTCGCCGGGTCGCATGTCCCCGCGTCGTGGCAATCATCGAGCGGCGGGCAGAGAACGTTGAAGCAAAGATCGCCGCCGGCGGCTTGGCCCAATGCCGGCGAGGCGGCGGTCCAAGTGAGAAGAGTGAGCGCGGCGAGCGACAGCCCGAGATGAGCGGTTGTGGTTTGTGCGGAGGCGCGCAGCCTCCCCGTAGCGTTCTTTCCCATTCTTTCCCCTTCCCGCGCTCCTACGGGCGCGGGACCCGGTATTGACCTGGCGCCCGACATCGGAGTCGGAGGCGCCCTGAAAAGGAATCCCCCGCCGTTTCGCGCGGCGGGGCACTCCGGTTGTTGACTCGTTCGACAGTCGGCTAGTACTTGTCGTACGTATTCGCGGGGATTCCGCTGTCGTCGGGATTATCGGTGTTGACGATGATTTCGCCGGTCTGGTAGTTGTAGACCCAACCTTTTCCGATGGTCCCCTCGGTCGCTGTCGCCGAGTTCAGGGGCGTTGTGATGACCAGGGCGACGCCGGTGTCGCCGACTCGCGGTCCGACCGGACAGGGTGGGAAGCCGCGTCGCAGATAGGGTCCGAACGTGCCGCCGGCGGTGCCGTCGTCTTTGGTTTTTTCGGTCAACTGACGGATCAACGTGGGTTCCAAATTGTCAGTTCCGGTCCCGGCGGGGAAGTTGCCGCCATGCTCGGCAGCGTACATGTCGATGGCGTTGCGAAGACTGGCCAAGCTGCCGCGCAGGGCCGATTCACCGGCGCCCTTGGCCCCGCGGCTGATGCGCGGAACCGCGATCGCCGCGATCACCCCGATAATGACGACGACGATGACCAACTCAACGAGACTGAAGGCGCGTTTTCTGGATTGAACGATCATTAGCGTTTACTCGCTTGAGTTCCTGGTTCGATGCCCACCCCATTGGGGGGGCGGTGCGTGGCCCGGTACCACACACAGCATACGATGTAGATATCGTTGGCCCAGACGAGGCACTTTAGCCTCGCGGCGAGAGGGTTAGCACGACGTCGCCGTCGCGACACAGAAAGCGGACCTTGTTCCCGACGATCTCGCTCAGGACGCAGCCGTCAACCGACTCTTCGATCCGCACCCAAACACCGTCCACGATCGCTATTCTGAGACGTTCCTGAAGAAGCACGGCATCCAGATGATGTTCCTTAGCGAACGCGGCGCAGGTCCCTTTCCCGGCGTCCGCGGCGTTCGGCGACCGCGCCTTATCGGCCGCGTTTTCCTCGGAATGGGGTGCGAAAAGGTCACGAATCGGGGCCTGCGGATCCCAGGGCGGAAGGCCGCGAGGGAAAGGCAACTCCGGGATCGACAAGGGGGAATCGGGGGGTCCCGGCGCGCCGGGAACGGTGGGCGGTCGGATTTCGGCGCGCGGGGACGGATCCGAAGCGGCGACAGACGCGGGCATCGTCGCACTTGGGGTGAAGATACAGCGGTCCACGACCAACGCGGCGCCGCCCAGCACCATGACCGCGGCATACGCATGTTTCTTGGTTTTCAACATGCAGGGTCACCCACTTCCCGGGCCGCCCTCGGCGCGCGGGGCGGAGAAGATACTGATGGTCAGGGAAGCGACCCGTTCGTCGGTCGTCGGCACTCTTCCGCCTTGGTCGCGTGCCGCGGCTTGGCGCGGCCCGCCGTCGATCTTCAGGTAGCTGACGTCCGCCCAGAAGTCGGCATCCTCGATCGCCCGAAAGAACCGAGCGAGATCAGGCATGGTTCCCATCACTTCGTAGGCGAAGCGCTGTTCGAGCAGGCCGGGGTAGCTGCGCGCGGTCAACGGGTTGTGGCGGACGACCCGCAGATGGTGCTGTGCGGCAAGGCGCGACAAGTTCTGGAAATACTCCTCGACGGGGATCTGCGCCGGCAGTTGGCCGTGGGTCGCCAATTCCGCCTGCCGTTCCTTCAACGTCGCACGCTGCCGGTCCGCCGCGGCCCGCAACGAGGAGAGGTCCTGAGCGGCCGAGTTGATGGTCTGCCGCAGGTCGCGCAGCTCGCCCACCGCATGGTCGCTGTGGAAGAGGGTGAGCCAAGCGACTGTGAGAAGACACGCCGCCAACGTGCTCGCCCCGAGCACATCGAGGAGAAGAAGAGGTACCTTGCCGGGTCGTGCCATCGCTACCACTCGCAAATCAACTCGAAGCGGAATTGGGATTCCTGCTCAGGCCTTTCTCGCAGAGAGCGTTCCAAGATCACGTCGCGGAACACTTGACTCTCCTTGAGCTTGGCGACGAAAGACAAGGGATCGGCGGAGTCCAGGGCTTCGCCGGTGATGCGAAGCTTACGCGGGGCCTCGATGGTCACGACGGCGGGTTTTTCGGGAGCGGCGGCGCCCGGGGTCGCGGCGGGCGGCACGGGACTGCGCGCGACCGGCGCCGCCGCCGGCGGGACTTCGGGGTCGGTGGCGAGGGAGGTGAGCCGACATTGCTTCGGGAGGCAGGATCCGATCAGGGCGAGCATCCCCGACCACGCCCGCTTGGAGCGTAGGGCCTTCGCCCGTTCGAGGCGGAGAAACGCATCGTTCGCCTCCGCGGTCGCGGTTCGCAGTTCCACTCTCGCCGCGGTGAGATCGCTTTGGAGTTTCTCACTCTGCGCACCCAACTCCTCGATCTGCACGTGCCGCATCCAGTGAGCGCCCGCGGGTACGGTCCCGGCGACGGCCGTTACCGCGAGGATCAACGCCCAGCGCTTCACATGGCGGCGCCGAGCTTGGGCCGCCTGCACGCCTTCCGGAAGGAGGTTGAGAGTGACCATGCGATCGTTACTCCGTGACCGCCAACCCCACCGCGAGAGCGAGGAGTTCCAATCCCGGCGCGCCGGGACGATCGATCCCGGTTTGCAATCGGCACGAGGGGTCATCGAGGTACGTCGAGGCCCGACGAACGGGAATCCCCAGCGCCTTCCCAAGGAACTCGGGCAAGTTGTGAAGGGCCGACCCGCCGCCGCAGAGGACCAGGTCGCCGGCGCACCTCCCCGGGTAACAACTGAGGACGTACTCGTAGGAGCGCTTGATTTCGGCGGCAATCTCGTTGAGGTCGGCGCGTACCGCGCCGAGGATCAGCGAGGCCAACTCGCTCCTCGCACCCTCCTCGGCGGGGGTTTTCACTGCGTTCAGGCGGCCGGTGAGGGCGATGCCGTGATCGCGTTTGTGGATTTCGGCGGCCTTAAAGCTGATGAGCAGGGCGTCCGCGACGCGTTGGGTCCAGGCGCGCCCGCCTGGGCCGGTGGTCCGCACCAGGACGGGGGTGTCGTCGAGGCAGAGCACCAGACGTGTTTGGCGATCGCCGACGTCGAGCACGCCCCAGACTTGGTCCTCGGGCCACGTATGCAGCACCGCGCCGAAACGACACAGCGCCGTCGCGCTCGTATCCAGGTCGGCGCAGGTCAATCCGGCTTCGGCGCAGGCTTCGATCGTCCGGTTGATGACTTCGTGTGCGGCGCCTACCCCGATGGCGCTGGGGGCGGGCACGGGGACCCTCCCTCCTTGGTCGGCTCGTCTGACCGTTTCGGGGAGGGCCCAGTGCCGGGTCTCGAGGGGAGCGTGCGCGTTGGACATGAGGCGTTCCACTTCGAATCGCACGATCTGAGCGGCCTCGGTCTCCTCGGCGCGAAGAGCCGCCGCCGGCAGTTCGAGGGTGTGGAACTCCACGTCGGGCGACGCCAATGCGGTGGCGACGGCGTTCCCGCGGAAGCGGACCCTCCCTCCTCGG
>CAYQZH010000153.1:0-10781 GCA_964421865.1 uncultured Phycisphaera sp. | reverse complement strand
GAGCGTCGCCTGGCGACGGTTCAATTGTGGACGGCGGTGTTGCTCACCCTCTGGGCGTGTCTACTGGTTCCCCCATTTCGGATTCACCCCTCCGGCGCTTTCGAACGGACGGGCGGTACGCTGCTGCTGCTTGTGTCGTTGTCGATGGTGCTGACGGGGGCGATCGTGATCGACGGGAGCGTCGAGCATCGACGAAGACGGCGGCTCATCCGAACCGACCCCGATGCCCTGACAACGCCGTGCGGCGGTGCGCCGGGATTCCGTGCCAGTTGCGGTGTGCTGGCCATGGTCATCATTGTATTGACGTGTTATCATCTGCTCGTTCCCCTACGGACGACCTGGGGAGGGTTTCGGGGATCCACGCTCATCGCCTCCCTAGCGAGCGCCATCGCCGCGGGGGGAGGTTTTCTGTTGTTGGGACGTAGTTGGAGCGGGAATCTCGCGGATGCGTCGTTGGGTCTGGCGTCCTTCTGCTTTTGTGGACTGGCGATGCTCGCCGTCCCCGGCCAAGCAATCTCACTGGCCGACCGGTACCCGATGATGTTCAACGCCATAATCGTCGGACTGACCTTCACCACCGGACTGTGGACCTGGCTGGCGTGCGTCTGGGACCAACAGCTCGACCACGGTGAGGCAGGCACGACGGCCGGTCGACTGATTCCATACGCCAAACGTTTCGCCTTCCTGAGCGCTGCCCTCGCACTGGTCGCCGGGGCCTTGATGACCTATTGGCCTCGGTTGCCCTCTATTGCGAACATGGATCATTCAATCGGACGGATCACGGCCGGGTTCGCCGCCCATTTGTTCCTAGTCCTGGTGATGTTGTGGTGTTCGCGGCGACTGCGCCGGCTGACATTCCACCTGTTGACGGTTCTGGCCGTGGTCTCGACGGCAGGGTTCATCATCATCCGGATGGTGCCGTTCGCTTCGCGGTTGGGGTAGTTCAGACGAGCCGGGAGATTCTCATCCGTGCGTACAGGGCGGGTCGAACGTTGCTGAAGTTGATGCAAGCCCTGCAGTCCGGCCGTTCCGCCGGCGTCGAGGAGTTGGCCCGCTTGGTCGGGGTTTCCCGCCGAACCGTCTTTCGCGACATCGAATTGCTCTCCCGTGCGGGCATTCCGTACAGCTTTGATCGGGTGACGAAAAAGTATTCCGCGGCGCGAACCTCGTTGCTCCCGCCTGTCGCCCTCACCCACGCGGAAGCACTCGCCCTAATGTTGGCCGCACGCTCGTTGGTGACGCGTCCGTTTGTGCCCGACCAAGCGGCGGCCGTGTCCGCGGGACTCAAATTGGAGAGCCTGTTGCCGACGGCGATCCTAGACTTCTGCGGTCCCCTGCTGGAGCGGACGGAAATACGGCCCGAACCCGCTTCCGACCCCACGTCCGTCGTGGACACGTTGCCCATTCTACAGACCGCACTGAGGCAACGCTCCAAGGTGTTCGTCCGTTACGATTCCTATTTCGAGCAGAAGGTGATCGACGTGACGCTCCATCCTTACCGCCTCGCCTACATCCATCGGGGGTGGTACTTAATCGCTTACAATGAGCAGGCGACACGCGTGCAGACTTTCAAGGTGGAGCCCATCCTGCAGTTGAAAGTTCTGGAGGCCAAGTATCGCCCCGACCCCACTTTCAATCTTGACGACTATTTCGGCAATGCCTGGTTGATGATCCGAGGGGACAAGCGCTACCAGGTGAAGATCCGGTTTCTCAAGAGGGTCGCGGGCAACGTGGACGAAATCCTCTGGCACAAGACGCAACGGACCACGTTCGAGGAGGATGGCTCGCTCTTGTTCGAAGTCGACGTCGACGGGATCGACGAGATCGCCTGGTGGGTGTTGGGATACGGCGATCAAGCCCAGGTGCTCGAACCGCCGGAACTGCGCCAGAGAGTCGCCGGACATGCGGAGCGGATGTGCGGTTACTATCAGGGGGACGGGCTGAACAGAGGGGGAAATCGGCAATGGGCAATCGTGAGGCGGGGCAACTGAATGCGTGCGGTCGCCCAGCGGGTCAGTCAAGCCTCGGTTACGGTTGAAGGCCGCACTGTCGCGACCATCGAGCGCGGTTTGCTCGTTTACCTCGGCGTTGCGGCGGACGACGGCGATGCGGACCTCGTGTACGTCGTGGATAAGGTGCGACACCTCCGCATCTTCCCCGATGGTGAGGATCGAATGAACCTCGACGTTTCCCAGGCGGGCGGCAAGGTGCTCGTGGTCAGCGCCTTCACGGTCCAAGCCGACGCGCGGCACGGGCGGCGACCGTCCTTCGAGTCAGCCGCAACGCCCGACCGCGCTCGCGTCCTCTATGAGTTGTTTTGCGATGCACTCATCCGAAGCGGTCTCACCGTGGAACGAGGCTCATTCGGCGCGAGGATGGACGTCCAATCCGTCAACGCCGGCCCGGTCTGCGTCCTACTCGATTCGCGAAGGCTGCTCTAGTCTAGTACCGGTAGTGTTCCGACTTATACGGTCCGTCGATGCTGACGCCGATGTAGTCGGCCTGGTCGGGACGCAACTTCGTCAGTTTCGCGCCGAGCTTGGCGAGGTGCAGTCGGGCGACCTTCTCATCCAAGTGCTTGGGGAGCACATAGACTTTCTTCTCGTAATCGGCGGCGTTCTGCCATAGCTCCACCTGGGCGATCACTTGATTGGAGAAGCTGTTGCTCATGACGAAGCTGGGGTGGCCGGTGGCGCAGCCGAGGTTGACCAAGCGCCCCTCGGCAAGCACCAGGATGCAGTGCCCGTCGGGGAAAATCCATTTGTCCACCTGCGGCTTGATGTTTTCCTTGCGGACGCCGGGGAAGCGCTTCAGCCCGGCCATGTCGATTTCATTGTCGAAGTGTCCGATGTTGCAGACAATGGCCTGAGTTTTCATCTGGGCCATGTGCGCGGCGAGGATAATGGCCTTGTTTCCCGTGGCGGTGACGAAGACGTCGGCGGTGTTCACGACGTCATCAAGCGTCAACACCGTGTACCCTTCCATGGCAGCCTGCAAGGCGCAGATCGGGTCGATCTCGGTGACAACCACTCGGCACCCTTGGCCGCGAAGGCTTTGAGCGCAGCCTTTGCCGACATCGCCGTATCCGCAAACGACGGCGACCTTGCCCGCGAGCATCACGTCGGTCGCACGCATGATCCCGTCGACCAGCGAATGACGGCAGCCGTAGATGTTGTCGAACTTGCTCTTGGTGACGCTGTCGTTGACGTTGATCGCGGGAAAGAGCAGGGTGCCGGCCTCCTGCCGCTGATAGAGCCGCTTGACGCCGGTGGTGGTCTCCTCGCTGACGCCGACGACTTCCTTGGCAATTCGGTGCCAGCGCTGCGGTTCCTTCTGCAATTCCTCACGAATCAGGGCGAGGATGATCGCCTCTTCTTCATTGTCGGCGCGGTCGGGATCGGGGAGCGTTCTCGACTTGGCGAAGGCGTTCTCGGCCTCATAGCCCATGTGGATGAGCAGGGTCGCGTCGCCGCCGTCGTCGACGAGGAGGTTGGGGCCGCCTGCGGGGAACGACAGGGCCTGGAGCGTACACCACCAATAGTCCTCCAGCGTCTCGCCCTTCCAGGCGAAGACGGGGACGCCGGCCTTGGCGATCGCGGAGGCGGCGTGGTCCTGAGTGCTAAAGATGTTGCAACTACACCAGCGGACCTCGGCGCCCAGCTCGGCCAGGGTCTCGATGAGCACGGCCGTCTGAATGGTCATGTGCAGGGAGCCGGTGATTCGCGCCCCGGCGAGGGGTTTGCTCGGCCCGTACTCCTCGCGGATGGCCATCAGTCCGGGCATCTCATGCTCGGCCAGGACGATCTCCTTGCGACCGAAATCGGCCAAACTCAGGTCCGCTACTTTGAAGTCTTCAACGATGGTTGGCATAATGCACCCCCGATACATCCCGTTAAGCAAATCCAGCGTGGTCGAATCCCTATCCCATGTTAGCCGCGCGCTCACAAGGGGTCGAGATGAGTAGGGTACAGGACCGTAATGGCAGAGCCGCGGGCGCCAGCCCGCGGACAAGCCGTGACCCTGAAGGGGTCATCGTGAATAGCCGGGGGTCGGGCGAAGCACGACCCCCGGACTCGGAATCGTTCCCAACACCGTCGACCCTGGAAGGGTCGTCTCGTCTGCTAGGTGAATAGGTATCGCGGATCATAGGCGATCCCGTATTTTTCAGCGAAGGCGACCGGTTCCTCCTCGAAGGTCTGCGTTCTGTGCCTCTCTTCTTGTCGGGCGATGTAATCGAGGACTGCGGAGACTTGCGATTCGCTCACGGAAAACGCGCCGTACCCGTCTTGCCAATAGAAGTCGTCGAACTCACCGCCTTTGGTTTTGATCCACCGCGAGGAGTCCTTCTTGATCGTCATCATCAAGTCGGCCAATGCGATGTTCTTGGATAGGCTGATAAGAAGATGAACGTGGTTGGCCGTGCCGCCGATCGCCAGCAGCGGTGAATCGTTGGTCCGACAGATCCCACCGATGCAGGCGTAAAGCTCGGAGGCGATACGCGGAGCGATGAGATCGCGACGGTTCTTGGCCGAGAAGACGACGTGCACGGTTAGTTTGGTCAGCGTTTGCGACACGGTGGCATTGTAGCGTTTCCGCCGCCAGACGGCTTGGAGGCAGCCGACCCTTTCAGGGTCGAGAATTCGTGACGTTGGCTACCGGGGGTTTCGTCCGCCTGCGGCGGACTCAACCCCCGGCTATTTCAGACGACCCCTACGGGGTCGGGGCGCAAACGCCAAGGCGAGAGAACGTCAAGACATCAACACGTCGAAGCGAAGGGTACGGTGGGGACGGCGCGCCGGGATCGACCCGGCAGGAGGGGAATTTTACCCATCGGTTTGGACGGCGGAATTTGGCGTCGCCATCGCCGGGCGGCGCTATCTCCCGCCTTCGAGGGCGTCGATGCGCTCCGACGCGCGCTTCCCCATTTCGCGTAGCTCGGCGTTCTCCTCTTGCAGCTTCCGGACCGCCGCGGCTTCGCCCGCCTTCACTTCCCCGCGCGAAGTTCCACTCTCCCCCCCCTGGCTTTGAGTTCGACGGGCCCTTGCAGAGTGCGTTCCGTCGGACCGAATAAATAGGTTCCCGCCTGGAGTCTGATGGTGACCGGCTCGCTGGGGACGGGAACAATGGCGTGGATCCGGTCGAACGCCTGTCGATAGGTTTTATAGGGAAAGTAGAATGTTCCGTGTTGCTCCGCGACGGACGCGACGGAAGGGTTCACATACATGGGTAGCGGAGAATACGTACCGTCGTCCCAGGCCCAGCTACACCAGAGGTGATTCATGGAGATCTCATTGAACCCTCTCGCATTGGCATTATCCCAAAGGTCCATCCCATCCACGGCCACGTCGCATGCGATCTCCTCGAAGGATGCCGGATAGCTTCGCCACAGGAACTGGTCGCCCGCCTGCGGAGATTCTGCCTCCGGCAGCGCGGCGGATTGGCGGTTGATCAATCCGACGTCCAAGCTACCTGCCGCGGCGGCTTGCGTGTCCCGCGTTTCAAAGAACAGGTCGGTTTCATCCCCATACCCCCAGGTGATGCAGAAATGTTTCCCCCTACGAAGAAGCGTCTGCAACGACGGCCATCGACTCCCGTCCGCCCTGAACTCGGCGACGGAGTAAATGGCTGCGGTGCCGAGTTTGGATGTGAACAAGCTGCGCAGCGTCGATTCCCAATCGGGACCGGGCGGACCGGGCATCGATTCGCAGCACGACGTTCCGCTGTTGATCTGGAGGTTGATGATTGTGAATCGCTCGTAGATCTCCGCATACCGAAGTTCATCGATCATGGCATCCAATGGGTCCTCCGGATCGGAGCAGCTGTGCTCGGTATACAGCACACCATTCTTCTTGCATATGTCGAGTTCGATACCCCACGCGTCGTATTTCATGATCTGCTCCCAGAGCGGAATCCGGGTGAACGGTAGGTGATACCGACCGCGCTCATAGGAGTTGTGAGAGGCCTTGAAGCGGAAGGTGTCGAGCGGCTGAGCGGATGCGCTCGGCAGCCCGACCAGCGCGGCAACGACCATAACAAGACACGTGCTCACTTGGTTCATCCATTCACGGTTCATCTACGTCTTCCTTTTCAAAGGGGTCTCCGCGCGTCAGTGGAGGTTGACGAGGACCAGTACCAGACCGCGCCCGCTTTCTAGTGATGTCATCGCCTTGCCGATGATGGCTCCCTGCGCCCGCGCGTGGTTGGTTACCTTCATCGCGTGACCGGGTGTATGGGATGTCGTGAGCGAATCCCCGGGTCGAACGGGTCCGGCCGCGTCGGCGTCAACGTAGGCATAGACGCGTCCGGTCAGGGCCACGGGGTATTTTCCATCGGCCGCGGTGCCCTCGTGTTGCAGGGTCAATCCGGGGTTCACGCCGCCCGCGCCGCTGATGACCCCGGCCACGGTGCGATCATACGGCGTAGTGGAGATGCGCAGTTCACCGGCATGATCCGGATCGATCGACACGATCATGCCCGGTTCGACGGGCTCCGTGCCTTCGCGGCTCAGTCCCTTAGTGCCTTGATTGACGTTGAACGGCTCGGCAATATCTCCGCCGCCGCTGATGCGAAGGACGGGCGTCTCCATGGTGGCGGTCGCAACGATGTCGATGGCCGCGACAAGGGTTGCGACGACTTCGCCCTGGGGATAAAGCAAAACCCCGGTGGTGGTCCCCGGCTGAGTCGTCACGGTCACCAGGCCATTGTGGGTGATCCAGCTTCCGTTCACCACCGACCAATCCGAGCTTGTATTCGCGCTCGCCATTACCGTTCCGTCGGGGAACTTGAAGCCGCCCGACGCCGATTCCACCACGCCCGACACGGTCAGTTTGCTGGCCGGCGTGGTCGTGCCGATGCCCACGTTGCCGCCGGACGGGTTGATGGACAGGTCTTGCCAGCCTGTAAGCGCGCCGTTGTGGCCGCCAAGCGTCGCGACGTTGCCCACTTCTCCGACTACAACGGCAGCGGAAGCCCCACCCGCGGCGACGCCGCCCTTCCACGCGCCGCTGCCGCCGTTAAGCTGCATCATGAAATTCGCGTTGGGTGTCGTGGTTCCGACCCCGACGTGGCCTTCGACGATCAGACCGTTCGTCGGTGCGGCGCTGGCGCCGGCGTAGTTCGCGCCGATTGCGGCAGGGCCCTCGACGTCCAGTTTGTTGACGGGTGTGGTCACGCCGATGCCGACGTTGTGCGTCGAACTGATGATGAAATCCGAGAGACTCCCTACCGTCCCGAACTTCAGCGAGCCTCCGGCCTGGGAGTTCATTAGCCCGACGTCCATATCGCCGAAACTGGAATTGCCCAGGAACCAGAGGCGACCGGTTGCACCCGGGCCGATGTCGCTGCCCCAGGCCGAGATCGCCACGTCACTCGCCGCGACGGTGGATGGGAAAGCGCTGTTGACCAGGACCAGTTGCCCCTTGAAGGGGACTACCGGTCCACGCAGGTCCAGCGGAGTGAGCGGCAAGGTCGTTCCGATGCCGACGTTGCCGCCCCCCGGGTTGATGGAGAGGTTTTGCCAGGCGTTGAGCGCGGCGTTGTGGGCGCCGATGGTCGCGACGCTGCCCAACTCGCCGGCGACGACCGCGGCGGCGTCGCCGCCCGCGGCGATCCCGCCTTCCCAGACGCCGCTGATGCCCTTGACCTGGAGCGCGAAGTTAGGATGGGGTGTCGTCGTTCCAACGCCGACGCTGCCGCCGAAGTAGTTCCTCGGGCCCTCGAAGAAGCTGGCAAAATTGTTCGACCCGGCTGCCGCGAAACCGTACACGCCCGTGTCGAGGTTGCGCCCGGATTCGTAGTATCCCAGAGCGCCGATGCCGCCGGGTGCGTGACCGGAGGCGGCATACACGCCCCACGTGCTGTTCTGCGAGGCGGCTGGGTTGCCGATGGCGATCAGGCCCCCGCCACCCGTCGTCGCGTCACCTTGAGCCTTGAGGACTAAGGTTGCCGCATCGAACGTGTTCTGCGGCGGCGGGCCGGCGATGATCGCGCCGGGCCTGAGCGTCAGCGCCGCCGGCGCGGCCGTTAGCGGCTGCCGCGGACTGAGCGGCGTACCGTTTACGCTGATTTGCAGCCAACGGGCGCTGCCGATGAAGGCATCGCTTCCGAATTCGTCGCCGCCGTTGAGCGTGACGGTGAACAGCCCGTTCGACACGGCCACTCCGTTGAGCGTCACGGGATTGCCGACCTGATTGCCGAGCGTGGCCGCGTCGAACAGGCGGAACTCCATATCGAGGTTCCCGTTCGCCGGCGCTCCGTTCTGCTTGAGCTGGCCCTGGTAGGCAAAGCCCGTTCCGAGGGGCGCTGCGGCCCGGGCGGCAGTGAGCGTAAGCGGGACGATGAGCGCAAGAAGGGACAACGTGGAGATACGAGTGCACATGGGGAAAGCTCCTTTCGCCTAACTGACAAATGCGCCGTCGCGGAGGCCCGAGACCGCGTGGCGTCTCATGTTGATGGCCAAGTCGTAGGCTAACGAACTTGGCAAGCCTCCAGTATACCAAACTCACAGCGGCGGAGTCAACACTTTTTCGAAGCGCCCACTCTTCACGAGCGGGGTAGGCTGCCGCCAGCGGTGTGCCCACCGGCCCCACGTTTGACGGGCGGCGGCACTCTCCGTAGAGTCGGTTCCGGCTTTTGGTTTCGCCCGTCCCCAAGCCATCCAGGGGTGTCCGAGGCGGGTCAACGGTGATGAACGGACGGTTCGGATTCGGTGTTTGCGGTCGTTTCCGACATTCACGGCAACCTTGAGGCCTTCGAGGCGGCGCTCGCCGACATCGAGCGGCGTTCGATCAAGTTGATCTATTGCCTGGGGGACATCGTGGGCTACGGGGCCAGCCCCAAGGAGTGCCTCGACGCGGTGATCGACCGGTGCGAGCTGTCGCTCTGCGGCAACCACGATCAAGCCGTTTTCTACGAGCCGACGAATTTCAACGTCGGCGCGGAGCGCGCCGCCTATTGGACGCGGCAGGTCCTGGAGGACGAACCCAACAAGGCCAAACGCAACCGCCGATGGGAGGTCCTCGGCCGCCTACCCATCCGCCATGAGGCTAACGGCCTGCTCCTCGTCCACGCCTCCCCGCGACGGCCGGTCAACGAATATTTGTTCCCCGAGGACGTCTATACTAACCCCGGCAAGATTCTCGACAATTTCAAGCGCCTGGAGGAGCATCATCAGGCCTGCCTGGTGGGTCACACCCACGTTCCCGGCGTCTTTCTCGACGATCCCTGCTTCGAGCCGCCGGACGAACTCTCCGAGGCCGGCGTCTATTCCATCACCTCCGACGAGAAGGCCATCATCAATGTCGGCAGCATCGGCCAGCCGCGCGATCGCGACCCACGCCTCTGTTACATCGTCGTCTATGAGAAAGGCGAGGCCCCCGAAGGCTATGACCCGCCCGACGTAGGCGAGGGCGAATACTGCGTCACCCTGGAGTTCATCCGTCTCGAATACGACGTCGAGAAGGCCGCCCGCAAAATCTATGATGTCCCCGAACTCGACGACTTCCTCGGCACGCGTCTCTTCGAGGGTCGCTAGCCCATCCCGGAAACCTAGATGCAAAAACAAGACACCCTCCGTAATCTGCTGATCGCCGGGGCGGCCTTCCTGCTCATCATGGCGATCGGCCCGGCGCTGCTCCCCACACCGCCCGCGAAGCCTCTTCGAACGCCCGAGTCGCTCACGCCGCCCGCCGAAACATCGGGTGTTCCCGGGCAGCCGGCGGGTGCTTCCCGGCCCGAGGCGGAACCGCCGACGGAACTCGCTACGGGCGAGACGAAGAAGCCCCCGACCCGCTCCCCCTTCTCCGTCCTCGAAGTGGATCACGCCGAGCAGCGTGTCATCGGCGCTTCAGCCGACGACGGCGTCGACAAGAGGCAGCCGCCGCCCCCCTTCCGGATGCGCCTCGTCCTCTCGAACCTTGGCGCCTCCGTCGAATCGGCGTTGCTGACGGATCACGCCGCCAGACTCAAGTCCGCCGAGCGTTACGCACTCCTTTCTCCGGTGACGCACGGCGATGGTCAGGCCTACCGATCGCTCGCCATTGAGAAGATCAACATCGACGGCGTCGATGTTCCGCTGCACGACAAACGCTGGAACGCCGGCGAGGTCGAGGAGTCCAGGATCCTGGGAGACGAGGAGGCCCAGAAGGTTGCCTTTTGGATCGACATCGCCCACCAGGGTGAGCCGGCGCTGCGCGTGACTCGGACCTTCAAACTTCCGCGTCAGCCGAAAGAAGTCGGCCGGCACGATCTGCACTCAGAGATCGCCGTGCACAACCTTTCCGAAACGGAGCGCCGCATCGTCGTGACCTACCGCGGCGCCGTCGGCATCGGTCAGATCAACCCCCGCGGCGATGACCGCGTCGTGGACTTCGGCCTTTCCGCCGCCGACGGCCGCATTCTCGGCAGCCGCAAATCCGAGTCCGACGTAGCCGTGAAGCAAACCATCCAACTGTACGCCCGCTCCAGCGCCGAACCCGACCAGCGGCTCTCCTGGGCGGCCATGGCGAATACCTACTTCACCTGCACCATCGCTCCCGTCGAGCCCGACGGCAAACGCGCCGCCCAGAACCTCGACGCCCTCTTCGCCTTCGACGCCGACGGCGACCCCATGACCACCGACGACGCCACTCTGCGCTTCGTCACGGCCGCGACTTCGCTCGCCTCCCAAGCCACGCTCACCTACTTCGCGGACCTGTACCTTGGTGAGAAGGACGGCCGCGCCTTCCGTGAAATCCCCGAGTACCGCGACCGCAACTATTTCTTTCAGATCGCCCAGGGCTTCG
>CAYQZH010000152.1:0-10807 GCA_964421865.1 uncultured Phycisphaera sp. | reverse complement strand
CGATGAGCCGGGCGGCATCCGGCGACGCGGACAAGACGGCGACGCGGATGGCGAGGCAGGGGGTGGAGGGGACGGCGAGAAACCAGCGATATCCAGCGACGAGACCAGTGGGCACCGCGATCCGAGCGGACGCGATGTGCGCGGCGAACGGCGTCCTCGCAGCGATGCGAACGGGCAGGATGCGTGCGGCGTGCGACCCGCTCGCCGCGATTCGAGCGGACAGAATGCGTCCAGCGGACGAGCGCGGCAACGCGACCCAGGCGAGCGGGATAAGCCGAGCAAGAAAACGCCGCGCCGGGAGTCAACCAAGCAGAGTGTTTGCAGCGAGCGGCCCCCGCGCCGCGACCTGATCTACGCTGATCCCATCGAAGTTCGGCTGGCCGACGGGCGCCGCGGCGTCGTGCGGCACCCGCCCTTCGACGGACGGGTGCGAGTCGTGCCGCCGGCGGACCGAAAGCGCCACGGATGCGCCATCAATGTCCCGCTCGATGATCTCGCCGAGGGCAGCCGGATCGCGTTGGCGAAGGCGAGGGTCCGCCGCCGGGTGGAGGTCCGCGTGAGGTGTTCTTCTCGCCGCTCGTGCCCGCGCATGATTCGGGGCTGGTTGACGGAGCGGAACACGGTGGAGACCAAGGACGGCGCGGCCCTCTGTTCGCTGGCGGACCTCTTCTGCGGGAGGTGTCCGGATCATCGGGGGGGTCGTCCGACCTTATGAAGCTCTGCGACAGGACGCACATGCAATGAAGGACCCAACGACAGGACGGCACATGGCGGCGATCCTCGGCGAATTGGGCTGGCCGGCGGGAATCCCCACCGAGCGGCTCGCGGCCAGCGTGTACGACCGGGCCATGCGCAGCGGCATGTTCGAGGCCGAAGTCATGATGGGCTTCATGTTCGATCGCAAGGAGTGTCCGGCCGTGGTGTCACGCGACGACCGCCTGACCGTCGCCCTCCACGCGCTCCTGCGCTTCGCCGCGGACCTCGGCCGGCTGGAGGATCTGCGGTTCGACGGGAACCTCGTGTCCGACGATGTGCTGCGGTCCGACGAATGGACCTCCGCCTCGCCGATGCTGCCGGGCATGCGCGGGCTCTACGGGGCGGCGGGCCGGGAGTGGGACGGGGCCAAGTCCGGCGGTTCGCGCGAGCGGGAGTCGCGGAAGTGACCGCCGGCGTCGAGGATCATCGTCCCTCGGCCACCGTGGCCGGCGGCATGGGATGGGATGGCCGGCCCGGCTCCAGAGACCGACTCCCGATGCGGTATCCGGACGAGATAGGCGCGCCGGCGCGTGTTCTCGGGCCGTCCCGCGGATTCATGCACATTTCTTGCGAATTGTGCATGAATCGGCGCGTCCGGTAGCCTCCGGGCGCCCCGCGTGGCGGTCCGGCCGAGTAATGTTCACGTTTTCGCGGGGAGGCGCCCATGCCGACCGAATGGAAGATCGACCGGACGAAGATTCTGAGCCGGGCCGAGATCGCCGCTGTCCTGGCCGACCTGAAGCGCCAGTCAAGGCGCCGGTCGGTGAACACCCGGCAGAACCTCGCCCTGTTCCGCCTGGCCACCTGCTGCGGCCTGCGGGCCTCGGAGATCGTGGGCCTCAAGCTGGGCGACGTGCGCGTCGGCCTCGCCAGGCCCTACATCCGGATCCCCAAGGCGATCGCCAAGGGCGGCAAGCCGCGGCGGGTCCCGCTCTGGTGGGACAGGGGCACGCTGGAGGACCTGACCGCCTGGCGGGACGAGCGCGCCCGGGGCGGCGCGGGGCCGGGCGACCCCTTCGTGTGCGCCCAGTCCACGGCCGCACGCGGGAGGCCGATCAGCCGGCACAACGCCCGCTCCCGGTTCATCTCGGTCTGCCGCGTCCTCGGCGCCGAGAGGCGGCGCGAGATCACGATCCACGTCGGCAGGCACTCCTTCGTCTCCCACGCCCTGGCATCGGGCAAGCGCTCGCTGGCGGAGGTGCGCGACGCGGCGGGCCACTCGTCGCTGGCGGTCACCTCCATCTACACGCACGTCGCCACGGACGACGACGGCCGCGAGGCCGGCGACCTGTTCGACTTCCGCGTCTGACGAGGCAGGCCTGATCCGCTTGACGGAGAAGCCTCGCCCGCGGGGCGATGTTCGGACGGGCGCGCAACCCATTTCACCAAAGATCGCACGCGTTCCGGTTCCGAGCCGTTCGGCCACCGTGCCATGCCGCGACACGGAACCGTCTCCAACCCGGAGGAAAAACCGGGGCGGGTGAAAAACCCCCGCGGGTCGCGAAGGCTGTGCGGACCGGCTGGCTGGCCCCCCGCCCAGCACCCGAGAGCCACCATCGCGACGAAATGGAGGGGTTTCAGATAAAGACATTACGCGACGGCCCCGCCGTTGGCCGCGCGCAGGGGGAACCGCAGGCAGACACTGACATAACCGTGCACATCGAACTGCGAGCGGGCCTGACCCGGCGACCCTTCCCGATTGCGGGATCGCGCGCGCATAATGGACTTGCGCGCCGACCGGCCGCGCACAAGCTTGAGGTTGCTTGGCCTTGAGGACGCGGGAAGGCTCCCCGGGGCCTCCTTTCGGCTTGGACCGTACCAGATCGTCGCCGCCCTCGGTGCAGGCGGGATGGAGGAGGTCTATCAGGCTGCGCAGCTGGCCGCCCTCCGGTCGCAGAGCTCGTCCGACGGGAACTCCGCCGCGCCATGCCCGCTCGGCGGGCCGTTTCACGGCGAAGTCCCGACGCGCCGGGCCACGCCGGGCCGCACCGATTGGGGCATCCCCTATCTGGTCATGGAACTGCTGCAAGGCCGGACGCTGCGCGAGCGCGTTCGCCGCGCCCAGCCTGCTGGCGGAAATCCGTGGAACAAGTGGTGGCCATCGCCGACGGCCTGACCGCCGCGTACGTCAAGTCCATCGTGCACCGCGACCTGAAGCCCGACAACATCTTCATCACCACCGGCGGAGTGGTGAAGATCCTCGACTTCGGCCTGGCCGATGTGGCCAAGAGAGTCACCCCGCGGCCGGCTTCCACGTTGGATGGCACGATGCTCAGGCGATACTCCCGGTGGTCCTCAAGCTGCTCTCCCCCTTTCGGGGAGTGGGTAGGGTGAGGGCAGATCCAGGGCCCATGCGACACGATCAAGATTCCTCCAGCCCTTGGGGACACGGCAGCGTGAGGGTGAATCCACGTCGCCTCGCCAATGACCACATGCCCGGCGTAGCCGCAGACGGTGTCTGACCGCCCACCTTTGCCGTGAAGTACGCGAGTGCTCCCATGTTCCGACAAGTCCGAGCTGGCGGCCAGTTCCGGGTCATCGCGCCACGCGGAACCGGCTAGGTACGCCGAGGCGGTTTGCTTCCCCCACGGTTGGCGTGCATCCCCTGTGGGCTACGCGCCGGGGTACCCGCCAATCATTTCACAGGTCTTGCGCGAACGGTACGGCGGCTTCCGTCATTGTTATAGGACCTTACAAGCCGTTCGCCTGCATTACGTCGGAGTATTCAAGGGGAAAAAACGACAAATGGAGTTGACAAACAACTCAACGTTGAGTATTATATCAACATGAGCGTAACGTTCGGTCAGCGATTAAAGGAACTCAGGCGTCAGGCTGTGCTGAGTCAGAGAAGTCTCGCCCAGGAAGTCGGCGTCGATTTCTCTTATGTAAGCAAGCTCGAAAACGACCGACTGCCCGCGCCGTCCGCCGAGACGGTGATCCGCCTTGCGGCTGCGATGCATGTGCCGCCTGACGACCTGCTCGCTGCGGCCCGGAAAATTCCGGAAGATGTGGGCGATGAAGTGGGCGGAGAACCAGCAGCGCAGCGTTTTCTACGCATGGCATCCAACATGAAGCTATCAGGGCCCGAGTGGGAGGCGATGGTCGGGGAGCTGGAAAGCCTTCGTGAAGAGGAGCACCCAGAGGGAGGGCAACCATGAGACGTATGTACTCATACTCCCGTCGGAGCGCACTGGAGCGATGCACGAGGCAGTACTTTTACGACTATTACGCAACCGACAAGAAGTGCGGTCTCCCGGAGGAGCGGAAGCGGCAGGTGCAATCGCTGAAGTCCATGTCGGGATGCGCGCTGCTCGCAGGCAGCATCCTCCACCGATTCGCCCGGCTTCACATAGATCCGTCTCGAAGCCTGGCGCCATCGTGGATCATGCAGACTGCGTTCCGCAGCTTCGACGATGCGATCGAGTTTGCCCGAGACCCGCGTGGACAGGCGCATCGGCTGCTGGACCGGTTTCCGCCAGAGGAGCTTGTCGAGTTCTCGTATCAGGATCTTGACGGGGAGGGCGCAGCGGCGAGCGCTCGCAAAAGCCTGACGCGCGCACTGAAGGCGCTGCTTGAGGGAACTACGATTGCCGAGTTGCTTCGCGGGCTCGCCGGATTTGAGATCCACCCTGAAAAGCGACTGTCAAGCCTCAAGCTCGCTAACTGGTGCGTGGGCGGTCAGATCGACGTGCTGGCCCTGCGTCCCGGCGAGGCTAGGATCATCGACTGGAAGCTTGGTGCAGTGGAGCATGGTGCTGACAGTCTCCAGCTTTACACCTACGGTTGGTTTGCGGAGCGTGTCCACGGCGTGCCGCGAGGCGGTGTTTCAGGCCAGCGTGTCTTCCTCGGTGATGGCGTTGTCGAACAGGCACAGGTAGTGACGGATGAGTTGGCCTCGGTGGGACGGGCACGGCTTTTTCAGGACATCGAACTCATGGAAGAGTTGCACGAGTACGGCCGAGAAGGCCGTGAGGAGGTCTTTCGACCATGCAATCAGGACGGCATATGCAACAGGTGCAAATACCGCGCGATCTGTCACGAGGCATCGCTTCGGGAGTGCTCGAATGCAATCTCCGTCTCGCTACCTGTGCTACAGGGCGCGTAGCCGCGCGGCGTTTGCGGATTCGGAGCGCGAATTCCGGGGTGGATCTTCCTCCCACGGTGTGCAGTAAGCTGCGACGGCAACAACGCCTCATCGTCGCCCCTCTTCATGGATCAGGCGGCGATCTCGTTGTTCTCCAATCAGCGCCGTTCTCCCCAGTCGAAGTCGCGGGAGACAATTGGCGGGCGGCAGTATCGGACGTCGGCGAGATTCAACTCAACTCTGAACGACCTGCAGACCTCGAATTGCTCGCGGTACTCGTTGAGCGCGGATTGGTCGTGGCCTTCGAAGAGATGTCCGACTACTTCAACCTGTCAACGTCCACCCGCTACTGGTGCAGGCGAAAACCGGTGAGGACGGCGGACGGCATCGAGATGCTCCCGCGTACCTCCTTCGCCACGCTCCCTGTTGCAGGCGCAGGCGTCGGCATCGCGCTCGACTTCAGTCATCTTTTTAGGACCGAGCGTGCTCTAGACTTTTACTTCGCACCCGGTCTCATTCAAGATGAACGAACGCGTCGCGAGCGGGAGTTCGATCGCCTGCGCGGCAGGGCGGACCGACGGAAAGGAACGCTCCTGTACGATTCGGGTTCAAGGACTTTTTCGCAGTGTTATTTCTCTCACGACGGGCGCGGTCAAACGTGTGGGAAGGTCGGACCGCTTGAGTTCGGCGGCGAGCGGTACGAATCGCTGCATGATTATTATACGAGGAAGCGCTCGCGCCTCAACGTAACGGCAGACGATCCGGTTGTGTACGTGAGTTTTCCCGGGATGCGAGGCGAGAAGCCCGTTGCGGCCAAACTGTTGCGACTGCGCGTCTTGCTCGATCCGCAGCGAATGCCGCGTGATCTCCGAACGAACACGACAATTGCGCCGGAACGTCGACGTGAACTCTCTCAAGAAATGTGGGAGAGGGTTCCCAAGGACTGGCTTGCAGTCGCGAAGCTTACGGTCTCCGATTCCCTGTGGACACCAGATGTGTCGCAGCGAGAGCTTCTCACTCCGCCCGCGCTATCCTTCGGCCGTGGGCAAGAAGTCAAGGCGCCTGTGGACGCCTCGCCGCGCGCGTACGAGGGCTATTTCAAGGTGCGCCGCGAGAAGTTGACGCACGGGGGAGTGTATTCGTACGACGAAGAGGCCGGCAGGGAACTGATCCTCGTTACGCCTCCGGAATCGCGGTGCTGGAGCGGGGCCCTCCAGAAGTCGTTTGTCGAGGACTTCGTCGCGCAGGTCAGCGGACTCGCGGCCCGCAACCTGCGGGCCGTTGTGATTCGTGGTGAACAGACTGACGACATTGTGGAGCAGCTCCGTGGGCGGATCCCGGGGAATGCCGTGGTCGTGTTCGATGACCGCGAGCGTGCAGCGTATAGCGTTCTGTCCCACGAACTTTCTCAGTGGTCGCTCAAGCGGATGACCCGTAGGCGGATTGAGCAAGCTTGGAGGGGTCGGCGCGAAGCTCGCGACGATCGTGACAAGCGGCGGACGGAGCGTGCTTGGAACGATCTTCTGTTTCACTCCGCGATCGACATTCTCGACCAGATGAGGGCTACACCGTGGCGACTCGACGAATGGGCATATGAGGCATGTCTGGCTATCGACGTGAGCGAAGGACGCCGCTACTTCGGGCTGTCGTTGCTTGTTTGTCGGCCTGAGAATCGGTGGCCGTCGCTGCTTCGTATCACTCGGACTTGGCCGAAGGGTGACCACAAGTACGAGACGATTCAGCCCACGGTGCTTTCGGACAAGATCGCGGGCCTCATGGCGGACGTGAAGGGTAGCACTGAACCCCTGTCATCGCTCCTGGTTCTCCGCGACGGCCGTGAATGCGGCGACGAGGCGGACGGCATCCGCGCGGGCTTGGAACGCTGGAGGGCGATGGAAGTGCTGGCACAGAGTGCGCCCGTTGACGTTGCGGATGTGCTGAAGAAAAGCGTTAAGAATCTGAGACTGTGGATTGCTGGAGGGGCCGGGGCAGTCAACGTGTTGGAAGGCCAAGCCGTGTATCCGGACAAGCAAACAGCCGTAATTTGCTGCACTGGCGCCGGCACCCTAGGCGGTCGAGGAACGGCGGAGCCGATCGTCGTGCGAGCCCACGATGGGTGCAATGTCCGGCGTGCAGCGGCGGGCGTATTCGCGTTGTCGCAGCTCAACTATTCGAGCCCGACGAAGGCGCACCGGTATCCGCAGCCACTCCGCGAGGTCGATGCCATGCTTCGCGCCAGAGTGGACAGAGACATGCGTGGCATCAAGTAACAGCGAGGACTATCGAATGAGTCAGGAATGGCTAGACATTCAGAACTTCTTCGCGGACAACCAGATTCTCCGAGCGATCACCGATCTATCGCTTGCCACGAAATACGATCTGGCCGGCATCTGTGACGAAGAGCGTGCTCTGCGGGCGGGCGAGGCAAGGAAGACGCTGCGCGAGTTTTTCACGCACCTGGATCAGGCTTTCGATGAGGCCGCCCAAGGGCGTCCGCTAAGCCTGGACCATCGATCGCGTGAGCTAGTGGATGCAATCCAAGCCGCTCGACGCGACCGTGCGAACTTCCGGTCGGTGCTCATGCGATCCGGGCTTCGGACCGGCGCTGAACTCGTCGACGCGAGCGACCGGCGGTCCAAGGAGGCGCTGACGGAGAGCCTCGACGAACTTCGCCGCATCGTCTCTCGGCACCAGCAAGGATCCCTCTCCGCAATTGTCGAGGACTTCTAGGGCGGCGATGAACAACAAGCTGGCTCAGACGAATCGCGACTTGCTGCACCAGGTATCGGTGCTTCGTGCGGCGCTTTCTTCCGCGGACGTAGCCGTGGTCATGAAGCCGTACGTGGAGAGCGTTCTCGCTATGTGTGAGGCTCTGCACCAGGAGGCGCTGCGTCAGCTCAAGGACTTGGCATACGGGCTCGAAGACACGATCCCGGACATCCTTGAGGCGAGTCAGCGCGCTGTCAACCTCTTCGATCTTGTGAACACCCGCTTCGCACCGCCCATCATTCGGTACGCAGACGAGGACCGCCTACCGCTCGCCCTCATCAACTGGCTCCACGCGGAACACGCGGTGACCCGAGGGAAGCCGTTCGCGGTTTCTGATGGAGGATTCGCGGTCTACCCCACTCCCGACTGGCCGATTGTGTATCTCCTCCCGGTTAGTCGACGAATGACACTCCTCTTGCTGCCGTTTCTCATTCACGAGTTTGGACATCTGCTCTACGCGTGCCACAAGGCGGAGCTTGACGAGCTGGTAGGGGAGTTTCAGCGGCGGGTGGCTCGCGTGTTGGCGCCGACCACCGTTCGTGACCGGGGGCCAGTCACGACCGATGATGGGTTTCAGCGTACGGCCGCTGACGCTTGGTACCCATGGACCCAGGAGGTCTTCTGCGACGCGGTCGGGCTCACGATAGGGGGAGAGAGTTTCATCAAGGCTTTTTCGCACTATTTCCGGTTCCGCTCGTCTCAAGAGTACTACTTGCCGCGGCGCGATCAACTCCTGCGGCGCCACCCGGTTACACGAATCCGCACGACTATGCTTGTGGACCGTGCTAGACAGCTCGGGCTCGACCGGGCGGCGTTAGATGTGGGTGACACTTGGGCCCTGACGGCGGCGACGCTCGGCATCCGTGAGGACTACGAAGGAACGTGGGTTGATGAACTCTTCGTTCCATTGAAAAAGACGATTGACGACATGCTGGAGGAGTCCTCGCCCCTCTCTTGCTTCGCTCTACCTGACAACGCACCGATCCCCATGATCAACGAGGCGTGGAGGCGGTTTGAAGACGACGAGCGAAACTTCGACGGATGGGAGCGACTAGCGATCGCGCAGTATCTCGACAATGCGCTCGGATGAACCATGTCCCCCGACATCTGTGCCGCACGCGAACCTTGTTCGCACGGCGCCCCTGAACGTGGCAGAATCTGCTTGATCAGACGACGCGGAGTTCGCCAGACTGCGGGTCATGGGAGGCGACGGGGGCATCGCTATGCCTACTGCCCGAAGTCGATTTTCGCGGGTATGTAGGCGGTGTCCGGCAGGCTAGTCGAAGTCCCGCCCGCAATTCCGCCTTTTCGAGCCAAGACGACGTTCCGGCAACGGAGAAGGCCCCCGGCCGGGGGCCTTCGGCTTGTCATCACTGTCCCACTTCTGCGTCGCGGTCGCCGCTTGGCCGCAGGCGCGACGGATTGGCAAACCTGGCCGCTGCCCGAAGCAAGTGCCTGAGAGGCCAAGGGTCTGTCAGGTCGCCGCCCGCCATGATCAGACCCTGGCCCGCCGCAGTCCGCTCGACCACAGCCTTCCGCCCATCGAGCATGCCCTTGAACTCCTGAACCAAGTCATCGCCGGCCTTCGACGCCCACAGGGACCCGCCCGGCCTCGGGTGGACTGGAACGTCCCGCACACCCTTGAATGCACCCAGGCGAATCGGCTTGCTTCTTCGTGCTTGCCGAACCGGTGCGACCGATGTGGCGAGCGGATTCCCGGCGGTTGGTTTTCCGGGGTCGGACCAGCCGCGAGACGCCGCTCGACGACCCCGACCGCGAACCAAGGCCGGCCATGAGACGGGCCGGACTATCGACGCGCCCGGTGCGGAACAAGGCTCCCGCCCGCCACGGTAACAGAGGGCTGATGGGCCGGAAGGCGTCCAATCCGGATTCGCGCGTCCAATCCGAAACCCGGCGCAGCCGGCAATCCGAGGCGAAGGCGCGGAGAGTGGCTGCGCGTCAGACCGATGGCTGAGTCGAAGGGCCCATAAGAGATGGAGGGTCGGTATCTCGCCGGCCAGGGACGAGTGACCACCATCGCTCCAACGCCGCTTCAGACCGTGCTTCTCCCAAAGCACGATAGCCCGCTCCCCTTCCGCCACGTCCCTTTCCATTTGTCGACGGCCGGTTTCCGTAGGCGAACCACGCCGCCGGCACCGTGGGGGGTGCAAGTGGCAATGGGCCACCGGCAACCGTCGCCGATGGGGGGGGGCTCATGCTGGCGGAGAACAGACTGTATCAAGGAGACTGTTTGGATGTCCTGAAGGACATCGAAGACGGGCGCATCGACCTGATCGTCACGTCGCCGCCGTACTTCGTCGGGAAGCAGTACGAGCGCGGGGTAGCCCTGCAGGACTACCGCCGTTTGATGGAAGCGTCCTTCTTGGAGTGGCGCCGTGTGCTCAAGCCCGGCGGCTACGCCGTCGTCAACTTCGGGGACTACTTCAATTCAGGAAATCGGTTCTACGCCGCAGACATACCGGCCTGCTATCCGGCAACGGTGAACTTCTTCCAATGGGGCGTCGAGGTGGCGGGCATGGACCTTCAGGCCACGCGCATTTGGAGAAAGCAGTTCGCCCGGATGGGCATACCGTTCGTCTGTAACAGCCACCCCCGGCCCGTGTTCGACTATGAGCACATCTGGACGTTCCGGAAAAGAAACGGCTCCAAGGCCGAATTCGTCAACGACAGGAAGCTCTCCCAAAGGGGCGTCATCGGCGATGGTTGGACCTCATCGGCACGACTCGACAATCACTGCGCCGCGTTTCCCGTCGAGCTGCCTCTGTGGGCGATCCGCGTCTATTCCCAACATGACCACGACTTGGTTCTGGATCCATTCGCGGGCTCCGGGACAACCGGCGTCGCGTGCAAGCAGTTGGGGCGAAGGTTCATCCTGATAGAAAAAGCGAAGAAATACTGCGACATGGCACGTCAAAGGCTGGAGCGGGCTGCATCCTGACATCCATCGTCCGGCTTCCTTTACGAGTCTTATATCGCAGAACCGCAAACCCCGGGCGCCGCGCGTACCGGCTTCGTCCAGGAAACGGATGTCGTCGCGGCGCGCGTCAGACCGGCATGATGGAGTTCGAGGGCCGGTCGTGCATCAGCGCGTCGCAGTCGGCGGTTGGTCGCCCGAAGGTCCCATTTGCCGTCGGCTGTTGCGCACCTATTCACCGTTCGCCGGGCGATGCGCGGCGG
>CAYQZH010000151.1:0-10841 GCA_964421865.1 uncultured Phycisphaera sp. | reverse complement strand
GCTTGCGGTGGGGGACTGATGTTCAGCTCCGTGATCGTCCCATGAGTGCCCGGAGGAGCGGTTGCCGTGCTGAAGGTCCGATGGCAGTCCAAACCGATCTGTGCTACTCTGTCAGCCGATATGGCGTGCCACGAAACTCGCATGGCGCCCGTTGGGATGCGGTCCTTCGCTGGTCTTTTTCTGTGCGTCGCCTGCATGATTGCGACACCCGCCTGTCGGCGCGGCGAACCGGAGAACTCGTCTTCCGCGACCGCCTCGCCCGATGCCGCAAACTCCAAGAGGCCCGATCTGCTGGTCTTCTCCGACGAGCTTCGAGTCGCCGACGCCTCGGTGAACGATTTCGTAACCAAGGCCATGACCACTTGCGCCAAGGGCGACTACGAGCCCTTTCGATTGCTGTGGAGCGCCCGGGAGGATCCGTTGCCGCGCGGGGAGTACGAAGAGGGTTGGCATGCCGTCCAGACGATCACGGTTCGAGCGTTGGAGAAAGTGATGCTCGGCCCCGACCCGAAGGCGAATCGTGCGGAGGGCGAAACCGTTTACGCGCTCCTGGTCGACGTCTCGCTCGATCCGACGCAAAAGGCCGGTCAAAAAAAACCACAGCGCCACGTCGTAATGATGCTCGCTCCCGAGTCCGGCGAATGGCGTCTCGGCAGAGCGCCGAAGGCCATGCGGGCGTGGATCAAGGGAAAGATTTCCGGCGCCGACCTCGCGGCGGAGCCGTCCGGCGGCGATCACGGGGATTGACGGCGCCTCGAACGTTCAACGACGCCGTGCCGCGAAGCACCCGCAAAAGCCTTATGAAAACGCGGTTTTTGTTCCCTGTTTTTTGTTTGCTTTTCTCGCTCGCGTAGCGCATAATGAGAGTAGAGGTCGTGTAAGACCTAGTCCTGAGGGACAACTCAGGACGCATTGACGGACGAAGCCTCGCGGGGGCCGCAATGCGCAACTTGCGCGCGACTCGACCGGCGGGGCTTCTTTTATGCGCACAATCCGCGCACGACCGTACCCATACCTCGGTTGGATCAGATTCTTCAACCCGAGAAATTAGCTGTGACAGACCACTAGGCCGACCAACACTCACCCGTTAAGCGGATCAAGGTCAAAACGCCGTTCTCGCCAGTAGGTGGTCCTCGCCAAGCATCCCACACTGAGAAGGAGGGCAACCTTCGTGCGGGCTCGTGTGAGCATGACGAGAGCGGCGAACAAAGCGGGACGGCGTTCACGAAAGCCGAGCCCATGGGCGCGCATGGATATATTCTCCCATGAAAACCATTATGATGGGCCTGCGGAGAGGTGCCAGGAGGGAGTCGTTCACGGCGCGCTGGGGATGGTGAATACCGAGCTGGTTCGAGCGTTTGAGCGGATCGCCGATCTGTTGGAGATCGACGGGGCCGACGCGTTCCGCATCAACTCCTACCGCCGGGCGGCCCGCACATTGAAGGACGCGGGCGAGGATGCCGCAGCCCTGGCGGCGGCGGGGCGACTTCAGGAGTTGCCCGGCGTCGGCAAAGGCACGGCCCAACGCATTCAGCAGTTTCTCGACACCGGCCACATCGACGTTCTTGACGAGCTGGAAGCGAAGTTTCCACCCGGTCTGCCGCGGTTGCTGGACATCCCCGGTATGGGCCCTAAAAAGGTCGCCGTTGTCCATGCCGAACTCGGCGTGAAAGGTCTCGATGATCTGAAGAAGGTAATCGCGTCCGGTGAGATGGAGAAGCTGCCGGGGTTGGGCGCGACCAGCGTCAAGAAGATCGCCGAGGGAATTGCCTTCTTGGAAAAGAGCGGGGGGCGGACGCCGTTGGGGATTGCCCTGCCCATCGCCGAGGCGTTCGTCGAGCGGGTTCGATCGCTTCGCGGCGTGAAACAGGCGGAGGTGGCCGGATCGCTGCGTCGCGGGGCCGAAACCATCGGCGACATCGACATCCTCTGCGATGCCGCCGCCGGCGAGACCGTCATCAAGCAGTTCGTCACGTTCGAGGGCGTGAAGCGCATCCTCGCCTCGGGGGGCACGAAGGGTTCCGTGACCGTTGAACTGGACGCGGGTAGGGAGTTGCAGATCGATCTGCGGGTCGTGGAAACGGACTCCTACGGGGCGGCCTTGCAATACTTCACGGGATCCAAGGAGCACAACGTCCGCCTCCGCGAGCGGGCGATCGCCAAAAAATGGCGGCTCAACGAATACGGGTTGTTTGACGGCGAGCGGTCGGTGGCGGGCAAACGCGAGGTCGACATCTACAAGAAGCTCGGGTTGCCCTTCATCCCCCCGGAGCTGCGCGAGGATCGGGGCGAACTGGACCTCACCGAGCCGCCGGAGCTGGTGACCGTCGAGGACATCCGCGGCGACCTGCACATGCACACCGTCGCCAGCGACGGTCGATGCACGATCGAGGAAATGGCCGCCGCCGCCAAGACGCGAGGATACGAATACATCGCCGTCTGCGATCATTCCAAGGGCAGCACCATCGCTAACGGACTATCCATCGAGCGGATGATCGAGCACATGGCGAGGATTCGCGCGGTCGCCAAGGAGACCAAAGGCCTCGCCATCCTCGTGGGATGTGAGTGCGACATTCTTTCCGACGGATCGATGGACTATCCCAACGAGATTCTGGCGGAGTGCGATTGGGTGGTGGCCAGCATTCACTCGGCCTTGGGATCGACCAAGCATAGCCCGACGCAGCGGACGCTGGCGGCGATTGCGAATCCCTACGTTTCGGCGATCGGCCATCCGACCGGACGATTGCTCAACAAGCGTGCCCCGATGGAGTTGGACATGGCCGCCGTGGTCGAGGCCGCCGCCAAGAATGGGACGATCCTGGAGATCAATTCAAGCTGGCAGCGCCTGGACCTCAAGGACATCCACGTTCGCATGGCCCTCGCTGCGGGCGTTACGCTGACGATCAACACGGACGCGCACCACACGGACCAACTCGCTCAAATGCGTTATGGCGTATTGACCGCCCGGCGTGGCGGGGCGACCAAGGCGAGCATTGCGAATAGCCTGTCCCTGACGGCACTGCGCAAGCGAATGGAACGTAAGCGTTTGTGATTCCCAACGTTGCCACTACACCGACCATCACGGCCCCCAGAGGACCTACGCCTCCAAGCCGCCGAACCATGACCGGGGCATAAAAAAAGCGAGCCCCGTAGGGCTCGCTTCGCTCACTGTATTCTCCGCCGTTCCTCTTACGCCGCTTTGGCCGGACGACGACCGAAGTAAATCTTCGCCCCCGTCAGCAGCAGCAGCGTCAAGACGGCCAGACCCCACTGCGAAACCGTCGGGATCACGTTGTGCGTGCACTCGATCTCGATGCACGGCGTATCCTTGTAGAACGAGCACTTCTTGCAGCCGCATTGCGACGCAGGGACGTCGTTCTGACAAGTCCCGAACACGTCTCCGTCGCAGCAGGCCCCGGTGTGTTCCGGGCAAACGACGGCGCTGCAGGGCGTGTCCTTGTACCATTGCACCTGTCTTGGGTCATCGATCGGACACAGCGATTCGGGAATGTCGTTCCGACAGCGGACTGCCGGGTCGGCGATGCGCTGGTCACAGCACGCTCCTGTGTGCTCGAGACAGTCCAACGTCCCACCGTCCTGGATGCAAAGCACGTCCTTATACCACCGAATCTGCGGGTTACTGACGTCGCAGTCTCTGGGCAGCACGCGGCTGCGGCACCCCCCGCCGGGCAGCGACATGTCGCAACAGGCCCCCGTGTGCTCCGCGCATGGCAGACCGAGCTCGGCGCACAGGGTGTCCTTGGTCCAGGTGACCTGCGTCGGGTCATCGATCGTGCACGCCGATTTCGCGATGCCGTCTCGGCAACGCAGCGCCACGTCGGGAATCCGCCGATCGCAGCAGGCGCCGGTGTGCTCGGTGCACGCTGGCTCCAACTCCTGACATAAGGTTCCCTTGGTCCACGAGACCTGGTCGGGATCGTCGATCACACACAAGGACTCGGCCACGGCGTCGCGGCAACGCAGCGCCGGGTCGACTATCCGCTTGTCGCAACAGGCCCCCGTGTGCTCCGTGCACGGCGGATCGAGACCCGCACACGTCTCACCCTTCGACCACGACTGCTGCCTCGAGTCAACGATCGGGCACAGGCTCGCCGGAATGTTGTCCCGGCAGCGCAAAGCCGGTTCGGCAATCCGCCGATCGCAGCAAGCCCCGGTGTGCTCCGTGCACGGCGGACTCAGATTGGCACACAGCGTGGACTTGTGCCACGACTGCTGCGTCGAGTCAACGATCGGGCACTGGCTCTCCGGAATGTCGTTGCGGCAGCGCAAAGCCAGATCGGCAATCCGCTTATCGCAGCAAGCGCCCTTATGTTCCTCGCACACCGGAACAAGGTCATCGCACAGCGTAAACTTCTCCCAGCGGTATTGTGGGTCCTCGGTCGGGCACTGCGATTCCGGCACAAAGTTCTGGCATATCCCGGTGTACCCGTTACAGCATGCCCCCGTGTGCTCAGGGCACGGTGCCGACGGGTCGCTGCAGCTCAGGCCCTTGTAGAAAATGGGCTGTTCTCGTGTGGCTAGACAAACCGACTCCGGCACGTCATTCACGCAGGAACCCCCCGGTGCGTCACGCTCGCAGCAGGCCCCGGTATGCTCCGTGCACCCCGCGCCGAGGTCCGCACACGTCTGACCCTTCCACCACGACTTCTGCGTCGAGTCATCGATAACGCACTGGCTCTCCGGAATGTCGTTAAGACAGCGCAAAGCCGGGTCGGCAATCCGCCGATCGCAGCAGGCCCCGGTGTGCTCCAGGCACGGCGGACTCAGATTGGCACACAGCGTGTTCTTGTACCACGATTTCTGCGTCGGTTCGTCGATCGGGCACAGGCTCTCCGCAATGTTGTCCCGGCAGCGCAAGGCCGGGTTGGCAATCCGCTTATCGCAACAGGCCCCGGTGTGCTCCGTGCACCCCGGGGTGAGGTCCGCACACGCCGTGAACTTGTACCACGTGATCTGCGGGTTTCCGGTCGGATTGCACTGCGACTCCGGGATGTCGTTGTTACATACGCCACCCGGTTGCGATGCGTCGCAGCAGGCCCCGGTGTGCTCCTCGCACCGCAGCTTCACTTCGACGTCCGTGCAACTCAGACCCTTAAAGAACTCCGGCTGCGCCGGGGACGGCAGCGCCAGACACGCCGACTCCGTCCTCGTCGTACAAGAGCCGCCCGGCGCCGCGTGGTCGCAACAGGCCCCCGTATGCTCGAGGCACAACCCCGCCTGCTCTACCGTGGTGCAGGTTTCGTCCTTAAAGAACTCCGGCTGCTCGAACCCCAGGCCGGAAATACATACTGATTCGGCCACGGGGCCCACGCAGAATCCACCCAGTTGGGCATGGTCGCAGCAGGCCCCGGTATGCTCCGTGCACACCGCCGGGTCGAGCTCCGCACACGTCAGACCCTTCCACCACGAGACCTGGCTCGGATCGTCGATCACGCACGCCGATTGCGCGATGCCGTCTCGGCACCGCAGAGCCGGATCGGCAATCCGCTTATCGCAGCAGGCGCCGGTGTGCTCCGTACAGTCGATCGTGCCGCCGTTCTCGACGCAGTCCTCGCCCTTGTACCAGCTAATCTGGGGGTTATCCGTATCGCATTGCGAGGCCGGAACGCCGCTTACGCACACCCCGCCCGGCTGAGACCGATCGCAGCACGCCCCGGTGTGCTCCGTACAGTCGATCGTGCCGCCGTTCTCGACGCAGTCCTCGCCCTTGTACCAGCTAATCTGGGGGTTATCCGTATCGCATTGCGAGGCCGGAACGCCGCTTACGCACACCCCGCCCGGCTGAGACCGATCGCAGCACGCCCCGGTGTGCTCCGTGCACCCCGGGTCGAGGACCGCACACGTCAGACCCTTCCACCACGAGACCTGGCTCGGATCGTCGAGCGGGCACGCCGATTCCGCGATGCCGTCTCGGCAGCGCAGCGCCAAGTCGGCTATCCGCTTGTCACAACAGGCCCCGGTGTGCTCCGGACAACTTATCGTCCCACCGTCCGCGAAGCATAACTCCCTCTTGAACCAGTCCCGTTGGATGGGATCCGGCTGGATCGCCGCGCACTGACTCACCAGCACATCCGAGATGCAGGTGCCGGTTTCATAGTCGCAGCACGCCCCTCGGTGTTCGGGACAGATGACTGTACCGCCATCCACCACGCACTTGTCCCCCGGGAAAAACTGCCGCTGGTCGGTTTTGACGCACTGGTCTGCGGTCACGTTCGACTGGCACGTTCCCGTGTCATAGTTGCAGCAGGCCCCCCCGCATGGGTTGGGGTCACACGAACTCCCCGGCCCCTTGCTAACGCCGCCTTTTCTTGTGCAACACTCCGGGAGCAGGTCCAGGCAAAGGTTATTTGGAAGACAACAGGCCTCTACGGGCGTGCATATAGTTCCCTCAGCGTTCACGGTGCCGCCCAGGCCCGTACAGTTAGTAGTTGAGGTTATGACACAGTCCCCGTTGAGCAGGCAGCACCCCTGCTGAACGATGATGTCCGCGCCCTTGATCTGGTTGTCTTGCGAACCGAGCGACGTGACGTCAAATTGGACGCAGGCCGGGGCCGCAGTCGCCGTGCTGCCCAGCTTGTCAAGGTTGAAGTGGTAGGGTCCACCGGAGATTCCCGCCGCTCCCTTACCGATTCCCCAGCGGAGAGCGCCCCCGCTCGGATCGCCCGAGACACTCAGGTGTCCGGCGAACTCCACCAGAATCTGGGTCGACGTCGAGGTCCACTTCAACATGTACTTGATGTCCGAGTCGCCGGTGTCCATAAAGTCCGCGACGGTGTGCCCGCAGAGCGTGAGCGACGTCGCCGAGATGGCAGTATTCCCGCAGATGCGGATGCTTCTGTTCCCCGGCCCGAAGGGGAAGGCGGACTCGTAGGCGTTAATCCTCGATTGCGTCGAGCCGTCAACGCTCAGGAACGGATCGTCCGGGGCGGGGACGTCGACGCAGTTTGCGCCTTTATGAAGGCTGTTACAGGTCGCCTCCAGGCTGCTCGGCGGCCCGAGATCCTCGCCGCACGCATCGTCTGCCCCGTCGTAGAACGGCCTGTCCGGCGAACCATTGTTCCCGGTCAACAGCCCGGGCGAGGTGGGCGCGATGAAGTCGGCCGCGAGCACCGCCTGCTGCCACGAGGTCAGGAAGTCATAGGCGTGAACACCGCCCTTGGTGGCTTGGTGGCTGAAGGACAGCGTGTGTACGTTACCCGCCGTCGCCGTCGGCGCAATTTCGTCGAAGACCACGCGCTGCGGGTTGGACATCCCTTCGAAGTACGTCGCGTTAGTTATCTGGACGATCGAGCCGATCCAATGGACATCCCCCAAGCTGCAAGCTTCCCCGGGTGATACTCCGCAGGCGCCGGAGTCGTTGTTCGCCGCCTGCTTGAAGTCCACCTTGACGGCCGCCGTCTCCGTTGGCGATACCTGCGCGGATGCCCGCTCCCCGACGAAGACCGCCGCGGTGACGAACCCGATCGCGAAGATTCCGATCGCGGCCCGACGAAACAACCGTCGAACGGGCGCCTTCATTTCGCGCTTCCCAAGAGGAGAACCATTCCTGTTCACATGATCGTTGTTTTCTTTCATAGGTCTCGTCCTTCCACCACCGTTCCCACCGTGTCCCAGCAAAAAGCTCGCGCCGGTTTCCCGCCCACACACGACCCGTGTTCGTCGCCTCCCGCATGAGCGGCAACAGACGCAGCCTTACCTCTGCAACGAAAAACGCGAGGGCGACGCACCCTCGCGCAACTTATCAACCCAAAGCGAACGTACGCACGGATGATCCGTGGCTTCGACGCCCGCCGGCTTTCCGAGTGAGCAGAACATGCGCCTCCCGATTGGCACTCCGCACACAGCGCCATGGCAACCATTCGCTCATCCCTCACGGCGCCTTAACCAACCAAGGCGCCTGATCTGCGGCACGGGGAAACGTGTTCGATAACGCGGAGAGCTGCTTCCCCTGCTCCGCCTCCTCTCCGGGTTAACTCCCGGAACAAGCTCCAATATAGACCATCCGCAGATTCTTTGTCAAGCATGTAACAGAAAAAAAATTCGCGTTGCAAACTTTTTCGTTCAAGTTCCGGTAACTCCTTGTCCTTACGGGACTTGCGTCCGATTTGCCTGGAAACGGACGTACCGCGGCCAAAGGCGGCGACCGCCCGCTTCGGGTGGTAAGGTCCCAATTCCCGGCCCGCCGCCGGAATCAGTAGGCCCGCGAAGCTGGGTACGATGGGCGAAAGTGTGCACCTGGCACGGCGGCGCCCCAAAACGAAGCGAGCCGGGGCCGCGGTCGCAAACCGATCCGCCGCCCCGGCCCATCCCCGTAGTTGGAGGAGGTTACATCTTTGTCTCGTTGAGTCTACGCGGCCAGGAACCGATCCTCGAGCGTGACGCGAATCTTCTTCAAGGCGTTATTCTGAATCTGTCGGACCCGCTCCTTGGTCACGCCGATAATGTGCCCGACCTGTTCGAGCGTCTTCGGTAACGTCGATCCGCCGAAAGACGCCTCGCCCAGCGCGAACCGCTCGCTGATCACCGTCCGTTCTACGTCGCTCAGACCCGCCAGGTTGCGAAGGAAAATCTCCTTTAGCTCGTCCACGCAATCGGCCACTAGGCCGTCGCGCTTCCGATCGAGATAGTCGCTCCGCTCCATGGCCGGGTCGAACTCCGCCGGGAACTTGCCCCGATAGCGGCTCGCTCGCATGGCCACACGCGAAAAGCTCTTCAAGATGGCGCGGCACGAATAGGTGCTGAACTTAAAGCCGCGCGAGCAATCGAACTTCTCCACGCTGCGCAGAAGGGCCATGTTGCCCTCGCTGACCATTTCGTTGAAGTCGATGTTGGTCAACCGGGTGCGCTTCGCCATCGCCAAAACCAGCGGCATATTCAGGCGGACGATGACGCTCCGTGCCGCCAGCATCCGATGCCCCCACGCCAGCAAGCGTCGCGTCGCCGCCGCGGTAAGCCGCTTCCCCGCGTGCTCCCTCAGGATCGACGCCGCTTGCCTACGGGCGTAATTGAAGCGCATGAAGAGGTGCCCCTCCTCTGCATAGGACAGCGTGGGAACGCGTTCGCCGGCCGCCACCGCCGTGGAGATCGGATCATTCGACTCGAAAAACCGCGTGGCTAGAACGCGATTCAGTTTGGCCTCGTCACCGAACAACTCACACTCGACGCCCGGTTTCGCAAAACCCGGATGATCGACGTAGTCCGTCGGTTCCGTCAGCAGTTTGGTCAGTAGAACCTGATCCTCAGCGGCTAGGCCGCGGATCACCCCGTCGCTCGGCGGCTTCACGCTCGTCGGCGCACCCACCGGTCCTTTTGGCCTTGCAACCTCAGTAAGCTGCATACCCATCACCCCGCCTCCTTTCGATCGCCTCTCCGCCACGATCGCCCTGGGTCTCGTGGGACCTATAACGAGACCCCTCAATCTTAGTACGCCAACCGACCACGCGAGGATGCGTTGTGTGCTCCACGCAGAGTCCCGATCGTCGACCAAGCGACGCACAGGACGTACCAAGAGCACTGCGTACCTCTATTACGCTGGGGGAAACTGATGAGTGGCGGGGGGACCGACTGCCACGGCCTAAGTATACCCCGCCCCGAACCCAAAAGCAAGGTGCGGAAATATTTGGTAAGCCCGGTAAAGGCGTCCGGGTGAGCCCTCCCAAACGGAACCGAGTGATTCCGTGACACTATACGAATACCAGTGATAACGCGAGAGTGCCATCGTCTCGGGTCGACGGCCTGCGGGTCTCAAGGCGGAACAGCCCGGGCAACCCCGTCCACGGGGCTTCGCTCGCCAAAGGTGGGATCAAATCTCCTTCGATTTCAACTTCGTATGGCGAGAAAGCGGAGAACTCTTTCCATTAGGAGGCGAGAGACGATCCGTCCCCTTCAAGGCGAGTTTCCATCCCGGCTTTCGCGGTGTCCCGCGTGAAAACGACCAGCTCATCCTCCGCCTCAGAATGGAAGCCATTCAGTCGAAGGACCACCTTGACCGCAAGGTTCGTCCGGCGAGAGAGCAAATCGAAAGGTCCCGCGGCGGCGATAAAGTCGGCCGGCGGTTCGTCCCGCAGGCGCACCTGGGGTCGGCGGACGAACTCAAGGTAGACTTCGCTGGATACCTCCCGCCATCCCGTCCGAAGCGAGGCCATCTCCACTTCACCGATCAGACGCCGGATGGGGATCCCGTGGTAGAAAGGAAGCGTGAAGTTCGGCTGGCCATCGACCCCGTAGACGACATCCGTCGAGCGAATCCCATGTTCCGTGATCGCTGCGGCAAGGGCATCCGTTTCGGCGTTCCGCCCCGCACCCTTTCCCCAGCGCCGGCCAGATCGCCAGTACGACCACGGGCACCCCAAGATTCAGCAACGCGAACGACGACGGCCGCCGGTCCCGCGCGTAAGCCCAACAGGCCGCCGCCATCGCCAGCCGGTCTTGAGTTGACCGCCCGCTGTATTGACAGACGCAGCGATTAGCCGGATTATGTCTTGGCATGTCGCAGGCGCACGACACTACTGCTAGCCCCTCCATCCCCGCGACGTTGCATCGACCACGCCTAACTGAAACGACTCCAATTGCAGACCGGTCCTGGAAACCACCCGCAACCCTTGTCGTCGCAGTGGTGGGTTTTGCGCTGCTGAGCTCCTTGGGGGGTGTTTTCGGAGGGCCGGCGTTGGGCGACCATGAAGCGATCGTCGCCCAATGCGCGCGGGAGATGCGCCTTTCGGGTGATGGGCTCGTGCCCCGGTTCCTCGAAACGCCGTTCTTTCGAAAGTCGCCGTTGCCATTCTGGCTGGTGGCGGCTTCTTCGTACTTGTTCGGCAACG
>CAYQZH010000150.1:0-10903 GCA_964421865.1 uncultured Phycisphaera sp. | reverse complement strand
ACCGCCGCCTGGTCGACAAGCGCGTCTGGCCGGCGATCGACGTGGCCGCCTCCGGTACGCGTAAGGAGGAACTGCTGCTCGATCCTAAGGAATTGGAGCTGGTCTATCGCCTGCGCCGCGTGCTTTCGGACATGAACGTCGTGGAGGCGATCGAGTTGTTGCGATCGCAGCTCGCCAAGGTCCGCACTAACGCCGAGTTCCTGATGACGATGAATCTGGCGTAGCACTTCAGTGGCGAGCGTGCTGGTAATGGCGAAGACGTGGACACTCAGGTTTCAGGTGGAGGACCGCGGAAATGTTATCGGAATCGGAACCTATAGACCCTATACGCCGCAGGATAGCGCGCGAGGGATTCTCAAACTCGTGGCTCAGTTAGACCCGCCCCCAGAAAGGCTTGAGTATGTTCCCGAGAAATGGGTTGAGGCGGACTTTTCGACCGAGGCAGACAATCAATTGGATGCGGTAAAGGCCCAGAACAAAATCGACGAGAAACTGCGCGGCGCGCTGAAGGGTATTCGAGGTGTCAGAATCAGCTTCTCCAACCCAATCCCAAGGCAGTAGTCGGAAGTGAAGACAAGCATGAGTACGGTGCATGCCATTTTCGAGAACGGCGTGTTTCGCCCACGTGACGCCGTCGGGCTCCCGGAGGGCTGCGAAGTGGAGTTTGATCCGCGGATCGTCGGCGGGCCCAACGGGGACGGAGCCGCACTGTCGAATGTGTACGAAATCCTTCGCAAGCGATTCGACTCTGGCGAACCGGATGTGTCCGCTCGTCACAATGAACATCAGCCGTGAATGCAGCCTTCGCCGATACTGTGGGCCTTCTCGCTCTATGGGACCGCAGCGATCAATGGCACGAGGCCGCCGAGCGGGCGTTTGCGCTGCTGGCCCAAAACAAGACCGCGCTGTTCACGACGTCCTTCGTCCTCCTCGAGTGTGCCAATGCCGCGGCGCGGCGACCGTATCGCGGCGAAGTCGATCACCTTCGGGCAGAAATGGAGCACGGCGGCTTCCTGATTCACCCCACGCAGGAGGACTGGCACAGCGCATGGGAGGCCTTCGCGCAAGGCGGTGCCGATCGGGCCGGAGTGGTGGACCACGTTTCGTTTATCGTGATGCGACGGCTCGGCATGAAGCATGCGTTCACGAACGATCACCATTTTGGCACAGCGGGATTCGAAGTGCTATTCTGACGATCCGAACCCCAAATGAAAGCGATGGGCCAGGGAGACCGAGTTGGCGCGCGGGTTCGGATTAAAGGGAGATGTCGAAGATGAACATCACGATCAAGTACTGCGTGCAGTGAAACTACTTGCCCAAGGCCGCCGGTCTGGCGGATGAAATCAAGAAGGCGTTGAACGTGACTTCGAGGCTGATCGAAGGCTCCGGCGGCGTGTTCGACGTGCACGTCGACGGCACGCAGATTTGGAGCAAGCACGACGTGGGCCGCTTCCCGGAACACAAGGAGATTCTCGATAAGATCAAGGCCATGACCGTCAAGGCGAAGTAACCCGTCGGGTTCGCCCGGGCGGGCGCCTACGGTTTGAGACATGGACGTTCTTCAACGGATCAAGCGGCTCGCTGTACGCGGGCGAATCCGCTATACTTGGAAAGCCCGCGACGAGATGGCTGGCGACGGATTGACGGACGCGCAGGTCGTTGAATCGCTGGTCAACGCACAATCGATCGCGAAGACCATGCGATCGAGGAGTCCTTACCGAGGCCGTGCTCGGGAGAAGCTGTATGTCATCAAGAGTTTCAGCTTCGACGGTACGCTCATCTACACGAAAGGGAAGATCGCGAGCCACAGCGGTCTCGAAATCTTCTACGTCCTTATCTCGGCGAAGATCCCGACCGTCGATGATTGAGCCTGTTGCGCTGCCTGTTTGTGTGATGTGCGGCTCGAAGCGAATCAGGCGTCAAGCTGTGGCCGTCCCGCTGGGCGATGGGCGCTCGCAGACTGTTGAGGCCGAGGTCTGCCCTCGGTGCGGCGAGCGCTACTTCGACCGCGCGGCCATGCAAGCCCTCGAAGCGGCAGCGGGAAAGCCCCATCGTTCCGCTCGTACGCGCGTCGTGCGGTAGTCGGCCTCCCCCGGGACGTACGGGCGCTGCAACCGGGCGTCGCATCGTTGCATGAAACAAGAGTCCCCGGTAGGCTGCCGTCCAAACTTGGCGGGATGCAGACGCTTCTTGGTCGTCGGCTTCCCGAATCGCCCGTGTGCGAAAACTGGAGAACCTCTCATGTCTTCGCCTGATTCGCCGAACACGCCTCCGACTATTCCAGAGAACAAGGACGACGCGGATACGCTGTATCAAATCGTCGCCGATCGTCGTCTTGGGTACGATGGCATGATTTAGCAGACCCCCGTGCTGAGCCTGACAGCCCAGGCGTTCCTGTTGACCATCGCCCTGGGAGCCGGGCACGCCCCATGGGTCCGAATCATTTCCGCTTTCTTCTCAGCCCTCGCCGCAGCCGCGTCGGTCCAACTCATGGCCAGACACCGCTACTACGAACTGGCTGATGCGTTCTGGTTGCAGAACTACGAAGAGAACAGGATGAAGTGTCGTCCCGTTCACGGAAGTGAGCGACCCTTCGGCAGGAACGCGGAAGGCAAGATGTGGAGCCCCGTTCGGCGTATCTCACAATGGCCGGCTCACTTGATCTGGTTCGGCACCCTTGCCGTTTTCGGATCGGTTGGAGTCGTAGCGATGTTTCTGGCCGTTTTCTACCCCAGCGTGTTCGATCCGGGGAATCCTTAATCCGCCACGGTTGTCCGACGCCGATACTGTATCCCGGTGGACCCCGTGGAACGATGGCGAAGGTCGTCCGAACGATGGCTAAGGCTGCCAAGAATGCACAGTGGCTAGCGCCGGCGGAATGGGAACTTGTGCAGGCCTCGGTTCCGATTGCCTGCGTCGACGTTCTCGCTGTTCGTCAGCACGCTCAAGAGGCGATCCGGGTGGGGTTGATCCGCCGGGAAACGCCACATCAGCGTGAACGTTGGTGCCTGATCGGAGGACGCCTCGCGCTGGACGAGAGTCTTGAGGAGGCGATCTCTCGCGAACTGTATGGCGCGCTCGGACCGGGGATCGTCTTCCGCCTTCCGCCCGACCCTCAGCCAGTCTATGTCGCCCAGTATTTCACACACCGGCGCGAGGTTGGAAGTTTCGATCCGCGGCAACACGCAGTCGGTTTGATCTTCGCCGTTCAGGTCGGTGGCGCGATTCACGCCCAAGCGGAAGCCCTCGACTTCGCATGGTTCATCTCCGATCGACTCCCGCCATCCGATGAAATCGGTTTCGGGCAAGAACCGATCATCCGAGCATGTCTTGCACGGCTTGACCGCCCGACGGACCCGCAGTGGAATACCGGGCCATGACCGCATCAATCACCTGGCTCGGCCACGCGGCCTTTCGATTGACGCTCCCCGATGAGCGGGTCATTCTCATCGACCCGTGGTTGGCGGAGAACCCGGCCTGTCCGGCGAATCTCAAGAAGCCGACTCGTTGCGACTTCATCGTGATGACCCACGGACACCCGGACCACGTGGACGATGTGCCCGGGTTGGTCCGCAGGTTCGACCCCATCGTCGTCGCCAACTACGACCTGTGCATGGCCATGCAGAACCGGATCGGCAAGGGCCGCTACGAGTGGATGAACACCGGCGGCACGCACACGGTCGACGGAGTCCGGTTTTCGCTCACTCAGGCGTTTCACTCCTCCGGCGTTTACAACCCCGAGGGCCCGGCCTACGGCGGGATGCCCAATGGCGTGGTCGTTGCCGTGGACGGGCTGGCCGCCGTCTACCATGCGGGCGACACCGACGTGTTCGGCGACATGAAGCTGATTGCACAACTCTTCGCGCCGAAAGTGTGCATCCTCCCGATCGGCGATCGCTTCACGATGGGCGCTCGCGGAGCGGCCTTGGCCGCGGAGATGCTTCAGCCCGCCGCCATCATTCCTTGCCATTATCGAACCTTCCCGATTCTCGCGCAGTCCGCCGATAGTTTCCGCGAGGCGTTGCCACCGACGTTAAGGGCCCGCCTCGTCGTTCCTGACGTCGGCGAGGTGCTGACGTGGATGGCGGCCGGGGTCAAGTAATGCGATCCGGGTAACGCGAAGCGGCGGCCGCACTGGCGGACGGGTCGTCTTGCGCCTCTTGTCCTTACGGGAGACAGCCGAATGAGATCCAACCTGATGAGCCTCTTCTTCATCGCCATCGGCCTGTTTGCGTTGTGCGCGAGCGTGCTCGATTGGGACTTTTTTCTGAACGCGCGCAAGGCGCGTGCGTTCGTTGCACTCCTGGGTAGGACCGGAGCACGAGTATTCTACGGTCTACTCGGAACGACCCTGGTGGTCCTGGGGTATCTCATGGCCACGGGCGTTATTCAGGGTCCTTCGAGTGCTTATGGTCGTTAGGGACTCGATCACAAGCCCGCTCGTCTTCGCTGCCCACGATGGCCACGCCGAAGGCGCTCGAAAGCGAACCGGCGGTCTACCCGGCGCGGTCCCGTGAATCCTCTCTCAACAGCTGCCGTTAGATTCGCGGGCGATGGAAGGCGGATCGCCGCGTAGACGACGGTAGATCTCCGGCCGGAACGCCCGCAACAACGGCCCCACCGGCCAACGTAAATGCAGTCGCGCCGGAAACGGATGGGGGACGAAACCCAACGCCTGTTTGAATGATTCCAGGCTGCCGATGTTACTCTGCAGCGCGTAGTGCGCGTGGCGAACGCCCACTTTGTCGGCGGAGGTCAAAGACAGGAACACCAGCCCGTCATTCGGCGCGTTCGCCAGCCGATCGGAGTGCGAAGCCAGCGTGTCGAGGAACGCGGTGTCATCGATCACCCGAGCGATCAGCCACGCGCACAGCAATCCGGACTCGGTACGCTCGCGGGCGGTGAGGACCGTCGTTCCCGGGCAGTCCGCCAGTTCGGCCCAGCTCGCGCGAAACTCCTCGACCGACATGGTCTTGTTCCAGCCCGTCCGCGCCACGTGACGGTTCCAGACCTCGCACGCCTCCGCCGCAGCCGCCGGGTCAGCGGGGTCGACCACGGCGTAGGCATGTTCGCGCAACGATTTGCGGATCGTCCAACGCCGCTTCTTCCCGGATATCCGCTCGAGAACGTACCCCGACAGATCGTGGATGACGTTCAAATGAACCCGCGAGTTGGCATCGGCCTCGGCGACCGGGAATTGCCATCCCAACAACGACGATTTTCCCGGAAACCGAAAGTCCGCCGGCAACGGTCGGAAGAAATCCACCGCCCAGGCGAAGCCGGGTTTCACGCCATACCACCAGCGCCCGTTCTGGTCCGGAAACGGGCGACTGTAGCCGCGGTAGGGCGCCAATCCGTTGAAATACCACCAGAACTCGTTACGCCGCGCCCGACGGGCAAACTCGCAATACTCGGTCTCGGTGGCCTTGGCCAGTGCGACCGTCGGCGATTCAGCCTCGATTTCGGAACTCGAAGTCATGACGTCCCCGCCGGTGCTCTTGACCAGCGATCGACCGATTGCACATGCGGTTTCTTGCAGACGCAGTACAGGGCGCCGTCAAGCGCCTGGTCCGTCAGTTGCTCCGGGCCCGTGCAGAGCCGACCGTCCGCGATCTGACGGCTGCTGCCGACGGCCTCGATCAGGAAGCCCGCCGACTGCAATCGCCCCAGGATCTCTTCCGTGCGGAACCAATGCACGTACGGACCTCGATCAAGCAGCGCCGCGGCGTTGAAACGACCCCCAAGTCGCATCCAGGGTATGGCCTGTGTGGACAACGGCGACCCTCGTATCCAGCGCAGCAGCCGCCAGTACGTCATCAGCACGCGATAGATCGGGCTCCTTCGGCGCACCTCGAACGAGAGAACGGAAAAGAGGGCGACGCCTCCGGGCCGCAGCACGCGGAACGCTTCCCGCACCGCCTGGAATCTCCCCGACTCGCTTTCAATGAAACAGACAACCTGCTGAAGGTAAATGAGCTGTTCAAAGGCGGCGTCGGGGTAAGTGAGCCGTGTGGCATCCTGCACCTGGAAGTCAATTGCGCCGCCGGGGTCCTTTCGACGGGCCTCGGCCACGAGTTCCGGCACGAAATCGAATCCGGAAAGCGACGAAAACCCCATTTCCGTCATGGCCAGAAGAATGCGCCCTCCACCGGTCCCGGCCTCCAGCGTTTTCTGGGTCGGATCCAGATACGTCGAGATCAGATACCGCTCGGCGGCATTGAGGTCCGTTCGGTCGGCCCAGCGATGGAACTCGACCGTGCGGTAGACCTCCTTGTTGTCGGCAAGGGCCGTGCGTAGGGCGGACATCGTTCGAACCGTTCGCGCCTATATCGGTGTTGCGACCGCCGGGCTAGCGGAGGCCCCTTTCGACCCCGCCACTGATTCAAACGGGGCGAAGTTCCGATAGTACCTTCAACTCTCGAACCGGTCGCCCCACGAGTGGGTGACGCACCCAAGCGCGGCGAAAGCGGGCGGCGGCATGACCGGGCGGCGAGGTTGAGTCCGAACGTGAAGCGTGACAAAACTCTGGGCATCGGCGTCATCGGCTGCGGTCATTGGGGCCCCAACCACATCCGTGTCTTCGAGGAGCTGGACCGCTCCCGCGTCGTCGCCTGCGCCGACCTGAACCCTTCGCGGCTGGAGCGAGTTCAGGCGCGTTTTCCTCAGGTCCGGACGACCGCCGATTACCGTGTTCTACTAGCCGACGAGCGGGTCGACGCGATCGTGATCGCCACGCCCACGGCCACGCACGCCGCGATCGCCCGTGAGGCCCTTCAAGCGGGCAAGCATGTTCTGGTGGAGAAACCGCTTTGCACCACGAGCCTTGAAGCGCAGGACCTCGCCCTGCTCGCCGGCGCCGTCGGTCGCGTCCTCATGGTCGGCCACGTGTTCCTCTTCAACGGCGGGATCATCAAGCTTCGTGAACTGGTCGCCGCCGGGCAGCTCGGGCGCATTCATTACCTCGACGCCGTGCGCACCAACCTCGGTCCCGTCCGCGGCGACGTGAACGCTCTGTACGACTTGGGAACGCACGATCTGAGCATTTTCAACTATCTGCTCGGCTCGACGCCGACCGCAGTCTCCGCTCAAGGTAGCTGCATTTCCCAGAAGGCGATTGAGGACGTTTGCTTCGCCACGGTTCAGTACCCGGACGGCACGTTGGCCCACCTCCACGTGAGCTGGTTGAACCCCCGCAAGGTCCGCAAGTTGACCGTCGTCGGGTCGCTGAAGATGGCCCATTGGGACGACGTCGACCCGCAGGACACCCTCCGCGTCTACGACAAGGGACTGGACGAACCGCCCTACTACAACTCGTTCGGCGAGTTCCAATGCCTGTTGCGCAACGCCGAGGTGCACCTACCGGCCATCCGCCGGACGGAGCCGTTGCTCAAACAGGCCGAGACGTTCGTCGGGTGGGTGCTCGACGGTTCGCCGGAGGGGCCGGACGCGATGGACGGGTGGATTGTGGTCAGAACTCTCGAAGCGGCCATGCAATCCCTGCGAAACGGCGGAGCGATGACGCCCATCCGCGTCGACACGCAGGCGAAGGTGCGAACCGCCGCCGTGCCGCTCATCAGCGGGCAGCGATCGCCGAGCGAACCGCCAAGCGGCCTCAAAGCCACGACCGCCGCGACCCGATAATAGAGCGTGCCGGTCGATTCCAACGCTACGATCCGAACGCAGCGAAACACGCCTTCGCCGCCCAACGAGGCGGCCTCGCGCGTGATTGCGCGGACCGGCCCAACCGTCTTCGTACATCCCTCGGCGATTTGTGAAAGCGCAAGCGTAGGCGACGGCAGCCGCGTGTGGGCGTTCGCCCATATCATGGACGGGGCCGTCGTCGGCCGAGATTGCAATATTGGCGACCATGCCTTCATCGAATCCGGCGTTCACGTCGGCCACCGCGTGACGATCAAGAACGGCGTGATGCTGTTCCGGGGCGTCAGTATTGAAAACGACGTTTTTATCGGTCCGGGCGTGACCTTCACGAACGACAAGTACCCCCGCAGCCCGCGGATGCCGGAGGTCGGGGGGCGTTACAAGTGCGATGCGAATTGGCTGGCGCCGACCGTCGTCCAAAGGGGCGCGACGATCGGCACCGGTGCGATTATCCTTCCCGGCCTCACCATCGGCGCTTACGCGACGGTCGGGGCGGCCTCCGTCGTGACGCGAGATGTCGCCGACCACCGACTCGTGCTGGGGAACCCGGCGCGGACCGTGGGGTGGATGTGCGTGTGCGGTTTCCCACTTCGAGAACCGTGGACCTGCGGGCAATGCCGACGGCGTTACGAAATGCGCAACGATCAGCTCGCATTGATGGATTAGCCGCTTGTACAAGAACCGTAAGGTCATCGCCATCGTGCCCGCGCACAACGAGGAGGCCAAAATCGGTCGCGTCGTCGATCGCATCGACCCGCGGATTGCGGACACGATTCTGGTCGTGGACGACGGCTCCACGGACACGACCGCGGCGGTCGCCCGTCAAAAGGGCGCGTTGGTGCTACCCATGCGGCAAGTCACGGGCGTCGGGGCCGCCCTGCGCGCGGGACTGGAGCACGGTCGTGCGACCGGCCACGAAATCGCCGTCATCCTCGCCGGAAACAACAAGGACGACCCCTCGGAGATTCCCCGCCTGCTCGATCCGATTTGTGACCACGGACATGAATTCGTGATCGGCTCGCGCTACCTCGAAGGCGGGGCGTGCGGGGGCGACATGCCGCTCTACCGCCGTCTGGCCACGCGTCTTCATCCCTGGCTGATGAGCCGCTTCGTCGGCAAGCGCCTCACGGAGAGCACCAACGGCTTCCGGGCCTTCAAGCTGACGCTGCTCGATGACCCGCGGATCAACCTGCACCAACGGTGGCTCGACACCTACGGATTGGAGGTCTATCTCCTTTGGAAAGTGTTGAAACTCGGCTACCGCCACACCGAGGTTCCGTGCACCAAAGTCTACCCGCCCCGCGCGACGGGCTTCACCAAAATGACCCCGGTGATCGACTGGTGGAGCATCCTGCGACCGGTGTTTTTGCTGGGACTTGGCCTACGCCGGTAAGCCGGTCAAAGAAGTGGGACCGGTTCCCGAATCGGTCATCGCCGACTCGAAAACCGGTCCCACGGGGAATCCCGATGCCCGCCGTTACGCGACGGCGGACCTTGTTACACGATCAAAAGTCGATCGACCACTGGACCTTGGCGCCGAAGTTGGGCGTTTCGTCGTTCCCGTCCAGTCCGATGTCGACAGCCGCCTTCAGATGCTGCTTTTCGGCGAGCTCATGGACGAGACCGATCTCGAGGATATTCTGGTTGTGGCCGCCGTACTCCTCGCTGCTGCGGTTGATGTAGTTGAGAAGGCCCAGGGTCTTCTCGCTGCACTGATAATCAATGCCCGGGCCGACGCCCCACTGGAAGTGCCGTCGGTCGGCGCGCTCGTCGTCTCCCCAGCCCCAGTTAAATAGCCATCGGTTATCGTGGCCGTTGAATTCCCCGCCGCCGCGTTCACCGTTGGCCGTCATGATGTAGCCTTCCAAGTGGCCGCGGAACTTGTCCGCCAACGTCTTGGTCAGGTTGAAATGCAGCGTGCCATCGACGCCCGACGACTGCTGGCCGGAGGGGATACGCATTTCGGCCCACGTGGCGAACGCGGGCATGTCGCCGGATTCGCGGACCCACCGATAGAAGAGAATCAAGTGGATGTCACCGTTGCCCTGATCGCCGCCGTCGCCGAGAATCAGTGGGGTCTCCAATTCGACGAATGCGTTTTCAAACAGCCCGTACTTCAGCGACGGGCTAAGCCCGAACTCATCTTCCCTGCCGGAACTGGTCTCCCACGCGAAAGGCACTTCGAACTCCCATTCGCCCTGGGTCACGCTCGGGTTGGCCTCACGAACATTGAAGAAGTCGCTGACCTCCCGATAGTCATCCCCGTTCACCGTCGTCTCCGTCGTGCGGACGGTCGTCTTCTCCGTCGTCGTCGTCTTGCTCGGCGCTGGCGCCGGCTTGTTCTTGTCCTGGCTCTTGAACGCTAGCTGTGTTGGCTGGAAATCGGTCGTCCCTTTGATGGCCGGGCTTTGCCGTCCCGGACTTCCTCGTCCGCCTGCCTGCTGCGCGAGCGCCGGGCCGCTCGTCGCCGCAAGAACCAGACCGACGCCGAACACTCCCAGCGAGGTCGAAATCGCACGCATGTCATAAACTCCTTTTGTCATGTGTTTCGCCAAGCGCCGCCCTCACTGGTCCGTCGCACCACCGCGCGGGGTGTGACGACCCGGGCACGGACGCCCCAAGGCACCTTTACGCCGGTGCAGACTACCACTCCCACGATCTTCGTCAACCCACCCCCCTCAACCACACCTTTTTTGGTCCAGTCACCCCCTTTTTCGGACGAAAAACGGGGGTTATCGGGTTGGACCAACGCTGAGGCCTACTGGTTAGGCCCATTTTTCGGTTCGGGGACCCCGTTCGTGGACATCCTCCTCATCAACCCCCCCTGGATGACCAAGGACGGCAACATTTGGCATGGGGTCAAGAGCACCTCGCCCCCGCTGGGGCTGCTGTATGTCGCCGCCTACGCTGAGAACCGCGGTCGCAGCATTCATGTCATGGACGTTAACGCCGAACGCCTCCATTTCGAGGACATCGAGCGGTTTGTGGCCGATCATCAGCCCTCGTGGGTCGGGATGACCGCCGTGACCGCGCAGATCATCAACGCCCAACGCATCGCCGGGATCATCAAACGGGTTTCGCCGGCGTCGAAAGTTGTGATCGGCGGGGTCCACGCCACCGCGATGCCGGACGAGATCCTACAGGATCATTGTGTCGATTTCGTCATTCGCGGCGAGGGGGAGATTCCGTTTTTTGACCTCGTGGACGGTCGCCCGCTCGAATCCATCGGCGGGCTTTCCTATCG
>CAYQZH010000149.1:0-10913 GCA_964421865.1 uncultured Phycisphaera sp. | reverse complement strand
TGGGCCTCTTTCACGCCGGCGAGAGACGCATACAGCTTGCCCAGCACTCCGCGGGCGAAGGTGTTAAGGGACTTCACCTTCTCGTTGTACCGCTGCCGCTCGATGGCCAGGCGGTTTTCCGTTCCCTCCAAAGAGTCCTGTAGCTTCAAGAACGACTCATTGGATTTCAGTTCCGGGTATGCCTCACGCAGCACCAAAAGGCGCGACAGGGCGGACTCGAAGGCCCCGGCGGCCTTGGCTTGGTCGGGCAATGAACCCGAGGATTTCGCCTGGAAATAGGATTCTCGCGTCTTGGCCACGCCGAGGAACACGTCCTGTTCCTGAGCGGCGAAGCCCTTGACCGTGGCGACGAGGTTGTCAATCAGATCGAAACGACGCTGTAGTTGATTGTCCACTTGGGCCCAGGCGCTTTTCACCTCTTCATCGAATCCGACCGCGCGGTTGTACCCGCTGTAGAGACAACCCCCGACGACCACCACGCCGCCGAGGACGGCCACTAGAATAACCCCAACCACTTTCGTGAAGTTCATGGATGTTCCTCGCTGTACCGCCAGCTTGGCCCCACAGTTGGGGCAGAACGCCGCGTTTCTTTGGATCCCCGTCCCGCAGGACGGACAAGTGTCACCAGCTTGCACCGCCGCCTCCTCCGCCAAATCGACCGCCGCCCCCGAAGGAGCCGCCGAATCCACTCCCGGACCCTCCGCCGAATCCGCCCCTGCCCCAGGATGACCGGCGACCTCCCATCATATTGTTGATCATTGCACCCCAAAACAACCCTTCCATCAATCGCCCGCCGCCCCACCGGCCGTAGTGGCGGCGTCGGCGAGAGATGGAGGAGATCACGATGATCAACACAATGAACGGCACCAGGCCGACTCCGCAGACCGCCGCGACCGGCGCGCCGCGACTGGCCGCATAGCGAAAGTCGGGGATGCCGGTCAAGGTCACATTCGCGGCGTCGGCCACCTTATTCGCCACGGCGATCGTGCCCTGATAAATGCCTTCGCTGTACGCCCCCCGTTTGAAGTGGGCGGCAAAGACCTTTCGCGAGACGGTTCCACACCAGGAGTCCGGGAGGATCGGCTCGATTCCGTATCCGGTCTGGATGCGGACCTGATGCTCCTTCACGGCGACGGCGATGAGAGCGCCGTTGTCGCGGCCTGCATGGCCGAGCTTCCACAGTTCGGCATGACGCTGGACGAAGCTGAAGAAGTCCTCGCCGTCGGTGCTGGGCACGGTCAGCACCTTCACTTGGGCGGTTGTCTTTTGTTCCAGTTCGCGCAGCCAGCCTTCCAGTTGTCGCTCGACGGGATCGTCGATGATGCCGGCGCGGTCGACGACGTACGTGCCGGGATCACGGACGGTCACGTTGGCGGCGGCACGGTGCGCGGAGACGCCCAATCCGATGGCGGCGATCATGTAGGCTGCGCCGTTACCACGCATTGACGATCTCTCCGAGGGCGTTGACGTCGTCATAGAGGCGATCGAAGTCACTCCATCCCGAGGGTCTGGCCTGATCGAGAGCGGCTCGGATGCCGGGTAGCTTGCGTGCGGCGAGCGTTTCGACCTCGGCGATGATTGGAAGGGTGTCCTTGAACTCCCTGCGGTCCTTCAACCACAGCAGGCCGCGGAGGGTTCGCACGAGAGCCTCCGCCGCGTCGATCCCGATCCCGGGGACGAGCCGTTCCCGCCCGGCGCTGGCGAGGAGGGCCTGCCGCAGGCCGATGAACGTTCGCTTGAGTTCGCGTTCACATTGCAGGCGGACGTGGGCCTTCTCGAACGCGAGATCGTTGAAGCAGTCCGGGCCGAAGAGGGTGACGTGTTGTACTTGGATTTCGATGAGTTCGAGCGGAAAAGTGTCGAGCGACGTCTGGATGTGGTGGGGCGTCATAATGAGCGGCGCGGCCACACCCGCCTTGCCGAGCTTGGCCCCTTGATCCGCCAGGCGGCGAAGGAGCGGCAACTCGACTCGCTCGACGAGGAGAACGCTCCGTACCGTGTCACGATCGACGTTGAAGGCGTCGGTCAGCGCCGAACCGAAGACGGTGAGCGCTCCAGCCGATTCGCCGAAGATTTCTTGGATCAAGCGGGCGTACGATTCGACCCGTTCGCGCATCGGCGCGATGATGCGTTCCATTTCTCGCACGGGTTCGATCACGACCAAGTCCTCTTGCTGAAGAACTTTTTCATTCGACATTCGCTATTCGACATTCGACATTCCCAGGGCGACCTTCGCGATCCGCGGAGACTCAAACGCGACATAGTCCGCATAGTTCATTTGGATCGAGACGGTGTGACTCCCCGCGTTGAAGTTGATCCGCTCGTTGTCGGCCAAGCGAACGTCGCAGCACGTCGGGAGGTTGAACAGGCTACCGAACGGGGGGATCGATCCCGGCGTCAAGCCGGTCAAGGTTAAGACTTCATCCTTGGTGGCGAAACGCAGCTTTTTTGTGCCGAGCAGGGCGCGGAGCTCGTGGCTGTCCAACGACAGGTCGGCGGGGATGACGGCCATGAGGAAAGTTTCGCCGCCCTTAACGAGGAGGGCTTTGGCGCCGCTGTGGAGCGAAACGCCGCGCACCTCGGCCGCTTCGGCGCTGGTGTAAACCGCCCGATGCTTGGTTTGCGTGAAGGCGATTCCGGCGCTGCGCAGCGCCTCCACCAGGCGTGACAGAACGCTGTCACCTTTAGCGGCTGGATCATCTTGGCGTTTCGGCGTTTCGATGTTTCGCTTCTGGGATTAGAACAGCGACTGTTGCGTCGGGCTTTCCTGGGACACGCGAACGCGCACGTCGCTGATTTCCTCGATGAACGCATCGATGGTGTTGTACTTGCGGTGGACGCTCATGAAGCGGACGTAGGCCACGGGATTGAGCCTGCGCAAATGGACGCCCACGTAGCGGCCGATGTCCTCCGTCTTTACCTCGCGGTCGTGATTACTGAAGATGTCCTCCTCGACATGATCGACGAGTTCCTGCAGTTGGCCGTCGCGGATATCGAGCTTGGAGCAAGCCCGCGAGACGCCGTTGAGGATGTTGTCGCGATTGTAGGGAACCCGCTGGCCGCTCGCCTTAATCACCGTGAGGCGCAGTTCTTCCTCGACGCGTTCCTTGGTCGTGAAGCGACGATTGCAGGCGAGACAAACACGGCGACGACGGATGGCCGCCCCGCCCTCGGTAACGCGGGAGTCGATCACCTTGTTGTCGTTTCCTTTGCAGGACGGGCAGACCATGTCGTACTGTCCAGGTTCTCGTGGTAGCCGGTGGGGGTCTTCGTTTCTGGGGCGGCGAGACGATCGCCGCAGCGATATCTAGCCCGTTCGGCAGGGTAACGCTACTAGATATGGGGTGTCAAATCGCGTAGGCTGATAGTCCGTCGAAGCTGAGTTGACGGTTGGACCTGAGCCGCGGCCTTCATGCCGCCGGTGGCTGCCCGCCCCAGGAATGGGGCGGCTCGGGCTTTGCCGAGGCGATGTCGAAACTCGTTGACAAGGAATTGGGCGGCGTCCGCATCCTGGGCTTCTCCGTGGCCGGCGAGGAGACGGTGGCCGTCGCCCCGGAGTACAACGTGTGCTTCGACGTGGGCCGCGCCCCCCGCGAGGTCATCTCGATCGACAATGTTTGTCTGACGCATGGGCACATGGACCATGCCGCGGGGGTGGCCTACTACCTCTCCCAACGCGGGTTCGTGGACTTACCGCCGGGGCGGGTGATCGTCCACCGCAGTCTGGCCCAGCCGATCCAGAAGCTCATGGACGTTTGGTCGGACATCGAGGGGCATCCGACGGCGGGGACCATCTACGGCGTGGAGCACCTCGAAGAGGTGGAACTTCGGCGGGATCTTCTTATCCGCGCGTTCAATGTGAACCACTCGGCGGGTTCGCTGGGCTTCTCGCTTATCGAACGGAGGCACAAGCTGAAGGCGGAGTTCGTCGGGAAATCCGGCCCGCAACTGGTCGAGCTGAAGCGCGAGGGCGTGGAGATCGAGGAGCGGACCGAGGTTGTGCTGCTCACCTGCACCGGGGACACGGCTTTGGGGCGGTTCCTGGAATTGGACTTCGTCCGACGCAGCCGGGCCTTACTGTTGGAGTGCACGTTCTTTGACCAGGATCACGTCTCCCGCGCCCGGGCGGGGCGGCATATTCACGTGGATGATCTACCCAAGGTGGTCGCGGCCGTGCCGGATGCCCAGATCATGTTGATGCATGTCACCCGGCGAACGGACATGCGTCTGGCCAAGCGGATTGTCGAACGAGTCCTTAGCCCCGCGGACTTGGAGCGGGTGTCGTTTCTGATGGACCGTCCGGCTCGAACGGCGTCGCCGCCGGTGGCGGCCGGACCTAACCCGAGCTGAGCATCCGACTGGCCCAAGTCATCTGCGTCTCGTTCAGGACGAGAGGGCAAGGGCAAGCAAGCGGCCCGGCCGTGGCAAGCGAGAACGGAGACCGACCCACGAGGCCCATCCCGAGGCTCCCTTGCCTGGATCATCCCACTCCGGCTGGCGTGGTGTAATAATTGCAGCAAACCTTCTCGCGTGCTGGGGTTGGTGCCCCAGCCTTTGGGCTGGGGGACCGACTCGACGGAGTAGAGCAAGCGTTCCTCCGGGCACCCATGCGACGATCACGGAGCTGAACATCAGTCCACCACCGCAAGCGATGGGGGACCCATCGTCTCCACCGAGCCGCAGCACGGCCGCCAATGTTGAGATACACCCATGCGAGCCACGCGCAAAATAAGGCTTGATCGCCGGAAGCCTTTGTAGTAGTATGACTTGCGATCGGGCGACCCCGTGAAGGGTGGCGCTGGGGCGTGTGGCCAGGGCGGCGTTTTCACGCTTGGCGACGGTGACGCACAAATAGTTTTAACAGGTCATCCGGGCCGCCGGCTGCGGATGGACAGCACACCTAGCCGGCTGGCGTTCGGCTCTCGCAGGGTGTTGTGATGGCGACCATTACGAAGAAGGAACTGATCGACCGCATCGCCGAACGCGAAGGCTACAAGCGGATTCTCGTCAAGCGGGTCGTTCAATCGTTCCTAGATTCGATCATACAAGAGCTTAGCGGCGGGAATCGCCTTGAGTTCCGCGACTTCGGCGTCTTCGAAAGTAGGATGCGGGCCTCACGGGACGCCCAGAACCCTAAGACTATGGATAAGGTCCACGTTCCTTCAAAGAGGACTGTAAAATTTAAGATTGGGCGTGTACTGAAGCTGCGTCTGCACGAGACGCCGCCGGCGATCGACGCCGCGACCGGTCTGACGGTTGAAGCCTCTGCGCCTCAAACTCGTAAGTCGGCCTCCGTGGGCAACGGCACGACGCCGCATCGACGTTAACGAATCTCGCCTTGCGGAGCGCGCCCGCAACGGAATTCCGGCCCAGCCGGCGAACTTGCGACATCAAGCCGAGCGTGGCGTACACTTGTTTGAGGCCTCATGCAGCTCGACGACAAAATCTGCTACTGCTACGGAGTGTCGATGCGTAAGCTGATGAACTTCAGCCGCCGCACCTGTCCGAAGCGCCCGAGCCAAATGACCGAGTGCCTCGGCGCCGGCACCGGTTGCGGCTGGTGCATCCCCTTCCTCATCAAGATCGCGGAGGACCCCGACGCCTTCGGCATCGACGACCTCACGCCCGAGCAGTACGCCGAACGGCGCAAGCTCTACATTAAAACACAGCCCAAGAATACATTTGATGGCTCGTAGAGTCGACTGAAGTACGATCGCTTCGAGGATGTCCCCGTATGGCAATCGGCCATGGACTTGGCGGTCAAGATGTACGCGGTGACCGACGACCGCGGATTTCACGGGCCGGGCGATCTGCGAGATCAGTTGCGTCGCGCCGCCCTTTCCATCTCCAACAACATCGCCGAAGGGTTCGAACGCGGCACGACGCCGGAACTGCTGAATGTCCTATACATTGCACGCGGGTCCGCCGGCGAAGTGCGCTCCATGCTGCTCTTTTGCGAGCGCCGATCGCAGACCGCTCATTTGAAATCTCAGATTTCAGATTTGGTTGCCCTCGCCGAATCTTGCTCGCGGCAGCTTCGGGCATGGGCGAACAGCGTTCAGAACAGCGACATCCGCGGCCGGCGACACCTGAACGACCAAACGCGGCTGGCTTACGAATCCAAACGCCGGGCCGAAGCGTTCCTCAAGCAAGTCGATGAAGTCGTCCGTCGCCGGAGCGGTTCACGCCCCAACGCAGAGGATCCACAATCTCCTCCGGACGCAGCCGGACCCAAGACGCAATGATCCAACATGAAATCGCGAATCTGAAATCTCAGATTTCAAATCTCCCCATCAGTAACGCGCGCCCGATCTTTCTCGCACAACCGACGTGGAAGGTTCCGGCCTCTACACCCCTACAGGAACGCGAGCCGGCTTGGTTCCGTCGGCGTCGCGCGCGACGGTCACGTGATAATTGGAGGTTGATCCGTCGGTCGTGGCATCACTGCGGAAATGGACGCCGATGGAGTCGGTGCGTTCCAGGGCCGACAGGGCGATGAGGCGGGCGACGGTCAGTTTGTTTTGCGTTTCCCATCCGAGCGCGTCGTCGAAGGTCTTATCGAGGGTGTAGTGGCCCCAGAAGTCGAGGATGTCGCAGGTCTCGCGGAGGCGGTCGCCGCGGCGTACAATGCCGACATTCCGCCACATCACACTGCTGAGTGAATTGCGGATGTCGGGCAAGTCGAGGGTGGTGCGCGAGGACGAGGGGTTCTGGTTCGTGATCCTGCTCAGCGGGGTAGGATGGGACTGGGCCGCGGCGCGTCGGCCGGCGGTCTCGCCGGTACGCTTGCCGAACACTAATCCTTCCAACAGGGAATTGCTGGCCATGCGGTTGGCGCCGTGGACGCCGGTGCAAGAGGCCTCGCCGCAACACAGCAATCCTTCCACCGTGGTGGAACCGTCCAATGGCACGTCCACCCCGCCGATCATGTAGTGCGCGCTGGGCCGGACGGGAATCAGGTCGCGGGTCACGTCAATCTCGAAATCCTTGCACAGGCCGGCGATGTGCGGGAAACGCTCCTGGAAGCCGGTCAGATGGCGCACGTCCAGATAAACGCAGTTCGCCCGGGTCTCTTCGAGGTGACTTTGAATGGCACGGCTGACGATGTCGCGCGGGGCCAGTTCGGCGTCGGGGTGGTAATCGGGCATGAAGCGGCGGCCGTTGCGGTCGACCAAGTACGCTCCCTCGCCGCGGACGGCTTCGGAGATCAACGCCCGCCCGGCCCCCGCGACGTAGAGCGTGGTCGGGTGGAATTGCATCATCTCCAAATCGCACAGGCGAGCGCCGGCGCGATACGCGGCGGCCAACCCGTCGCCGGTCGAGACGGGCGGATTGGTCGTCTCTCGCCAAATCTGCCCGCAGCCCCCGGAGGCCAAAACCGTCTGCTTTGCCCAAATCAGTTGGTGGCCGTGGCGCTTATGGTAGGCGACGGCGCCGACGCAGACGCCGGCGACGGTGAGGAAATCGAGGAAGAAGCAGTGGTCAAAGATGCGGATGTTGTCGAGGTGCTCGACGCGGCGGCGGAGAGTGCGGACCAGTTCGCGTCCGGTCTGATCGCCGTGGGCGTGGACGATGCGGTTGACGGAGTGGCCGCCCTCACGGGTCAGGGCGAAGGCGCCGTTGATTCGATCCAGCTCAATGCCCCACGCGACCAACTCGTCGATGCAGGTGGGGCCTTCATCGACCAGGGCGCGGACCGCCGCCGGTCGGTTGAGCTCGCAGCCTACACGCATCGTGTCGTCGTAGTGCGACTGGACGGCGCTGGGGTCTTTTTGGGCGACGGCGATGCCCCCTTGGGCATATCGCGTAGCGGAATCGGTGAAATCGCCTTTGCAGAGCAGCGTCACCAGCCCGTGGCGTGAGGCCTCGATCGCCGCCCGAGCGCCGGCGACGCCGCTTCCGATAACCAGCACGTCCGTGAGGACGTGGCTTGTGCGGTTGGAGTCGAAGTTGGTCAGATAACGACGCGTGTCATAGAGGGTCGGCATCGTGGAGGTCATCGTAGGGCGCTGGGCGTCGCGCCGCAAACGTCGGATCGCGTCCTCGGCACGGCGCTAACCCCTTGTCCGCCGACCACCGATAACTCACGGAGCGTGACTCGATTCCTCGAAAGCCATACCTTGGGTCGGACATGGTGCGCAACGCTGTCGATTCTCCTCGTCGACACGGCCCGGTGCTTCTCCGCGAACGGGCCGGACGGGGGGGCCGCCGCGCTTGAGCCGAACCCGGGCACACGCGTCATTCATCGCTTCGATTTCGACGAGCGCGGCGCGGGCAACGTGGAGGACGTGCCCAAGTACTGGGAGCCGCTGCGGACCGCGGAGTTCCCGGGCTTCGCCCGCGGGGAGTTTGACGTGCAGGTCGGGCACTCCGCTCCGCCCTCGTTTCATTTGAAGAGCGACGGACGCAACGTCGCCTATCAATACGGCGGTCCGGAGACGCGGGTGCGTCCGTCCGGGAGCTACCGCGTAGAGGGCTTCATCCGCTCGGACGGGCTACGATACGCACGGGCGTGCTTATGCGCCTTCTTCGTCGACCGCTACGGGAGTCCGCTCCTCGACACCCTGGTGCGTACCGCGTTCATCGACGGTCCCGGCGCGGCGGGAGAAGAAGAGTGGGTTGCGGTGGAGTTGTTTCTCACCTCCGCGCCGGTCGACGCCCATACGATCGGGCTGATCGCTTGGGTGCTTCAGGAATCGACGTGGGACACGTCCACGCCGGCGCGGCGTAAGATCGTCCGTAGCGACGTGCACGGCGGGGCCTGGTTCGACGACATCACCGTCTACCGCCTGCCGCGCGTGGAGTTGAGCACGGCGGCACCGGGGAACGTGATCGCCCACGACGATCCCCAGGAGTTGCTGGTCACCGTGGCCGACCACGACGGAGAGGCCCTTGCGGCGCGCGTATCCGTCGAGTCGGCGGAGGGCGACAAGCTCGGCGAATACCCCGTTAAGCTTGCCGAGGGGGGTCGTGCGGAGGCGGTGCGAATTCCCCTCGGTGCTCGATCGCCGGGTCTCTACCATGCGCGCCTCGACGTGTTGGCCGGGGGATCGTCCATCGTCTCACGGAGCTTGGATTTCGTCCGCGTCGATCCGCGGTGGCGGTCGTCGGAGACCGGGGCCCGGTCGTTCGGGGTGGTGGTCGATCCCGGAGCGCGAAGCGACCCAGCGACGGAGGCGGCGTTGCTGCAGCGGCAGGCGGTTCGGTCGGTGAAGTTGCCGGTCTGGACCGGTCTGGATGAGCCGCCGACGACGGTCGAGCAACAACGGGCGACGGACAAGTTTCTGCAAGAGTTGGGGCGTCGGAGTGTGGCCCTCACGGGCGTGTTTTTCGGCCCGCCGGCTTCGATCCTGCAACGCTACGGCGCGTACAGCCGGCCCTTGATCGACCTGTTGGGGGATGACCCGGGCGTATGGGGTGAGGAGCTGGCCGCGGTGGCGGCGCCCTACGCGGAGATGTATCGCTGGTGGCAAGTCGGCCCGGACGGATCGTCTCCCGGCGCGTCGGGACCGGAGGCGGCGGATCGGTTCGCCAAGGCCGCCGAACAGTTGCGTTCCGAGCTGCGCCGGTTCATCACCGCCCCGCGGCTCTCGGCGCCGGCCTCCTCCGCCGACGACACCGATGCTCAGCGGCTCCCCGTCGAGCAGCTCTGCGTGACCTTGGGCGGCGACATCGACCCCGACTGGTTCCCCGTGCGGATCGAGAGCGTGAAACAGATGGGTTACGACCAGGTCTCCGCGTTCGTTCCACCCTTGCCGGTCGAGCGGTACCAACGAGTCCCGCGACTGGCGGAATGGGCGCGACGGATCATCGCCGCGCGGCACGCCGGCGTAAACACTGTGTTTGTGCCGCAGACCTGGCACGCCCGTGACACGGTCTTCGGGTCGGTGACGGAGCCTCTCGAGGAGTTCGTCGTCTTCCGAACCATCGCGGACGTCCTGGGGGATGCGACGCCGGGCCAACGCGTGGACATCGCCGAGGGCGTGCGATGTCTGGCCTTCCACGCCGGGGACACCGCGATCCTGGCCCTATGGGACCGACTCGCCCCTCCGGACGGACGGATCCACGCCGTTCAATTGGGCCGGGCTTCGGCGCAGGTCGATCTGTGGGGCCGCTCCACCTCGCTCGAACGCGACGAACAGGGGCGGCAACTGGTGACACTCTCGGGCACGCCGGTATTCGTGAGCGGCGTCGATCGGTGGTTGGTGGACTTTGTGACCTCGCTCGCGTTGAAGCCTTCGCATGTCGATTCCGGCAAGGAGCTGGTGCGGCACACCTTCGAGCTTTCGTATCCGGGTCCGCACGCGGTTTCGGGCCACGGGTCGTTCGAGGCCCCCTCGTCGTTGGAAATAACGCCGCGGACGTTCAGCTTCAATCTCTCGCCCGGCCGCGCGGAGAAAATCGAACTGCAAATCCGTTATCCCCATAGTGAGCCGGCGGGACGGAAGATCATCCTTGCCAAGATGACGCTGACGCCCGAGTCCTACTATGTCGAGGTCCCGCTGCGCGTGGAGGTCGGACTTGCCGACGTCGAGGTGTCGGGGACCGTCGTCGTGCAAGGCAACGACCTCGTGCTCCGCCACGTGGTCAGCAACCGCTCCAACAGCGTGCTGAGCTTTCGCGGATCGGCCGCCGTGCCCGGGCACGAACGTCAGTACCGTCCCTTCGCCAACCTGCGTCCCGGCGACACGCAGTCGGCGGAGTATCGCATCAGCGGCGGGAGCGACCTCATCGGACGTCAAGTCCGCCTGATGCTTCGCGAACTGAATGACGGCCCGCGCGTACATAATCTTGAGCTGACCGTGCCGTGATCCGTTGGGCGCATCCCATTAAGGGTGGCGGGGGTAGTCGTTTCGAGTCATGCTGAGCGGAGCGAAGCATCTTGACGCGTAAGAAGATTCTTCGCTGCGCTC